>CAMYZX010000001.1 GCA_947304025.1 uncultured Bacillota bacterium
TATATTTTAAAACAATAAAAAAGTTGCCTAAGCAACTTTCTTTTTAAAATGGGGCGGAATAAGGGAGTCGAACCCTTGCATAACAGAGCCACAATCTGCCGTGTTAACCACTTCACCAACTCCGCCATAAAAAATACATACATAATATAACACAGTTTTTTGTAAATAACAAGTATATTATATCTATTTTACTTAACAATTTTTATTTTAAATGATACTATTTTATTATGGAGAGATATTATGAATAGAGTTGAAAAAAGTCGTAATAGATTATTCCTTCTCTTTATGTTTTTTACTATCGCTATAATAGGATGGTTATGGGAAGGAATATATGATTTATTACAATTTGGAGTACTTGCTAATCATGGTGTATTATTTGGCCCATGGGAGCCTATTTATGGTGCTGGTGCAGTAGTATTATATTTCTTATTAAATAGATTTAGAAAAATGCCTGCAATTGTATTTATGGGATCATTTGTATTCTGTACAATAATCGAATACGGAACTGGTCTTTATCTAGAGACAACTAAAGGTATGACTTGGTGGACATATCATGATATACCATTTAATATAGATGGTAGAGTATGTTTAATGAGTTCAATTGTATTTGGAATATTTGGTGTAGTATTAATATATCTTATAGCTCCAAAACTAAGAAAAATATTTGATAAAATAAGTTATAAATCTGTTGCAGTTTTAATATTATTCCTAATGTCTCTATATACAATAGATTTTATATACTCAACTAAACATCCTAATATAGTAATAAGAAATCATGTTATAGATCCTCCTATGAAACAACTAAATTTATTCAAAAAAAAGTAGAATCACTTGATTCTACTTTTATTTTAGTTTAATAATTGCAAACATTATTACAATACCAATAATAATAGCTATAATACTAATTATTATTGCACTTGCATTTCCTTTTTGACCAGAAGCCTCAGGAAGTTCTTCAGGCATTACTTCTTTTACTTCTTTATCTTCAAATACAGTTGGTGCTAAATTATCTTCTTCAGGAGCAACTGGAGCTTCTACTACAGGTTGTTCTACTACTGGAGCAGGTTGTGTACTAGTAAATGGTGTTACATCAGGAGTTATTTCTATATCTTCTTCTGGTTCAGTAACTTCTGCTACAGCTGTAGCAGCAGCCATTTCTTCCTCTTCCTTCTTAATTAAATATTCTCTGTATTTATTATCCATAGAAGTTTTAAATGCATTTAATTCTGATTCAATAACTTCAAATGGTTTGCTTAAATCATCATCATTATATTTCTTAAGAGCTTCTACATAGTCTTCTTGAGTAATAACAGGATTGCTTTTAGCATATTCATTTAATCTATCTATTATTTCTTTCCTTCTTAATTCTTTTAAGTCTGATTTATACTTTTCGAAAAGAGCTTTCTTTTGTTCATCTGTATAATTAGCGTTGTTTAAAATTGCCATAACACTTTCATTGTTATAATCAAATCTATTTACCATAACCCTGCCTCCTATCTTTATACATATTAATTATACCTTTAAAATAAAGGTTTTGTAAAGGGTTTTTAGTTAATTTATAAGAAAAAAAGGTCATTTAGACCTTTTTAAAAATTAAACATAACCCATTCAGGTTTAATAATTAAAAGTATACCTATCAAAAGCATAATAATACCTGCTACTAAATGAGAATATTTACTATATTTAGTACTAATTGCTTTAACATTCATAGTAGCTACTGCTATTATAAAAATAATAAAATCATCTAGCATAAAGAATATAATATATATTAAATTATAAATTAATCCCATACCAACAGATACTTTATTAATAGATAATATTTCAGTAAATAATACTGGTAATCCAGCAGAACATAATAACTCTACAAAATTAACTCCTATAGCTAATACTATTATTCCTAATACTGCTATTAGAATATTCTTTTCACTAGTAAATTTTTTAATCTTAGTCATTATAGTTTTTCTTTGCTTAGTATTTGTAACAGTACAACCATCATCTTTCTTTAAAGACTTAATATAACTATATAAATTATATATACCTGCTACTAAAGCAAATACTGCTATTATTATTCTAAATACTAAAGAAACACTAACTTTAGCTATTACGCTTAACCAAGTAAACATTAATAAGAAATAAACTAATCCACTAGTTATTAAGAATACTGATCCCAATAATAGCAATTTCTTTTTATCTTTAAGTCCTATTAATATGCTAATTAAGAATAATAATATCCACATAGCACATGGATTAAATCCATCTACTAAACCTAATACTACTGCAAGTAATGGTAATGATACATTCTTAGCATTTACTTCTCCCAATATAGGTAAAGTAAATTTATTATCACTAGGTGTTTCTGGTTCTTTTGGTTTTTCTATATGATTACCTTCATCAATTAATTTAATAACATCTACCGGATTCTTACTAGATGTATAATTCTCTACTTCTTTTTTAATTTGTTTATCAGTAGTACCATCTAAATACCCTATTATGGCTTTTTCTCCAATAACTAGATATGGAACACCACTAGTATGATTATTTAATTCATTTTGTACTTTAACAAGTAATTCTCTATTATCTTGACTATTCCATACTTCATATTTAACTAATTCTACATTATCATATATACCTAAATACGACTCTAAGAATTCCTCTTCTTCTGCACAATGAGGACATGTTTCTCCATAGAATAAATATATATTATATTTAGTATCTGCTTTAACCGATAATGGTATAAATAATAGTAGTAAAATAATAATGCGTTTTAAAATCTTATTCATACTTTTTTATAACCTCTTCTATTTCTTTATAATTTTTTTCTCCAATTAATCTATCTACTTCTTTATTATCTTTAATAAAGATCAATACTGGTAATACATCTCCAACATTATATTCTTCTATATCATCCATATCATAATCTAATTCTTCTAATTCAAAACTATATTCATTTTTAAGTTTATTAAAAGCATTATTTGTAATAATACATGCTGGGCACCATATAGCACTAATTTTAATAATCTTCATATTACCACCAAGATTAATTATAACATAAAAATATTATTTTTATGCTATAATATTTGTAGTAGGAGTTCTTATGGAAGAAAAAATTAAAGAATTAGAAAAAAGATTAGAAAAACTAGAAAAAATCGAAAAAAGAAGAAAAACTTTATTAATAGCTAAAATAGCTGGTATAGCATTATTAGTAATAGCTATTATAGTAGCAGGATATATCTTATACCTAAAAGTAGAAGAAGCTTTAAAACCATATAAAAATCTAATTAATGCTACTGATAAAGTTAATACAGGTATAGATAATATTAAAGATTTATTTAATAAAAACTAGATTAAATCTAGTTTTTTTATTGATAAAATATAATAAATATGTTATTATTTATTCGTACCCAAACAGGGGTGTAGTTAAATGGTATAATAGGAGTCTCCAAAACTTTTGTTGGGAGTTCGATTCTCTCCACCCCTGCCATTTGTAATTAAAGTAGCGTAGCTACTTTTTTTTATGTTATAATTTTCCTAGGTGATACCATGAATAAAATTTACTTTAAATTCCCAAGTAAAGAAGATTTAAAACATTGTCAAAAATGGATGATGGATCCAGATACTATGTCCTATAATGCTGGATATGATATTGATTTAAGCGGTTATAATAAATTAACCGGAACAATCAATAAGACTGATGATGATATGCTTAGATGGTATGAACAATGGATTAATAAAGAACCAGATAAGTTCTATAGATATATCTATGTAGAAGGAATAGATGAACCTATCGGAGAAATATACTATTATCCAAATAATGATACTCATCACATGGGGATACTAATTCAAAATAAATATAGAGGTAATGGTTATGCTTATAAAGCTTTAATAGAATTAGAAAGAATAGCATTTGAAGAAAATGATATTGATGAATTACATGATGAGATACCATTTAATAGAGTAAATGCCATTAAGTTATTTAAAAAAGCTGGATTTATACAAACTAATAAAGACATGATGATTACAAAAGATATGTATTTTAGTAAATAGCAATTTGACATATAAAAAAATAAGTGTTATTCTTTAGTTAGAAAGGAAGTTATTTATATGGGAACATATTCAAAAGGATTTTTACATCATATAGGTAACACTTATACACATCGATAATTAATCGATTATAGGTATAAGTGGTTTTTGCGTTGCTTATACCTGTATGAATTTTATATAAATATTAAAAAGTACAGGTTATAACCTGTACTTTTTTTAGGTATAAGCATATTTGTTTTAGAAAGGAGAATATTATGAAAGACATATTAAAAAAACTAGTTAGTTTTAATACTATAAAAGATAAAGAAAATAAAGAAATAATGAATTTTATAGAAGATTATTTAAAGAAATATAATTTTACTACTAAAAGAGTTAAAAAATGTTTAATTGCATATAATGATCTTAATCCAAATATTGGATTTATTGGTCACACTGATACAGTAGATTATGAATCTTGGGATGGTAACCCATTTAAATTACAAGAGGATGGAGATAAGCTTATAGGACTTGGGGCATGTGATATGAAAGGTGGTATAGCTGCTATATTATCTTCTATATCCAAAATAGATTTAAATAAAAACAAATTATCATTATATTTTACTAATGATGAGGAACTAGGGTTTGAAGGAATTAAAGCCATTCTTAAAGAGATTAACGCTTCAAATATAATAATAGGGGAACCTACTAATAATGTTCCTATATATGGCACTAAAGGGGTCTTAGAACTTAAAATAGAGTTCTTTGGAAAGAAATGTCACTCCTCTACTCCAGATAAAGGAATAAATGCTATATATGAGTGTATAAGTTTTATAGATAAAATTAAATATTATTATGAAAACAATTTAAAAAAAGAAATAGTAAAAGATTTTGATATTCCTTATACTACCATGAATATTGGAATGATAAATGGTGGAGAAACAATTAATTCTGTACCAGGAAAATGTTCTATTACGATAGATTTTAGAATAGCTAAAGAAGAAGATATTGATATAATTTTAGATTATATTAATTTAGAATTAAAAAATTATAATTCTAAATTATATATAATTAATAGAGTCAATCCTAAAATAAATAATAATGATATTAGTTTTATAGAAAAAATATCTTCTAAGAAAGGGACTTTTGGTGGTTTAACTGAAGGATCATTTATAGATAAAAATTTTATAATACTAGGTCCTGGTCCTGATACATCTCACCAAAAAAACGAGTATATTAATTATAGTAGTCTTAAAAAGACTGAAGAACTATATATTAATATAATTGAATATTATAATAAAAACACTAACATAAGTTAGTGTTTTTTATATAATTACATACTTTTTCAAAACATGCTGCTTGATTAGGATTTAATTCTCCAGTCTTAACCATATTATCTAGTTCTTCCATAGTAAACCATCTTACTTCAGTTAATTCTTCTTCCTGAATTATTATATCTTTCAAATCTATATCTTTAGTAACAAAATACATTTTATAGCAATCATGTCCATCACAACCAGAATCATATTCAATAAAGTTTTCATTTGAAAAATCTAAACCTAATTCTTCTTTTACTTCAGTTATTATACCTTCAATTGGAGTTTCTCCTGATTTAGGATGTCCTCCAGTTACTCCCCAATCTCCACCTTTAGATTCTACTCTTTTTTGCATTAGAAATTCCCCTTTAGAATTTCTAATAACTACCATTACTACCATTGGATAATAACCCTCTGGAATAGGATCTCCTTTATAATATGTTTTATCTGTTCTATTACTATTTATATCGTATAAATCTCTTAATTCTGCCATATACTATTTCCTCCATGGCTTATTTGCATCTGCATATATGTGTGTTTCACAGTAAGTACCTCTTAATGTATAGCCTTCTTCACATATTAAATCAAATTCTGATTCAATAGCTGTTGTTTTAACACATGTATTATTTTCATATTTATATCCATCAGGACAAGATATATTATATCTTGCATTATATGTTTCATATTTAGTACATATATCTCCATTTAAAACAAAACCATCTATACATACTTTATATACATTGTAATTAGGATATATTATGTGTTTACATTTAGTTCCATCTTGAATTACTCCATTTCCTAAATCTACGCAATAATATCCTCTAAATTCAGAGTAAGGTGCATTCAATATCATGTATCCTGTACATTTATCATCATTATAAGGATAAAATCCATTTGGGCATTCTTTCTTTTCCACAGCATAATGATTTGAAGTAAACGAGCATACACTTCCTGAAAGTGTTGAAGCAGTAAGCCATACATCTCCAGATGTTGTTTCAGTATTATCACAATAATACTCTATTTTAGGATCTATATACTCTGTTTTAACACAAACATCTTTATCATTTAATGCATATCCTTCTTTACAGTATACTTTCTTTTTTGCTTTTTCTTTTATTAACATGTGGCATTTCCATCCACTCTTTAATTCATATCCTGCTGGACACATATCATTTAATACTTTCTTACCAACAAAATATACTCCTACCCCTAGTCCTACTACACATGCAATAATAATCATTATAATGATTATTATTTTCTTTCCTGAACGTTTCTTTTTTTTCACAGTATCACCTACCTTGATTATAGCATAAAAAGCACTATTAACTTAGTGCTTTTTTATCATCATGTATACCTAATGTATCTTCTAAAGACGAAACTATTACTTTAAATATTGTATTAGATTCTTCTTTAGATAAATTTTTGCCTTTTAAGAAATAATCAAAATCATATCTTGCAGTATTATTTGTATTTTCTCTATACATATGATCATAATCCGGTAATTTTGCTTTTAAATTTTCACATAAAGGCATAATCATATCTTCTGGTCCCATTACACCAAAATGAACAGAATGAGGTTGATTTTTATGTTCTTCTTTTATTCCTGAACAAGGTCCTGCTATTTTAAGATTATTCTCCCAACAAATTAATATTGCTTTTTTTAATTCATCTGATCCTTCAGATATAATACCTGCTAATAATTCTTTATCTTCTTTTGTTGTTGTTTCATCTGGTGCAGCATATTTACCGTCTTTCATAAAATATGGTCTATTATCTTCTATATCCATACTAAAATTCCAGTTATTTCTTTCGGCTAATTCTACCATTTGTATTAATGTTGCCATAATTCACCAATAAATCTTTCTGCTTTATTTTTTAAATCTTCTAAAGTCCCATCATTTAAAATAGTATAATCATAATTATATTCATTTACTTTTCCATCGGAATCATTAGAAGTTATTAAAGCTACTCTTGGATTAGTTATTAAAAGAGTTTTTGCTCCTAATAAATTCTTCATTTTATCCATTTCTTCTGCTTCTCTTATATGTATAAACATTAGTTCATCATCAGAATTCTTAAACTCTTCTGCCCTAGACATAATATATTTTGTAGGGCAATCATCATACTCAATACTCAATCTTTTTAAATCTACTAGTAGTTTTCTATATTTTTCATTTTTATCTCCATCCCAATCTACTAGTATATTAGCAGCTTCTCTTACTTTATCTATTGAGGAAATATTTAATACTTTTTTAAATTCACTACAGAAAGATACAAATGTATCTTTTCCTGATCCTCCGGATCCATTTATTACTATAATCTTCTTTTCCATAAAACCTCCATTATTAATTTTATTATAGCACGGATTATCATGGCATAATTAGTATGTATTAAAATCAAAATAAAAAGTGTCAATATAGGTAAATAAAAAAAGAACCAATAAGTTCTTTTTTATTCACAATATTAATAATAATAACTGTATGATGTAGCTTCATCAAGTATTGCAGCAAAATAACCAAAATAAATTAAAGCTGTTAGACCAATACCAATTGCTGAAATAATAATACCTGCTATTGCTAATCCTCTTCTATTTCCATTTAATCTTGGTGCTTTAGCTACACCTATTATTGAAAATATTAATCCAAGTACTGGTACAAAGAATGAAAGAATAAATCCAGCAAGTGCCATTCCATTTGTTGGAGTAACTGATTCAGATTCAACTGTAGTTACAGTTTCTTCTACCATTTGATTCCCACAAAATTCGCAAAATTTAGCATTTGCTTTTCCTTCTTTTCCACATTTAGAACAAAATTTTCCCATCGTATATACCTCCGCTTTTAGTATATCATAATATTATTTTATAAAAAACAAGATAGCTTATAATTTTACAAGTATTTTCCACAAAAAAAGTAAATACTTTTGTATTTACTTTTAATAATAATCATTATAATTTTCATAAGTTGGTAAAGATTTACTATTACTAAAACCATTACCACCATTTATATTTAATCTTTCTGCCCAAAAACCTTTAAATGAATTACATTTTACAGATGGTTCATTATATTTACTACTTATTACTACCTTACAAACAGTAGATTTCTTTCTTAAGATCATTTCTACATAAATGCTCTTAGAATATTCGTTTGTATAATAATCATAATCATCATAATTATCATAATATTCTGTCCATCCTTTACCACCAGATTTTCTAAAATTATCTAATGGTTCTAGATGTAACTTTTTAATATTCTTATATGGTAATCCACTATTCATATTATCGTCTGCATTTAATCCATATTGTTTAATATAGTTATTAGCTTCTACTGCTACACTTCTAATTTCTTCTTCTATTTCAGGTTTAGAATCACCAAATAAAGTAATAATATTTATTAGCAAGATTATTACTACTACTGCTACTACACCTATTATAGTGAATAATACAGGTTTACTAATACCTTTTTTAGCTTTAACAGTAATTACTCCATTAGAAGATGAAACAGTTTCTGGTATATTACCATCTCTTTCACCTTTCTTTAGTAAGAAAGTATTACTAAATTGCCATTTTAATGTATTTATATGAATCCAGAATCCATATATACCAAAAGTAACCATACTTAATAAAGTCCATAGTATCCTTTTTCCAAAGTATGCTCCAGCACTACCTCTAAATACTACCACTTTCTTATTAATAATAGTATGATTTAATTCCCATTTAAGTCTAATAATATATGCAATTGGTTGTAATAAACCAAATGATACTCCAGTAATTAACCAATATAATAAATTAATACCAAAGTATGCTCCTACTGTACCAGTAAAATAACTATTTCCTTCTACTAGTTTTTCATCTTCGAAATGTAGATTAGATACTTCCCATTCTTTATACCTAGTTGGTACCCAAATAGAATAAATATTAAATGTGATTAGTTTAAAGAAATCCCATTTAAACATTCTTGGGAATAAATCCTTTCCAGATCCCTCAAATTTTAATCTTTTGCCGCTTATAACTGTATGATTGTAAATGTATTCATTTAATAAACATTTACCCCAAGCGCTCAAAAGTCCTGCAGTTATAACAGTAATAGTAGCATAAAAATAAGTAAAAGCAAGTAATCCAAGTAAACTACCATCAAAATATGATTCACCGCTATTTTCTGTTTCTTCTTTAGGTACTTCTAAAGCACTTACTTCAACAAATTTTGTTGAAGATTTTTCTTCTAAAGTCTCGATAGCTTCCATATACTCCTCCTATTATAAATATAACAAATAGATATATTTTTGTAAAGAAAAAACCTAGTTCCCTAGGTCTTACCAACTAATTATTATATATTCACTATAATCTTCAGTTTGTGTAGTTAAATTTAATTCTTTTCCTTTTTCTACTTTAAATTCTTTTATCTCTTTCATTAGATTAATAGTACCATTATCATTATACTTAGTTAATCCAACTTTATTTACTTTTAAAGTAACAATATCATCTTTAATACTATCTATTGTAAACTTGTATTCATTATTCATTAATTCACAAGTAAAAGTATTACCAGTTTTTAATTCTATATAAGATTCTTTTTTTTCACAATTAACAATAAGATTTTCTTTACTAGAATTACACCCAGTTAATACAAGTATAAATAACAAACAAATCAATATTTTCTTCATAAAACCTACTTGGATAATGGTCTTATAATTATTTCATTACTATAAATAGCTATTTCATAATTATCATATTTTAATATTTCATATCCATCTTTTTCTACTACTCTAAAAGCATATTTTTTCCAATCTTCAATTGATACTAATTTTTCATTTAAAGCTCTCTTAATAGAAACATTTTCAGCATCTTTAGATCTAAATACTGTTTCTTCTTTATTTAGTTTTTCTATGTATAAACTATGTCCTTCTAAATCTCCTATATACTCTTTTTCTTGAGCAGTATCTATTGTTACAACTAACATATGACTTACCCCATTAGAATTATATTGAGCTTTATACATAGTTTGAACTAAAACAAGAATTGCTCCTACTGAGAATACTACTGATATAACTGCAGCAATTAGTATTCTTTTAACTTTCTTACTCATACTATCACCTAGTATAATTATAGCATAAAAAAAGAGATATTATCTCTTTTATTTTTTCATAACTTTTTTAGACCAAGTTCTTTTACCACATTTAGGACATTTTAAATATCTAGTTGTACTCATATGTGGAGCCATTAAAGCTTCCATATAACTTGGTATATATCTATTATGACATTCTTTACATTCATAGTATCCAGCTTCTACTTCTAGTTTTAATGCATAGAATGCTGCTAAAACTACAATTATTGTTGATACAGTTATAATTGTCCCTAAAACTGGTCCTTCCTTTAAAGTTGCACAAGCAAGTGCCAAAATTCCTACATAAAATATAACTGTTACTATCATCATTACCCACATACTTGTAATTAGTTTTTTGTTTTTTAATTCCTCTTGTTTAGCAAGTTCTAGAAGTAATTCATCTGTTTTCTTATTTAAATCTTTCATATCAATATTTTCACCATTTAGAAGTTCATTAACGCTGATACCTAGAATATTACATAAGTCTAACATTTTATCAGCATCAGGTAAACATATACCAGTCTCCCACTTAGATACTGCTCTATCTGTTATATATAGTTTCTCTGCTAATTCACTTTGAGTTATATCTTTTTCTTTTCTTTTAGAACTAATAAATTTACCTATCTTAATTAAATCCATATGGTTCCTCTCCTTTCAAGAACTAATATACTATTTTTAATATAAAATTAACACGAACCTGTGGTTGAGTTTATACAAATATTATAACACAAAAAAAATGATAGATTATCTATCATTTCTTTTTCGATTAAAACTATTTCTTAAAACCACAATCTAGATTAACTTCAACTTTGTAATCAGTTTTACCATATGGTTTTTCAGGATAAATAATTACATATGAAGCAGTCTTATCACATTCTTTTTTAGTTTTATTATTAACCATAGATTTAACTAAATCTTGATCAACTTTACTAACTTTAGCAATATTTTCTAAATTAACTTTAATACCAGTCTTTTCAAATTTCTTAACGAATTCTTTAACATCTTCTTGAGATTTTTCTTGGCTAGGATAATAGAATTCTGTATAGAATTGTTCTCCTAACTTAGTTAAATTAGCAGTTAAAACTTTTTCGTTAGATCTTCCAAAATAAAGAACTATACCTATTACTAAAGCAGCGACAACTATTACTGCAGCACCTATAATTATTCCTAATTTTTTCTTACTCATATTAGCCTCCTATATATAAATTATATCATTATTTTACTAATAATACAACTATTCTTCATCATAATCATTAGATGAATGTTCTGGAACATATTCATCTTCTGATTCTCCCTCTTCATCTTTTTTCTTCATTCTTTTTTTCTTACGATTAAGATTTTCTTGATCAAGAAGCATTTGAAGCTTATCTACGTTTTTAGTTCTAATTCCTTCATTTAAGGCATCAACTAATTCATCTTTAGTAACTACATCATCATAGATATCATATTTAGCATCTACTATAGTTTCTTGATTATCAATTAGTTTCTTTTCATCCACACCATTAAGCATAGATCCCCCAGAGTATACTACATCATCATCAGTTCCATTCTTAGAATTGAAATTAAATTCAGGTTTAAAATCAATATGAACTGGAGCTTCTTGTTTAACTGTATCATCATCTGATGATTCTTTATTCATTAATGCTGCAGCTGCTTTTCTCTTTTTCTTTTCTTTTCTTCTTCTTAATAATAGTAATAAAAGAAGTAATAATAATAGTAATAAGAATAATATTATTAAGAATGGGATCCATCCAATTCCTAAGAATAATTTCTTAGCTTCTTTATTAACATCAATTGTATAGTACTTAACGAAATCTTTTTCATCAGTTACTTTTACAAGTACTACATTCTTACCTACTTTAAGATTATCAGCACCAGTTATTTCATATTTAGATCCTTCTTGAACCTTAACTATTACTTTAACCTTATTTACTTTATTTGGTACTGTAACATTATACTTAGTAGTACTAGCCTTAAACTTAGGCTTCATTGCATAATCTTTAACTTTTAAATCTAATAAGTCAGTTTTTGGTTTATAATCTGTTCTTATTACATTTAATTTAATTGTTCTTACTGAACCATCTTCTGCAGTAACTTTAACAAGTACTTCATTAGGACCTTCAGTAGTTATTTTATCATTTCCACTTATAGATACACTAGCATTTTTATCATATGGTGTAACACTTAAATCAAGTTTTTTAACATCATATGGTACTGTTACTGTATAAGTATCATTATCATTAGTAAATGCTGGATCAATAGTATGTGGATTTAATACTTTTAAATCTACATTCTTATCACTAGATTTTACTTTAGGTGAAGCAGCTTGTCTTGTAACATGTACTTCATAAGTCTTTTTAGTTGTTCCATCTTCTGCTGTTACTGTGATTGTTATTGTATTTTTACCAACACTCCAACCTGAGTTTCCATCTACTCTAACTGTAGCTTTACTATCAGTTGGAATAGCAGTAACATCTAATCCTGTAACACCATTTGCAACTGTCATTGAATAAGATGTTGTATTTGAATCAAATGCTGGACTATAACTATATCCAGATACATCTAAACTCTTTAATGTAGCATCTGTACTCTTTGGAGTTGGTTCTGGTTCACTATGTTCTCTATTAACTGTTATTGTATAACTTGTACTAGAATTATTCTCTGCAGTACATTTAACTGTTAATGTAGTTACATCTCCAGTTAAGTTTTGATTACCAGTTCCTGTTACTGATTTAGCTTTTGTACTATTAGCAGCTGCAGTAACATTAACTGATGTAGTTCCTTCTGGAACTGTTACTGAGTATGCTTTAGTATTAGGATTGAATGCTGGACTAATTGTATATCCATCAACACCTAAACTCTTTAATTTAGAGTCACTATCAAGTACTACAGGTTCATTAATTGTAATTGTTGCATTTGATACTGTTGCAACTAATTCAGTTGATCTGTCATCTGAGAAATCAGGGTCAGTCATTGTGATTGTAGAAGATCCACTCTTTAATGATTTAAATGTGAATTGTGCTACACCACTACCATTTGCTACTGGTCCAGATCCCATATCATATGATATGAATTTGTATTTTCCAGTTCCTTTATTATTTGCAGAACCAGACCATCCATTTAAATTTGCATATGATACATATTGAAAGTATTCAGAATCATAATTTATGAATCCTCCTGCTCCAGCTACTGCGTCATTATGAGCACCAGTAATATTGTCTACTGTTACTGTAATAACAACATTACCACCTTTAGTAACTGAAGTTTTGTCAGCAGAAAGTGTTACATTAACACTTCCTGCTGCAAAAGCTGTAGAAATTCCTATAAATAATGATATGAATGCAATTATAAAACTCTTAAATATTCTTTTCATTTTTTATTTCCCTTTCCTATTCTTAATCTCCAAGATAGATGTTAACTATAGCAACAACATCTCCAACCCTGATTGTACCGCTATCATCCATATCTGCTGCTAAGAAATAAGCACCTTCTAATGGATTTTCATCAGCATCAAGGTAGTTATTAACTACTGCAACGACGTCTCCAACTTTAATTAATCCGTCTCCAGTAATTTCACCTTTTATTACTAAGATATCACTATCGTGAACTCTATCATCCTTAATTAATTTAATTACCATACCTGTACCAAGTTTTTGGTCTTCAGATACTTCTTCATCCTCGGCAAATATATGTAATTTCCAGTTTTCATTATCGCATTCATCTTTTAATTGTTCTGGTAAAGATTTATAAACAACATCTTTAATAAATCCTTCTTCTATAAGACGAATTTGTGAAGTTATTTTTTCATCGTCTTCTGGTTCTTGTTCTTTAGTTACTGTTATAGTATAAACTTTTTCTGAACCATCATCTGCTTTAACTGTTACTGTAATTGTATTTTCACCAGGTTGTAAATTATCATTTCCTTCAACTGTTACTTCTGCAGTATCATCATCAGGAGTAGCATTTACTGTTACACCATCTTCATCATATGGAACAGTTATTGAATATCCTGTAACATTAGGATCAAATTCAGGGTCTAATGTGTAATTTTCAACTTCTAATGCTTTTAAGTCATTATTGTCATCTGCTGCTCTATCTACTGTTATAGTATAGTATCCTTCAGTTCCATCTTGTGCAGTTACTTTAACTCTAATAGTATTTTCACCAACTTCTAGTGGTACAACACCATTTTCATCTGCACCTTCAACTTCTACTGTAGCATTGTCATCTTGAGGAGTTCCTGTAATTGTTAATGATTCAACATCATTTCCAACTTCTCCTAAGTCATATGAAGGAGTTTCTGGATCAAATCCATTTATTGTTTCTCCATCTACTTTAAGATCTGATAATTTAACATCATCATTTAATTCTCTTTCAATTGTTATATAGTATGGTCTTTCATCACCATTTTCTGCTTTAACTGTTATAGTGAATGGATTAGAACCAAAGTCTAATTCTTTTTCTCCAACATCACTATTATTAGTTATGCTAGCTCTATCATCTTCTGGATGAGCTATTATATTAACCTTATCTACATCAGCATCAACTGTTAATGTATAATGGTCTTCATCTTTATCAAAGTCTGGACTTATATCAAATCCTTCAACTTCTAATTGATCTAAGTAATTGTTATCAGATAATCCTCTTTCAACATGGATTGTATATATTGTATTAGAACCATCTTCTGCAGTTACTATTACTTGAACATCTTCTCCATCTTGTGGATTAACTTTTCCATCTGGATGACCAACTATAACTGCTGTAGCACCAGGAACTGGTGTAACAACTATAGTTACTTCATCTTCATCTGGATCAGATGTATAAGTATAATCTGTCTTTGTAGGATCAAAGTCTGGATCTAAGTTTCCAGTTGTATCTGCTTGAATTTCAAGACCAGATAAACTTGAATCACTACTTAATTTCTTAACTTTAACTATATATGTCTTACTTGTTGTATTATCTTGAGCAGTTACTGTTACTGGGAATTCATTAACACCTGTTGTTAATGTCTTAGTTCCATCACCAGTTACTCTAGCATCGTTATCTGCTAATACTGCACCAATTATTATTGTTTCTTTATCACTATTAACTTCTCCTAAGTCATATACTGTACCAGTTGGATCATCTGGATCAAATCCTGGTACTGTAACTCCGTCTGCTGTTAAATCACTTAAATTTGCATTATTCTTAAGAGATCTTGTTACATTAACATAATATACTTTTTGAGTTCCATCTTGTGCAACTACTGTAATTGGGAATTGGTTATTTCCAAAGCTTAAATCTTTTTCACCATCACCTGTTAATGATTGAATTCTATCATCAGCAGCTGTAGCACCAATTTCTATTGTAGCTTTATCACTTGGAACTGTAATATTATATGTTGTTTCATTTGGATCAAATCCATCTATTGTTGTTCCATCTATTGTTAAATCACTTAAGTTCGCATTACTTGAATCTGCTCTAACTAAATTGATTACATAATCTTTTTCTGTATTATCTTCTGCAAATACTTTAATTGTAACTACAGGAGTAGTAGCAGGATTATAAGTTCCAGCACCTTCTACTCTAGCGCCACTTCCTTCTGGAACTGTAGCACTAATTGTTACTGAATCTTCATCAGCATCTACATTATAAGTATATCCTGTTGTTTCTGGATCGAATCCTGGATCTAATGTTCCAGCAGGATCAGAAGTAATTGTTAATGACTCTAAGTTATTAGCATTATTCATTCTTCTAACTTTAATATTATAAGTTTTACTATCTGTACCATTTTGTGCTGTTATTGTTACTGGGAATGTATTATCGCCTATTACTAAGTTCTTAGTACCATCACCAGATATAGTAGCATCACTATCACTCTTAATTACTGTTATTTCAATACTTGTTTTTGTACTTACTACTGAACCTAAATCATAGTTTGTTCCAGTAGGATCATTTACGCTAAATCCAGGTACTGTAACTCCATCAACTTGTAAGTCTAGGAAGTCAGCATCTGATTTCTTAGTTCTTGTAATATTTAATGTATAAGTCTTAGTTGTTGTTCCATCTTCTGCAGTTACTGTTACAGGAATTTCATTTAAACCATAATCTAATGTTTGATATAGTGTTCCTGAAATAGATTTAACTCTATCATCTTCTGGAGTAGCTCCTACAAGAACACCCTCTGTAGTAGTTGGAACTGTAACATTATAAGATATTGTATCTTTATTAAAGTTATCTACTGTAGTTCCATCTATTGTTAAATCACTTAAGTTTGCATTACTTGATTTAGCTACTGCAAATGTAATTGTATAAGTTTTCTTAGTTTGTGTAGTATCTTCTGGAGTAACTTCAATTGTTACTGAAGAAGTTGTTCTTGGATTAATTCCAGTTAAGTTTGCTGGAGTAGTTACTACTGAGGCATTTTCATCAGCTTTTGTATAAGCAATATTTACTGATGTTTCATCAGCATCTGTATTATAAGTATAACTTGTAGTACCTGCTGAGAAGTTTGGATCTAATGAACCAGTCTTACTTGATGTAACATTTAATGCACTTAAATTTGCATTATTGTTCTTTCTATGAATATTAATCTTATATTCTTTTGTTGTTGTTCCATTTTGTGCTGTTACTGTTACTACTAATTCGTTGTCTCCAACGCTTAAGTTTCTAGTACCATCACCAGTCACTGTAGCATCACCATCAGCTTTTGTATAAGTAATATTTACTGATGATTTAGTATAACCAACATCATCTAAATCATATACTAACTTATCTGCTGCAAATCCTGGTACTTGAACATTATCTACTTTTAAGTCTGATAAATTAGCATTATCTTTCTTAGTTCTTGTAATATTTAATGTATATTCTTTTGTTGTTGTATTATCTTCAGCTGTTACTAATAATTTAACTGTATTTAGACCATAATCTAAAACTGTAGTTCCAGTATTACTAATAGATTTAACTCTATCATCTTCTGGAGTAGCTGCTATTTCAACTGAAACTTTATCTTGTGGATAAGTTACATTATAAGTTAATGTATCTTTATCAAAATCAGTTACTGTAGCTCCATCTAATGTTAAATCACTTAAGTTCGCATTACTTGATTTAGCAACAGCAAATGTAATTGTATAAGTTTTCTTTGTTTGAGTAGTGTCTTCTGGAGTAACTTCAATTGTTACTGAAGAAGTTGTTCTTGGATTAATTCCAGTTAAGTTTGCTGGAGTAGTTACTACTGTAGCATGTTCATCTGCTTTAGTATAACTAATATTTACTGATGTTTCATCAGCATCTGTATTATATGTATATTCTGTTGTATTAGCGCTAAATGCTGGGCTAAGTGATCCTGCTTTGCTTGAAGTAACGTTTAATCCACTTAAGTTAGCATTATTATTTTTTCTATAAACTTTTATTGTATAAGTAGTTTTTGTAGTACCATCTTGTGCAGTTACTACTACATCAAATGAGTTTTGGCCAACGCTTAAGTTCTTAGTACCATCACCTGTTACAGTTTCATGTTCTTCACCTTTAGTATAAGTAATAGCAATACTTGATTTGTTATAACCTACATCTGCTAATGTATAAGTTTTTGATAGATCACCAGGAGTAAATCCTGTAACTCTAGTACCATCTACTAATAAATCATTTAAAGTAGATACTGTAGAAGGAGCTTCTCTTGTAATAGTTATATTATATGGCATACTTGTACATGTATTTCCAGGTACTGAACTATATTCACTCTTACAGTTTTCAGCATTTACTGAAACAACTACTAAGTTTGAACCAACATTCAAGTTTTTATTACCTGTTCCACTTACAGTAGCTTTATCACCATCAGTAGCTGTTACACTAACAGTTGTACTAGAAGTTGTATATGGTACTGTTGCAGTGTAACTTGTTGTATTAGCATTAAATGTTCCAATATCAACATTAGTTAAACTTAAATTACTTAATGTAACAACATTACTTAATCTATAAACATTTACTGTATAATCTTTTGGAGTTCCAGCTTCTGATAAAACTGTTATTGTAAATTGATTATTTCCGACTGATAAATTACTTTGTGTTCCAGTATCTCCAGAAAGTATTGCTCTTGGAGCATCATTTGCTGTAGCACTGATATCTACTGAAGTTATATTATTTGGAACTACTGCTGTATAAGTATCTGTATTCTCATCTCCAGGAGTGAATGTTGGAGTTAGAGTATAAGTAGTAGAACCATTTTTAACTGATAGACTTCCAAGTGTATTATCTTCTGATAATGGAACTTCAACATAACCTTTTGCATTTGTCATAGATACTGGCTCTGTATTATTCATTGCAACACCAGTTCCAGGAGTATTATCAAAAGTAAAGTCTAAAGCCGTATTAACTGTAGCATCTTCTTTTACTAAGAAGTATGTATAAACAATGTTTAATTCATCTTCTAGATAATCTCCATCAAGACCTCTACTATCATTTGTAATGAATGTTAATACATTTGGTCTTGTATTAGATCTATTAGCAAACATTTCCCATCTATTATATAACTCTTTGAAATCTGTATCTAATGTATACGCTAATTCTTGAGAATATGTTTTAGTTTTTCTATCATATATTTGGAAGAATAGTGGTTCAAATGAATCTGTATCATATGAATACTTAAATTGCATACCATAGTCAGATACACTACCAGGTTTATAATGAACACCTACTCCAACTATTTTTCCTTTTTCAAGTTTTATAACGCTTCCTTCTCCTGTGACTGTTGTAGGATTAATCTTGGCATTTGTTCCTGTACAAGTTACCTGTGCAGGTGTTGTTACTCTGTTTGTATCAGGATTAACAGTATCTGTTAAATCCGCTTCTACAATTCCACCACAATCATAAAACTCAAATGAGAATTGATGAGCAGTTCCTGCAAATGCTTTCGGAATATTAAATAAGAATGCTATTCCAAAAGCTAATAAAAATACCGATAAGTATTTTAATGTTTTCCCTCTTTTTTTCATTTTCTTCACTCCTCTAAAAATGCGTCGACACTACCCTATCTTACATTTACTCTATTATATAATCATTTTACAACTTTTCATCATATTTTGTCAATGAAAAACACTATATTATTTGCTTATTTTTCAAATAAAAAAGAAGACTATTTTTTTAGTCTTCTCATTCATTTAAATTTCCTAATATTTCTCCGATGAATTCCTTTATTTTATTAGCATCTGGGGCTCTTAACATATCATCTTCTACTACGTCTCCAGCAGCAAATGATGGGTACTCAGTAATCTCAATATTTCCTAGTGTTTCATCAAGTACCGAAAGATAGTCTGTGACATTAACAATTCCATCTCCAGAAGTATCCCCTCTTACTACTAAAATGGCTTCGTCTTTTACTAGTGATCCATATACCAATTTAACAGTTAACCCTGTCTTAACGATATCGCTATCTAATACTAGATTATCGCTTGAATCATATACTTCTATATACATGTTTGGATTTAATAATTCATCTTTAAATTCTCCAACTGTACTACCTGGTTCTAATCCAATAATAATTCTATCTTTATTACCAGATGCAGGTCTTACTTCATAAGTACTAGATTCAATTACATCGCTTAATACTGAAACTGTAATTGTTTTAGTTAAGCCTGGTACATGTTCAAAACTTACTGTGATAGTAGTATTACCTTTAGCAAGTGCTGTGATTGTTCCATCTACTACAGATATTACATTTGAATCATAACCAGAATATATAGCATTATCAAATGAATCATCTGGTGTATAAGTAATCTCTACTTGATGAACATCACCTACTACCATAGTTAAATTATCATCATCTATAGTAGCATCTTCTGGTAAATTCATCTCCCAATGTGCATATAATGTAATATCATTAACGTCATCATAATTTTCCACAAGATTACCATTATCAGGGTCATCATACCAACCAGTAAAAATATAATGTGATCTAGTTGGATTACTTGGGAATTCTACTCCTTCTATTGAATCAGTAAAACTATTAGTTATTACTCTATCATCATCTACTACTAAAGGAGCACTATCATCATAGTGAACTCCATCAATCATATAACCATTTGGAGTATATACTCTAGTAACATACTTTTCTAAATCAGGAGTAACACCATCATTATAATTAAATGTTACTTTAGATACATTTTCACTTGGTTTTTCGCCTTCATTACTACCGATATCTATAACTTCTTTATCTCCGTGTATTTCTACCAATCCATCCGGATAAGTAACAGAATGTTCAGTAGTATTTTCATAATTTCCCATTCTAATATAATAATTAGAAATAGTTCCTATTAAATTTCTTTGAACTCCATTGTTGCCATCATCACCTGCACAAAAATATACAGGAGTATCAAAAAATTTCGTAAAATTACCCATAGCTTGAACAGTATATAAAGTTCCACCATTTACTTGATAATAAACTGTATTATTTTTTCTAATTATTTTTACTTTCATTGGGAATGTTAAATCATTTATATATCTTTGAGCTTTACCACTATTAACAGTTTGAGTTATCTCAATTTTTTGTGCAGCTTTTCTTACTACTAATCCTGGCCACCCAGCACTTTGATTTTCATACTTAGTATTCATAAATACTGCTTGTTCAGCAGTTTGAATATCTGGATCATATTCTTCAATAGTAAAACCTATTTCATAATCTTTAGTCCAAGTACCCTCTTCAGTAGCAGTATCACCAGTATATAATTTAACACCAGTATCTATATAATTAGATCCAGTACATACAAAATCAGCTTCATGATATGGATATACATATGGGAACGGATTTAAAATCCATTTTGCATGAAGAGTCATATCTCCAGTTACTTCTGTATTACTAGATACTTTGTTTAAATATGAATCTTCCTTATACCAACCATCTAATAAATATCCATCCATTGTAGGACTAGGTAATGTTCCTAAAGTATCTGTAGATATATCATAGCTAGCTACACTTGGTCCACCATGAGACTCAAATGATATAGTAGCAGCATATGCATTTGTATTAAAGACAGCAAAAAGAATTAGTATGAATACTAATTTATTCAATATAAATTTTTTAATATTTTTAGTACTAAAATTATTCATATTAACCCTTCTTTTTTTCTTTAAATAGAGAATCAGATGATAGTTCTCCATCATATAAAAATTATACTCTTCATCAAGATTATAGTCAAGTTTTCAAGCCCCTTTAGAAACAAAAAAAGAAGACTGTTTTTAGTCTTCTTTTCTATTCATTTAAAGTATCTAATTTTTCTGCAGCATAGTTCTTAATCTTTAAGTAGTCAGATACGTTTAATATCTCGTCTTCGGCTACATCTGCTGCTGCAAATTCGATATAAGTTTGTAACTCTTCTTTTTCTGATGAATGGTTCAATACTTTTAAGTAATCAGATACGTTAATGATACCATCACCATTAACATCTCCTCTTAGAACTAGGATAGCTTCATCTACAACGATTCCATTATATTCTAGTTTTATTACTTGTCCAGTCATTACTATTGCATCATCATCTAATTCATTACCTTCTATATCATAAATCTTAACATATTCATTAGGATTTAATAGATTATCTTTAAATTCTCCGATAGTAGTATTTGGTTCTGCTCCAATGATAATTCTATCTTTACCTGCGTCTATATCTTCTTCTCTGACATCATAAACTTCAGATTCTAACTTATCGCTAATTATAGTAACAGTTATAGTCTTAGTTACGTCAGGAACATTTTCAAGACCTACAGTAATAGTAGTTTCACCCTTTGTTATTGCTGTTATAAGTCCATCTACTATATTAATTTTTTCATTGTCATATCCAGTATAAGTAATTATATCTTCTGTTCCATCTGGAGTAAATGTTACTACTATTTGATGAGTATCACCGACTACCATAGTGATGTTTTCTGAATCAACATCAAAGTCTGTAGGTAAAGATTCAGCCCAATGAGCATATAAAGTTATATCATCATCTATATTCTCAAGTGTTTCAACTTTATCTCCACCTTCAGTATACCAACCTTCAAATTTATTTCCAGTCTTAACTGGATCTTCTGGAAAGTCTGGTTCAACTACAACTTCATTATAATATGGAGTTAATGTCATATCACCAGTAACATAGATTGTACTGCCGCTTTCATATACATTTTCGCCATCAGTAAATCCTGTAGGTTCATATGTCATCATCTTGCTAGATGTTATTACTTCTTCACCATTCATCGGATCAAAAGTAATTGTATACTCTATTTCAAGATTCTTAGGATATGTATTAGTAGGTACCACAAATGGTGCACCTTCATATACTTCTTCAATACCATCAGGTAATGTTATTACATATTTAGTAGCATATTTATTCCAGAAGTAACCTGGTTTTTCAGGAGCCATATCTATTCTATTATAAGCATATTGTCCATTTGTATTAGCATAAGCATGGTAAGCAGTTGAACCAGTATATGTAGTTCCACGTTGACCAATTAATTTAGAAGATTCATAGAATGTTCTAGTTCCTGATGTTAAAGAACTACTATCCCATTTATCAGACACCCATATTTTTTCTAGGTTAGGACATTCAGCAAACATTTCATAAAAATCTTTAGTATTTGAGGTATCAAAACTACTTAAATCTATTTCTCTAAGACCAGATCCCAACATAAATTGATTGAAAGATGTAACATTAGATGTATTAAATGAAGATAAATTAACACTTTCAAGTTTAGAAGTACCAGCAATTAATCCACCCATATATGTTACATTTGATGTATCAAAGTTACTTAAATCTAATGAAACTAAATCAGTATATTTGAACATTCCACCTATGTCTGTTGCGTTAGACGTATCAAAATTGCTAACATCAATGCTTGTAATTTTTAAATTACTAAACATGCCATACATATTTTTTGCACTACTTGTATTAAGATGTGATACGTCAAGACTAGTAACACTAGCGCCCGATAAAAAGTCAGAAAAATTTTCAACTCTAGCAGTATTAAAATTACTAAAATCAACTGATGTATTAGTTATGCCAGACAACATATAATTCATACTTATAGCATTACTTGTATCAAGTTTATCTATAGGTAATACATCTAAACGTTTATTTCTACCAGTATTCCAGAAGAAATAACCAAAATCAGTAACATATGATGAATTAAACTTATCAATATTTATAGTTTCTACTGACTGAAAATATTTTGCAAAGAAATGATTAGAATTTTCATTAAAATATATTGTATCTGCTTCAGTATAGTAATACCAATTTGGATATTGCATCCAAAGATATACTGGATATGGAGAATCATCAGTAGATATTAATTGTGCAGAATCTGCTTTTGCTTGATATTGTTCATATGTTCCTTCTTCAAATTTTCTAACCAACCCTGAACTACAACTCCAGTTAGAATTGTACATTAAACAGATGGACTCATTTATTGTTTCTCCATCTATTAAAACCGCATAGTTATCAGTATAGTGTGCATGAAGTGTTATATCTTCAGTACCTTCATAATTCTTAACTTGTTCTCCACCAGTTTCCTGAGTATACCAACCAGTATATCTTTCATTACCTCTAGTTGGTGCTATAGGGAACTGTGCAGAAACTATTACATATGTATAGTTTGGTTCAATTACAGTATCTGGAGTTCTATAAATTACATCACCATTATAGTATTGAACACCATCAACTAACCAACCTTTAGCCATCCACTTCTTTGTTACTGTACTTGTTGTAACAGGATCTCCATTATGAGGATCAAATGTTACTGTAGCAAGAGTTTCAGTTGGTTTAACCGGTTGATTTGAAGGTAATTTGTATTCTTCACCTTCAGTATTAGTTTCATAATAATGTGCATATACTGTCATGGCAGATTTCATATCAGAAACTTCTACTTTATCTCCACCATTCATAGCACTATACCAACCTTTAAATGTATAGTTTGGTTTAATAGGATTTTCTGGTAATTCAACACTTATAGTTTCAGTATAATCAGGAGTAATTGTACTATCATCAAGTACTGTTATTATTTCTCCATCATCATAATGAACATCATCTAATAACCATCCGTTTGGAGTATAACTCTTAACTGCAGTTTTACTAATAATTGGTTGTCCATTTTGAGGATCAAATTTTATTGTACCAACATTAGTATTATTCTTTGGAATATTATTAGTTGGGAAAGTAAATTGTTTATTTTCATCAACTTGTACATCACCATCTGGTGTTGTAATAATAGCCATATGATCATGCCAATGAGCATGTAATTCTGTATCTACTAAATCAGAATAACTTGTTACTTGTTCTCCTCCAGTTTCTTCAGTAAACCATCCATCAAAGTCATGTCTAAACCAAGTTGGATCACCTGGGAATTCTACTGGAATTACTGTTTCAGCATAATCTGGAACAAGTGTGGTTTCTTCAGTAAATACAATTGTATCTTCACCATAATGTACATCATTTATTAACCATCCATTTGGAGTATATGATTTTTCAACATATCTTACTAAATCATCAGTTTCTCCATCGTGATATTTAAATGTTACTTCTGATTCCTCAGTATTAGCTTTTGGATAATTATTTTCATATGTAGGATATTCTTTACCATATTCTACAGTTATATCTTCATCTGGCAAATGAACAGTTACATCTTCACCAATCCATTTAGCAGTTATAACTTGATCAAATCCATTTAATTCATTAACATTTGTTACTTTATAATCCCATTCATTATACCATCCATCAAATGTATAGTGTTCTCTTTCAGGATCATCAGGAATAGTTACACCTGAATAAACATAATTATTATCATCTTCACTACCTACATCTATCCAAGTTTCACCATATAAAGTAACTGTATCTCCAGCATTATATGTATTATCAACGTAATCACCATTTTCATCCTGTCCATAGTAGAACCATTTATCAGGATATACTGTCATTATTAAATGTTGAGTACTATTTGGAGTAACTCCATCATTGAAGTCAAATATTTCATTACCCATATCCCATACAAACGATTCAGGTAAATCATCAAATGTATATGTATCACCATAGTGATAGATTAAAGGATTGCCTTCGTCTTCATTAAGAATAACAATTACTTCTTCACCAATCCATTTAGCATATACATCAATATTATTCGTACCAGAGTATTTAGTAATTGGATCTCCTTCATAATCAGGATTATCATACCAACCACCAAATGTATAGTGATTTCTGCTCATAGATTTATCAAGAGGTAATTCTTCATCTTCGAATTCAAATTCATATTCAAATTCTATAACAGTATCTTCAATGAATGTATACTCTCCATCAAGTTCATATTCAACGCCATTTATATAAGCTTTACTTGGAGTTTGTTGAGCACTTGTTGTCCATACTTCTCCTTCATAATTACCGCTTTCATCATGGAATGTTATAGTTCCTGCATCTACAGTTCTTTGGAAATTTTTAAATCCAGCTAAATCATATGTGAATCCATATGGAACCGTATCGGTTTCACCCTCTAGAGTAACGTTTACATCTGGATAATCCCAATGAGCATATAATGTTATATTATCCTCTATATCATCTAAAGATGTTACTTGATTGTCATTTTCATCAAACCATCCAAGGAAATGTTCATCATTTACTTCTAATAGGCCATCACCAATAGGTTCAAATTGCCAATTAGACCCGAAAGTTGTATCTTCTTCAAAATCAAAAGTATCGCCTAGTTGATATTCATCCTCATTATAATTTAATGAACCTATATAATATCTAACTGTATCTATACCTAAAACATCTGGGTCTCCATTATTAAATTTATATGTAATGATATAATTTGTTGTTTCTGATGTAATACTAGGAGATGGAATTGCTCCCTCACCTTTAGGCATTATGAATACTTCACCATCTACAGTAACCATAACACTGTTCTCGTCTATTTCTTCTAAATAAACCCATAAAGTATTAAATCCATTATGTGATCCATAATAAGTACTATTATTTGTAATAGCATTTGGATTAAGTTTTGCTCCTTGGCCATTTTCTTCAGTATAAACACCTCTAAAAATGTAATTGTTATATCTACTATTATCTGTTGCATCATAAGCTAGGTCACATAAATAAGTATCACCACTACATCCACCATTATAATAAGAATTATCAGTATAAGCAGATGTTAGAACTTCAATTTCAATATCTTCATTAATTTCATAAGTATCACCAGGATGATACCAGTTGTTTGAATTTCTCCAACTTTCATCATCAGAACCCACGACTTTTACAGTATATGAATTACTAGTAATATGAGTAGTATATGTTACTGTTGCAGTATCATCATTAACATTATTTCTTATTTCAACATCAAAAGGATTAACTTCGCTTAAATCTCCAAAAGTATATACATAGCCTTTTGGATATATTTTTTTATAATCTTGTTTCTTCATGTAATCCTTATAACGAACTACTACATATTCATCTGGATCAGGTTCTTCTTGCCATTCAGCATAGAATGATGCTCCATCAAACCATGTGTAATATGGCTCTATAGTATATATATCAACATTAATATCAGAAACATCATAATATTCCCAGTTATAAAGTTGCCATCCCATAAATATGTAACCATCTCTTGTTGGCTCTTTAATATATGGGTCCATGGCATATTGGCCATTCCAATCATGGATACTTACTACTTCTGTTTCATCATTAACTACATAAGTATCTCCTGGATAATATGTGTCGCCATTAATTATTTGATATCCTATACTATAACCTTCACTAATTACTACATCCTTTTGTGTATCTTCTTCATCCATGTAATATAAATGAATATGAATCTTATTATTAACCGGTGCATATGGATCTGGAGTAGCATTAGGAACTGTGTAAACATATCCTGGTTCAACATATTGTGTATCACCATCAACAATTAATTTAACTCCACCGGTATTCCAATGAGCAACAAACATAGCATCTGCTAATTCATCAAAGTATTCTTTTTCCCATTTAGTATCACCAACGTACCATCCTAGGAATTCCCAGTCTTCATGTTCAACATTTTGTGGAAGTGGGAAATAAACTGATTCAGTTGTATCATAAGCAACATGTATATCGTTATGTACTGTTAAAGTATCGCCATCATTATAGTGAACATTATCAATTATCCATCCATTACCTATAGCTTCAGTACATACATCATATGGTGCCGGATCTCCTCCATCACCTATATTATAATCAAGCCAAACATGTAATACACTAGAACAACTATCAGTGTAATTATTTACACCAAGTGTAAGTGTTTCACCATCTCTATATAATTCAATAGAACCATCTGGATAATAAACTGTATATACATCTGCATGTGTTAAGTATCCTGGATGATCAGGTGCATCATCTACAATTGCATAATCTACATCAATATGATCAGAATCAAATGTTGTTCCTTTTTCTCCAACTAAGTTTTCATCTTCATAGAAAACATATGGTCCCTCTGTTATATGACTTGTATCCCATAAATCAGATACATATATAGTTCTAAGACTTGTCATACCATGAAACATACTAGCCATATATTGAACATTACTTGTATCTAAACTTGTTAAATCTAATTCTTCTAATGAAGCACATCCTTCAAACATACCTGATGTCTCTGTTATATTTCTTACAGGTTGTTTTGTAAATGTGAAATTGCTTAGCCTATCGCAGTAATAGAATAGACCCCCAGCATTTGTTAAACTACTTAAATTTGCTTTAGACATATCAACTGTTGTTAAAGCATAATCATATTCAAACATATAAGACATGTCAGTTACATTACTTGTATCGAAATTAAAGACAAATGTTTCTAATGATTCAGCGCCATAGAACATATAGCTCATATCTGTTACACTGCTTGTATCTAATTTTGATAAATCAATACTTTCTAAAGCATAAGCATATTCAAACATATAAGACATGTTTGTTACATTACTTGTATCAAAATCATCACCAAAGATAATATTTGTTAAATTATTTGATGATGCAAACATATAATACATATTTGTTACATTTATTGGATTTAATCCACTTAAATCTATTTCTTCAAACTGAGAATAATTAAACATATAACTTGAATCTTCATTCATTAAAATATTATCTGTTTTAGAATAATATAATACTGATTCTCCTGCATTCCATGCATATATTAATTCTCCAGAATCTTCATTCGAAATTATATTATAGTAATCATCTAAAGTATCTTTATCTAAATTATTATATTCGTCTTCAGTAGCTTTTCTGAAGTATTTTGCATCGCCATATTCATCGGTATGAGATATACCATTAATCTTATTATTAAAATTATAACCAGTATCTAATTCTGCAAAAGGATCAGACCAATGAGCATGTAATGTTATGTCTTCAGTTTCAGCATAGTTATAAATTCTTTCTCCACCATATTCGTCAGTCCACCAACCAACAAATGAATAGCCTTCTCTTTCTGGCCTTGGGAATGTTTCTACTCTAGCAATGTTTTCACCAAAGCAATATTCTAATAATAAATTTTCTCCAACTACAAGTCTAGTACCATTCCAATAATGTTCATTATTTACATACCATCCATTTTGATAATAAACTTTTTCAACATCTATAGTAGTATCAGCAGTTACATCATCATGATATTTAAATGTGATTTCAGCTACTTTCTCATTTGGTTTGCTTCCATCATTTGTTGGTATATCTATTTTTGAGTTATGTGGATAAACTTCTACAGTTCCATCTGGATATGTAACTGTATTCATTTCTCCTTTATGAGACACATCAGTAAAGAATCCTCTATTATTAGGATCTTCTGTATCTGCTCTAGCATATGTTTTATCATGATAAGTAGAGTTCCCACCTTGTACAAATGCAAATCCATAATATCCAATTAAATCCTGGGTATGTTCAAACATATTAGTTGAATCACCTAATTTTGTATTATCCCATTTGTTTGATACATAAACTGATCTAAGACTTTTTGCATCTTCAAACATACTATGTACACTTGGGGATGCACTAGTATCAAAACTACTTAAATCTATTTCCTCTAATGAAGTACAACTATAGAACATTCTGTTCATATTTGTTACATTGCGAGTATCAAAATTTTCTAAGCCTTCTATTGTTTTTAGGCTCTCACAATAATAAAACATTTCACTCATACTCGTTACATTACGGGTATCAAAGTTTTCTAAACCTTCTATTGTTTCTAGATTTTCTGCTCCCCAGAATACTCCATACATTGTTGTTACATTACTTGTATTAAGGTTACTTACATCTATACTAGTACCTTTATATCTTTCAAACAAATCATTCATATTTGTTACTAAACTCGAATCAAAATCACTTAAATCAATTGATGTGATTTTCAAATCAGAGAACATTCTATATGAATTTTCATTCATATACATTTTTTCTGCTTCAGTATAATATAAAATATCAGTACCATCACTCCATACATAAACTGGATATGGAGAGTCATCTGTAGATACTACCGATGTTGAAGTAGCGGCATTATATTCTGCTAAAGTAGCTTTTCTAAGCGTTCCTGTAACATTTTTATTTAATTTATTATTAAAGCCTTCCCCTGTTGTTAAATAAGCTTCTTTAGTAGCAGCACTAACATTTTCTATATTTATAAACACACTAATAAATAATACTAATAATAGTATTATTTTGCTTATTATATTAACTTTTATTCTTCTTTTATTCATATCCACTACCTACTTATCCTATTATAAAAATATTATACACTTTGCAAGAGTTATAATCAATAATTTACACAAAATTTATAGATTTTTTTCATAAAAAAAGTATCTTTTTAAAGATACTTTTAAAACCCACAATCTAGTTCTATTTCTACTCTATAATCAGTTTTATTATATGGCTCTTCAGGATATATAATTACCATAGTATTCTTTTTATCACATGTTTTTTTACCACTCTTTAGATTCTTAATTTCATCTGCATATTTACCTGAATCATATTTTTCTAAAGTTTCTAGATTTATTTTAATTCCTCTTCCAGCATATCTAACTAATATTTTTTCTAAGTCTTTCTTATCTCTACCTTTAGCTAAAACATCATATAGATAATTAGTATAGTAATCTACTCCCATAGATTTAACTTTTTTAGTAGTTATTCTTTCTTTATTAAAGAAAACTGTTATGCAAAGAACTATTAGTACTGCTAGTACTATTACTCCCGCTACTATAGATCCAATAAGAATAAATTTCTTTTTAGAACATTTAGCTTCTTTCTTAGTTTCCACAGGTTTAGTTTCTACAACTTTAATTTCTTCTTTAATAACTTCTTCTTTAACTATAGGTTTCTTTTCTACTGGTTTTTTAACTACTTTTTTAGCAGTAGTTTTCTTTTCAGTCTTTGGTTTAGTAGTTACTTTTTTAGTAGTACTCTTTTTAGTACTCTTTTTAGGTGTTTTTTTAGTAGTTTTTGTATTTGCCATTAATACCACTCCCTCATATATTTTCTAAGTAAATTATAATATAAAATGCTATTAAAATCAATATATAAAAAAGAAGGCATATTGCCTTCTTTTCTATTCATTTAAAGTATCTAATTTTTCTGCAGCATAGTTCTTAATCTTTAAGTAGTCAGATACGTTTAATATCTCGTCTTCGGCTACATCTGCTGCTGCAAATTCGATATAAGTTTGTAACTCTTCTTTTTCTGATGAATGGTTCAATACTTTTAAGTAATCAGATACGTTAATGATACCATCACCATTAACATCTCCTCTTAGAACTAGGATAGCTTCATCTACAACGATTCCATTATATTCTAGTTTTATTACTTGTCCAGTCATTACTATTGCATCATCATCTAATTCATTACCTTCTATATCATAAATCTTAACATATTCATTAGGATTTAATAGATTATCTTTAAATTCTCCGATAGTAGTATTTGGTTCTGCTCCAATGATAATTCTATCTTTACCTGCGTCTATATCTTCTTCTCTGACATCATAAACTTCAGATTCTAACTTATCGCTAATTATAGTAACAGTTATAGTCTTAGTTACGTCAGGAACATTTTCAAGACCTACAGTAATAGTAGTTTCACCCTTTGTTATTGCTGTTATAAGTCCATCTACGATTGAGATCTTCTCTCCATCATAACCAGTATATGTTACTGTATCTTCAGTTCCGTCTGGTGTGAATGTAACTTCTATTTGATGAGTTTCACCTACCATAATAGTTATATCATCTGCATCAATATCAAAGTCTGTTGGTAAAGTCATTCTCCAGTGAGCATGTAATGTTATGCCTGAATTTAGACTATATCTTTCAACTTTTCCACCGCCATTTTCTTCAGTATACCAACCTTCGAATATATAATCTCCATATGTTGGATCACTTGGGAATTCAGCTTCAATTGTTTCAGATGTATATTCTGGTGTAACTAATGTATTAGTTACTGGAGTTATAGTAGCTCCATCAGCATATGGTGTTCCTTTAATTGACCATCCATTTGCTGTGTAATGATATTTAACATATCTTACTAAGTCTTCAGTTTCACCATCATGATATTTGAATGTTACTGTAGCAGCATTATCATCTGCTTTAGCAATATCATTTGTACGAAGTGTATATGCTTCACCCTTATCAACTGTAATAGTTTCATCTGGGTAAATAATATTAACTGTTTCTCTAGTCAAATGAGCATATAATGTTATATCTTCAGCGCCATCATAGTATTCAACCTTGTCTCCACCTTCAGTGTACCAACCATCGAATGTATAATTATCTCTAACTGGATCACTTGGGAATTCAACATTGCTAATTTCACTATTATAGTCATAAGTAATAACTTTATCTTCATCTACTACTAGAGTAGAATTATCATCATAATGAGTTATATCATTTACTATAAATCCATTTGGAGTAAATGTCTTAGTACTATATCTAATTTCACTTGGAGTAACACCATCATTATAATCAAATGTTACTGCTGCTCCTAATTCATCAGCTTTAGTACTTTCATTAGCATCTAATTCAATTATAGAGTTATGACCATATGCCTCAACACTATTATCTGGATAAGTAACTGTATGAGTAGTTACATCATCAACAGTACCTTGGTATTTACCCATCTTAATATAGTAATCAGATATAGTACCTTTTAAGAATCTTTGAGCACCACCTGAACCATTATCACCCGCACAGAAGAATGAATGTGTATCAATAAATTGATTAAATCCATCTGTATTTTGGAAAATAGTCTTAGTTTCTCCACCATCTACAGAATAATAAATTATATTATTTATTCTATAAATCTTAACTTCATATGGTAAAGTCCAATTGTTAAATTGTTTTGATGCATTTACTCTATTAATTCTTTGAGTTAATTCTAAATTATTAGTAGTTGTATATCTTCTAAATACCAATCCTGGATATCCATTAGCTTCATTTTCCCATTTAGCATTAAAGAATACAGCTTGTTTTTCTTGTTCTGAAGGATTATATGATTTAATTGTAAATCCTACTTCATAGTCTTTTAAGTAATCATTATTTTGATTAGTATAAAGCATTACACCAGTATCTATATAATTAGATCCTGTACATACAAAGTCTTCTTCATGATATGGATATACATATGGGAATCTATCTTCTACCCATTTAGCATATAATGTTGTATCTTCAGTAAACTTAGTAGTACTTGAAATCTTACTAGTTAATTCAGAATCTCTATACCATCCATCAAAGATATAACCAACAATAACATTATTATCACCTTCAGTTATTCTTTCATTTTCTTTAGTTGTAGTTGGTAAATCTCCAATTGGAGTATCATATCCAATTGTCATATCATCAACATCACTACCACCATTTTCAATGAATGTAATATTTATTTCATCTTTAGTCCAAATAGCATATACTGTTGTATCTTTATCAAGACTATTAATTGATTCATTATCATATGTAGTTCCTTCACCATTAGCTCTAGAGTTCCATCCTACAAATGTATAATCATCTCTAGTTGGTTCTGGAAGAGTAATAGTAGTACTACTTGAAGTATAATCATATTCTTTAACTATATCTTCTTCTAATGTAATGTCAGTATTATCATTAACGTGTTCACCATTAATTAACCATCCATTAGCAGTATAAGTAGTCATATGACTTTGAGTAGTATCTTCTCTACCATCTTGATAATTGAATGTTACTGTATAACCTTCAGAATCTTTAGTACTATCATTAACTCCAGTGTTATATGTATCACCTTCATCATATTCATTAATAGTACCATCTGGTTCAGTTACAGTAATCTTCTTCATTTCTTTCCAGTGTAGATATACTGTTACATCGCCATCTTCTGGATTATATTCTGTATAACATGTATATTCTTCTAAATCATATGGATCAGTTTGGTTAGTCTTACTGAAGCATCTAACTCGTTTATCACCATTAGTTACTTCATAGTCAAATTGATCTAATCCAACATGAGAATCAGTTTCTATAGTTCCATAATATGGTGTAATATCAGTATCACTAGTAAATTGATGAGCTTCATCAATATTATATAGTGTATCGTCACCTTCTATGTAGTATCCTGTTGGAGTACTTGTTCTATAGTAATCTTTTATTTCATCTGGATATCCAGTTGAATTAAATTTATAAGTAATTGTACCTAATTTTTCTTTATTATCTTTATTGAATTTAGAATCACCAAATACCCAATCTGTACTCTTTTGAACTTTTAATGATTCACCTGTTACAGTATTTGTTAATGTAACAAAGCTTTCTAGATTTGTTGTCCATAATGCATATAATGTAGTATTTTCAGTTATGTCATCATAATTGAATACTTCTATACCATTAGTAAGAGCAGTATACCAACCTAAGAATTCATAATCTTGTTTAGTTGGATTTTCTGGCCATGCATCTATAGTAGCATTTGAAATGAATTCACTATTGAATGTCATATCTTCTTCTACTACAAATTCATGTTCTGCTTCATAAACAACATTATCAGCTTCTAATCTATAACCACTAAATGTATAAGTAGTTCCTTTAGACTTAGTGAATGTAGCTTCACCATTATTAGGATCAAATGTAATAGTTACTAATTCACTGTTCTTTGACTTAGCTTCTGGTAATGTTAAAGTAGATCCTATATCGTAGATTTCTACTTCGCCATCAATTGTTACTATAGCTTGATCTGATGTTGTCCAGTGAGCATAGTGTGTAACATTACCTGTGCCACCTGCAAAGTTCTCAACTTTGTAACCAGCATTAGGTTCTGTATACCAACCAAGGAATGTATTATCATCTGGATCATAATCACTAAATTCTACTATATTAATTTCTCTTCTATACATTGAAGTGAAATGAGTACCATCTTCAACATTAGTTAAATCGATTGTCTCACTATATGTAGTATTATCGTCTTCATTAATCCATCCGATATGAGAATATTCATTAACATATGGTAATGACACATTTTGATAATTATCATTTTGATATATAAATGTTAATGTTATTTCTTTACTATATTCAGTAGCAGCATATCCTTCATTGATTGGAGTAACACTAGTTACTGTATCATCATAAACATATGCTTTATCATCAAAGTAAATAGTATGTTCACCAGCAGTTTTATATCTAGCATATAAAGTAGTATTAGTAGTTATACCATCAAGTGTAGTTACTTCAGATCCACCTTCAGTTTGAGTGAACCATCCAACAAATAATTCATCACTAACTTCTGGTATATCTCCATCATAACTATAACTATTAGTATAGTTACTTGTAATTACTGTATCTTTGTAGAATGTATAATCATCATCTCTTTGATATTCACCTACTCCATCTACAGTAAAGTGACTAAATTCATAAGACTTAGTACCAGTTACTGTTGAAGTATTACCATTATTATTAAATGTAATAGTAAATTCTTCATCACTTGGTGTATCTAATGTTAATTCTTTATCTTGAGGTATTAACATATGTTTACCAGTTTCTTGTGAGTATGAATCCATACTATCAATAGTTACATTAATAGTATCTGAAACATTATTATCATAACTTGCAGTAAATGTATAGTTATCATAATCTTCACTTTCACCAGTTAATGTATTTAAATCAAATTCAGAATTATTACTATCTAACCAAGCAACTAATGTACCATTATCACTTGTATAACCTAAATCGAAGTTATCATTATCGTATCCAGTAAAGTTATTAGATACTTCAGAACTATATCTACTAATAATTACTGTAGGTGTATTAACAACATACTTATCACTAGCTTGATAACTTGCTCCATTAACAGAGTAATCATCAAATGTATAAGTAGTAGTTATTGTTACATCTTTAGTACTATTACCATAATCAAGTGTTATATCTATAGACTTAGAGTCTTTTGCTTTACCAGTTGGTAATGTAATTTCAGTTCCTTTTGGATATTCAGTAGTTTCACCATCAAATGTTACTGGAATCATTTCTGTTTCCCATCTAGCATAGAATGTAGAATCACTTGTAATACCTTCAAGTGTAGTTACCTCACTTCCACCTTCATATGAAGTAAAGAATCCTTTAAATGTATTATCAGATATTATTGGAAGTTTTGGATATGTAATGCTTTCAGAATATATACTATCAATTACTGTATCTTCATTGAATGTATAATTTCCAACAGCTACATGTTCTGCACCATTAATTTCATAATGGTCTCTTGTAGATTTTTTATCAACATAAACTGTCATATTATCATAATTATCATTATTCATGATAAATGTAATTTTAGCTATTCTTTCAGTCTTTTCTTTACCTTCAGATCTATCTAGATCTACTGTAGTACCCTTATCATAGATTTCTGGTACTCCATCCCAAATTACTCTAACTTGAGTTTCTGGATCAAAGTTTTCCCAATGTGCATATACTGTCTTATTAGTTTTAATTGTATTAATATCTACTAATTCTCCACCCTTAGCAGCATTATACCATCCAAGGAATGTATATCCACTTCTAGTAGGATCACTTGGTAAATTCTTATTATTTATTTCTGTTTTATATCTACCAGTTAATGTTGTATTTACAGTATAAGTGATTTCATCATCTATACCATATTCATCATTATTAGCAGTCCATCCAACGAACTTATCTTGTGTAGATATTCTAACAACTTTATCTTCTGGACTATTTTCATAGTTATACTTAAATGTTATGTTATAGAATTTTTCTTCTTTATCATCTCTTGAACCAAGAACTTCAGAATATCCTTCATCAACAACATATACAGTATCATCTACCATATTAGTTATAACTAATTGTTTAATCCATCTAGCAGTTAATGTAACATCTTCAGTACCATCATATGATGTAATAACTTCATCTCCTAAATACCAAGCATCGAATCTGTAACCAGTTCTCTTTGGTGTTCTAGGGAAATCAATACCTTGGATAGATTCATAGTATTCTCTATCAAGAACTATATCTTCATTAACAGTTATAACTTCATTATTAGTATGAGGTTCACCATTAATAGACCATCCATTAGCATTGTATCTAGTTCTTACATAAGCATATGTATTATCTCTACCATCACCATAATCAAATGTAACAGTAGCAATATTATCCATATTCTTTGGTTTATTATTAACTGGTAAAGTATATTCTTTTCCATGTTCAACAACTGCGACTACTTCACCATCAACAGTAATAGTATGAGTTTCAGTATAGTGATAATATAATGTATCTTTATCATTAACATTATCATAATTTTCTACTCTATCACCATCAACAGCAGCTGTATATATTCCACTTACACCTTGTGGTAAGTCGAATATATCAGGTTCATAACTTGCAGTATAAGTTGTAGTAACAGTAGCATCTTCATTAAATGTATAATCATTTTCATTTAATTCTTCACCATTGATATATACTTTGTCTAAACTATAAGATTTAGTTATTTCATATGTATCAATAATGAATGTACCATTATTTCTATCAATATATACTGTGAATGTTTCAGTACTTGGTTTAATTGGACTATCACCAAGTTCAGATAACTTAGTTCCAATTGGAACTACTCTTTGTTCTCCATCATATGTAATTACTATATCGTTAGAAGTAACTTCTGTCCAAGAAGCAGTTAATGTCTTACCATCAATTTCTTCGTTTTCAGCAGTTAATTCACTAACATTTACTTTAGTATTACCATCGAACCATCCATTGAAGATATAACCTTCTCTTTCTGGTTCAGTATATGTTGGAGTAAATGTATTAGTTAATTCATACTCGCTAGTTACATATTTATCTTCAGTAGCTTCAAATGTATAACCAGCATCATAAGTATTACCATCCATTTCATAACCAGTGAATTCGTATGAAGTATTAATTGTGTAATCTTCAGTTCTATTATCATAGTTATAATCTAATGTGAATGTAATAGTCTTATCGCTCTTAGCAGAACCATCTGGTAAAGTGAATTCTTCACCATATAATACTGGGTTAGCTACATTATCAATATAGATATTAACATGTTCATTATTATATCTAGCATATAATGTTATATCACTTGTAATACCTTCTAGAGTAGTTATTCTTTCACCACCATGTGGTTCAGTAAACCATCCCTCGAAGTTTTCAGTCTTAATAGTACGTATTCTTGGATATACTATATCTCTAGTATATGAACTATTCATTATAGTATCTTCTAAGTAATTGTAAGCTTCACCTGCTTCATAATTACCTTTACCTTCTACTACATAATGATCAAATGTGTAATTAACATTGATGTAATCTGTAACTACTTTGTTAGTACCATCATTATAATCGTATCTAACCATATATTTATCAGATTCTTTAGTCTTAGCTTCTGGAATAGTACCCATACCTTTAGGTATTAGAGATACTTCTCCATCTACTGTAAGAATAATATAATCATCTGAACTTACAAATTTAATATATAAAGTATCATAACCTAATGGTGGATTATTAATTTCTACTCGACTATAGTAATCTCCTGGAATTGTAATCTCACTAACATTTATAGGTTCTCCTTCAAATTCAGGATTATTATAAGTTCCAAGGTATCTATAATCTTCAAATAGTGTATTTACATCTTGGTAAATTACATCTTTCCATCTACCACTAATATCTCGCCATGTTGTTACATTTCTAACTACTTCAATTGTTGTATCACCATTAATTGTGTAGCTTGAGCCTTTTTCATATCTTACACCATTTACTAAATAGTATTGGATTAAAGCCTCTGTATGAATATCTAGATTATCTGATTCATTTTCCATGTTATCTATAACAAGCAATGAAGCTTGATTATAAATATCATTGTTTTCAATTGTGTTAGTATCTAAATTATAAATATAATCTAAAGAATCAATTGTAGTTCCATTATACATTGTATTTGTGAAGTTAAGTTTTCTATATTTATCTATGAATGTTACTTTAACTTCATCATCATCTATACTTTCATTTGATCTCCATTGAGCATATAACATCTTTCCATCAAATGTTTTATCTTCTGGAGTTAATTCATAAATATCAATGATATCGCTTTGATATAATGTTCCCTTCCAAGCAGGTTCAGTTAACCAACCAACGAATAAGTAACCTTCTCTAGTTGGAGTTTGAACTTCTGGAACCATTATAGTTCTGTCATCACCAGTTGTTACTGATTCTACAACAGTATCTTGATTAACTATATAAATATCACTTGGTTCATATCTTGTACCATTAATATTTTGGCATGCGATTGATTTACCATAACCAATCTTAACAGGGGTAATTATGTCGTCATAATTATAGTTAAGATTAATTGTAATATATTCGCTTAATACTGATCCATTAGATGGAACTGTATATACGTATCCTTCTGGAACATATGTAGTTTCTCCGTCTACTGTTAATTTGTATTGAGCTGGATATCTAGCATATAAAGTTGTGAATTTAGTAATACCTGAAGCATCTTCAACTTCATTACCACCAACTGCTGAATCATACCATCCTAAGAAGTCAGAATACATAGAACTTAGATCTGGTAATTCTGGATAATCAAATCCATAATCATCATCATAATCATAAGTTATATTATATTGGCTTCTAATTACTGTATCTTCATTAAATGTATAATCAGCTCCTGGTTCAACTGTTTGACCATTAACTAAGTAATAATCTAATTCGTAATTTCTAGCAATTGTTAAATCTTGAACAGAATCTCTTAATGTATCTAATTCTATATAGAAAGTATCTGATTTTGAACCATCATCTGGTAATGTTTCAGTAGTGCCTCTTGGAATAACCATTATTATTCCATCAAAGTCTACAGTAACATCATCAGCACCTTTTGGTTGAAGCATACCATAGAATGTTCTTCCATATAAGTTATAGAATTCATCAATAGTTATATTATCAAAATCAAATGGTGCATTGCTATCATCGAACCATCCTGAGAATACATATCCTTCTTTAGTTGGTGTTATGATTTCTGGAACATATATTATCTCTGGTTCATCACCAAGAGTTCTAATATATAAGTTTTGATTTACAACTATTTCTGAACCCTTATCATAGATCATACCATTAACACTATAATTCTTATCTGCAATTGTAGCATATGCTGTTTCTGCGATTTCGTCAGTATTTTCTCCATCTTCTATATTAAGAGTGAAGTCAGCCATATCTACATAAATATCATCAGATAATAGAATCTTTGTGCCAGCTGGAACATCATATGAATCAGTGTTTCCATTCAATCTTTCAAATGTAACGTTATATGTTGTTTTATTATCATCATAATATTGAGCATATACTTTTATGTTTTCTTCACCAGCATAGCTTGTAATCATAGCGCCACCAGTACTATCAGTGAACCATCCAGTGAAGTGATAACTTGTATCACCATCGAAGTATTCTCCAACATCATTTTCATCCATTGGATATAACATTGCAGGTTCAATAGTACTTGAAGTATATTTAACTTCTATGTATGGATTTTCCTCTATTGTATATTCATCACCTGGATAATACTTAACTCCATCTATTTCATAGTAATCAACAAAGATAACTCTAGATACATAATTTGTGTCATAGATTTCATTTTCGTGATTTGGAGTATTAACTATTTCATATACAGTAGCTAAATTTTCATATCTTTCTTTTGGAACAGTTAATGTATCTCCTGGATAACAATATTCTGCTTCTCCAGTTGAGTATCTACAAACTGGATCATCATTTGGTACCCAGTGAGCATATAATGTTATAGGTTTATCTTCAGTTATATGAGCAACTTTTTCTCCACCAATAGGTTTTGTATACCAACCAATGAAGTCATAACCTAAATTAGATTGTGAATCTGGATCAGCTAACCATGTATCTACTACATAGTCATTACCAAGTACTGCATATAATGATTTATATCCAACGAAATCGATTGTATGAACGATTCCATAAACCTTATCATCATCATCTACCCAATGATCAATTTTTTGTTTAACTTCAATATTAATGTCATATTCAGTTTTTGCTGGGTTTTGAAGAACTAAGTGGATAAGATTATTTCCATATCCTGTTTTTTCAATTGTTACATCACTTGTATCAATCTCGTCTCCATAATATCCATCTTTACCATTAATTGAATATCCATCTTTTGAATCATAATAATATTCGAATGCAGATTTACCTTTGAAGTCAGCATATAATGTTAAATCAACTTCTCCACTATAAGAATTAAAATATCTTGTACCAACTCCATGTGGTTCATCCCACCATCCGCCGAAGTCACTATATTCAGTGTCTTCTAATTCAGTAATAGTAACTGGAGTAATATTTTCATTACTATATACACTATAAATATACATAGTTCCGTTAACTGTTTCAGTATCACCAACATTATAATCAGTACCATTTAATGAATAATGATCAAATGATTTAGTAGCATGTACTTTAGCAGTTGTAGTATTTTCTCCATTTACAAATGTTACTGTTGCAATATCTTTATCTACAGATTCTCCATCAGGGAAACTAAATGTAGATCCAATTGCATATCTTCCATATAGTTCACCATCTATAAATACAGAATATAAATTATCTGTTTCATAATGAGCATATAATGTAGTTTCAGTAGCATTATTAGCTTTATAATCTGGATAATTTCTATACATTCTTCCATCTGTTCTATCAGTGAACCATCCAATGAAATTATCATCATCTGTTGGAGGGAATTCTCCTTCAAATGTTGTTTCACCAAATACTCTTGTAATAGTCATATTTCTATCAACAGTTATTTGGTCTCCTGGAACATAGTGTGTTCCATATAAATCATAATAATCGATTTGTTTTATCTTATAGAATTCAACATGTTGAACATATTCTATTCCTTTATTGTAATCAAAGTCTAACCATGCATCAGTGAATGCTTTATAAGTTGGAACTTCAATATTAGAACCACAAAGATATGTTTCAACATCACCATTATCATATGTTACATAACAGTAACTAGAATCTAATTCGAATAATGGATATAATGTTAAATCTTTATCTCCATCATAAGCACTATATAAATTACCTGAGTCTATTCCATCATACCAACCTATGAAATCATAATGGTCTTTAAATGGATCACTTGGGAATGTAGCGCCAGTAACAGTTTCTATATAATCAGAAGTTAAGTAAATATCTTCATTAACAACTATACTATCATCAGTATTGTAATGTTTATTACCTAGCTTGTATCCATTTGGAACATAACTAGTAGTTACATCACTTGTTGATATAGTATCGTCATCATCATCTTTGAATGTTACTGTTGATAAAGTTTCACCTGCCTTAGCAGTTGTATTTTCAGGAACTATATATTCTTCTCCTTTATATACTTCTGCTACTTTAGTATCGTCTATATAGATATCATACTTAGTAGGCATACTTAAATCCATTCTATCCTTAGGTACATCTATAACTGGACGAATACCCCAAGAATTGCTTGTACTTCCCTTAGTACTTGATTGCCACATCATTTGATTACTTGCTACAATGTCATAAGAATAGTTATTATCAGCAGTTGGGTAAATACTTTCAGTAGCATAAGAATAATGGTTGCCTAATCTCTTGTTATACCAAGTATTTTCAACAATAGTTGCCTCCCAATCTTCATAATCGCCCATTTCTTTGGCTGTTGGTATTCTTGCGGCTGAATTACCATAATCTATTTCACCTAATTCATAGTCAACTTGAGTATTACCGTTATAATAATAACCTGCCCTCTGACCTGTATTCGTAGTTAATTGTCTAACAGATTCTTTTAATGACACATTAGGCCATTCTTCTGTAGTTGGTAAGTATGGAAGTAATCCAATAGGTCCATTCCAACCGTCTTCGTTATCATAAAGTACATTGTGTTGATAATCTACTCCGTCTTCTCTGTTTGTATAATATAACAATACGGCTGTATCATCTTCAAAACTATCAGTTCTAGTATTATAGTAATCACTAATGTAATAGAATCTTTCAGTTTCTTCATCAAATATTTCATCACCGTTAACATCGCATGTGAACGCATCATATTTAGTTAGTACTCCATTTTCTCCAAGATAACCGTAGTAAATAGTATCTCCCGATTTATATGGTTGACCACTATGAACACATCCTAATCTATTACTATAAGAGCCTGCAGAACTATCCCATTCACAAATATCAGTATGTAAATATTTAGCTCTTCTACATAAGATATCAGTAGATGGTATACCACCATTTGTCCAATGAGCATATAATGTTAAGTCTTCTGTACCAGCATAGTGAATATATTCTTCTCCATCAACTTTAGCATCATACCAACCTAAGAATGTATCTCCCTCTAATACTGGATCATCTGGGAATCTAACACCGTTAATTGTTTCAATATAATCATAAGCTAATGTGATATTTCTATCAACGATATAAGTATCTCCTATATCATAATGAGTTTCATCTATCATCCATCCTGGATTAGTATATGTCTTAGTAACATATCTAATAATATCTTCTTCACCGTTTTCAGGTTTGAATGTTACTTTAGTGAAATTGTCTGTATCTTTTGCAGGAACACTGCTTGGGAATATAAATTCACTTCCAGCAGGTACTACTTCAACCATTCCATCTGGATATGTAACTGTGTACGTTGGAGTTATAAATCCTTTAAGTGTTAAATATCCTGGATGATCTGGAGCATCATCGACAATCGCATAGATCTTGTTTGTATAGCCTGAATTATATGTAGTTCCTTTTTGTCCAACAATTGAAACAGCATCCGTAAACATAGAATTATGTGAAGTAGCCTTACTTACATCCCATTTTTCAGACACATAAATTGTTTTTAAGTTTGTAGCTTCTTCGAACATAGCATATGCATCAGTTACTTTACTTGTATCAAATGTGCTTAAATCTACTTCTTCTAATGATTCACATTGAGTGAACATTTCTCTTATAGTAGTAACTTTACTTGTATCAAAAGAGCTTACATCTACATGTTCTAGTTTAGTACTATGCCCAAATAAACCAGATATATTAGTAGCATTACTTGTATCAAAGTTACTTAAGTCTAATTCTTTCATTGTTCCTAATCTATAGAACATATTTTGAAAAGTCGTTGCATTATGTGTATTGAAATTGCTTGTATCTAACGATTCAACTGTTAAACCAAGGAATGTACTATTGAAGTTAACAACTGAGCTTGTATCAAAACCACTTACATCTAATGAAGTTAAATTATAAGCTCCTGAGAAAGTAGATTGCATATTCGTAACTTTACTTGTATCAAAGTTGCCAAGATTCAATGTTGTTCCACGGTAACTATAGAACATGTAATACATGCTAGTTACCTTACTTGAATTTAATTTAGAGAAGTCTAGACTACCAAATCTTCCTAATTGTGTATAACCATATTCATAGTGGAACATATGTGAACAGTCACTATTTAAATATATAACATCCGCATCTGAATAATATAATGCTTTTTTATTATCAACCCATAAGTATACTTCATTTGGAGAATCTTGAGTCGAAATAATATTTGAACTATCTAGTGAACTAGCAACTTCATTATATTCAGCTTTAGTTGCTTTTCTAAATACATATCCATTTTCATATGGTAATGATTCAATCATGCTATAAAGTCTATTTCTAAATGCACTTCCGTTAATTAAATATGCATAATTGCTAGTGTATTGTGCATGAAGAGTAATGTTGCCACTATCTCTTAATAATGTTACTTGTTCGCCGCCTTCTTCTTCAGTAAACCAACCAACGAATTCATAATCTTCTTTTGTTGGATTTGATGGGAACATCGCATTTCCTATAAATTCACTATAATATGGTTCTATTATAGAATTATCACACTTAGTTATAGCAGTACCATCCGGATAACGAACTCCATCTACTAACCAACCATTTGCTTGATAATATTTAACCACATTTGCTGTAGTATCTTCAGCACCGTTATGGTACTTGAATGTTACTGTACCAATAATCACGTCATCTTTTTCAGTATCATTAGTTCCCAATGTATATGAAGTAGGATTCTCGCATACCTCATAATTCCAATGAGCATATAATGTAATATCTGCATCTTCATTATAAGAAGTGAATCTTTCTCCACCACCTTCAGCATTATACCATCCAGTGAATGTAGCTCTTGCCTTAGTAGGATCACTTGGGAATACAGCATCAGTAACAGCTATAGAATAATTTGGTTCAATAGTTGCTTCTGAAGCATGTTCTACAACATATCCTGCTTGACGAAGAACACCATTTACTAACCATCCATCTGGAGTATATGATGCTGTTATTGTACTCTTAGTATTTGGTTGTCCATTATTATACACGAATGTTACTATGAAAGTATCATCGTCTTTTGCAATATTATTTATTGGTAATATTAAAGTATCATTTTCATCTGGTTCTAAACTCCAATGAGCATATAATGTAATATCTGAGTATTCACTATATTCAGTATATTGTGTACCATTTTCAATTTCATCGAACCATCCGACAAATGTAAATGTATCATTTACTATGTCTTCTGGGAATTCTACTGGAATTGTAGTTGAAATATAATCGTATTCAAGATATATATCATCATTAACAACGATTGTATCACCATCATTATAGTGATCATCACCTATTTTCCATCCATACATATCTTGGTATATAACTTTTCTGATAATATCATCTTCACCATTCATTGGTTTAAATGTTACTGTTGCTACTTCTCGAGTTACACCATCTGCTGAATATGGGAATGTGAATGTCTCACCAGCTTTAACATATTCTTTATCACCACTTGGATAAGTAACTGTATAGTATTTTTCAGCAAAACCTTCGATTCTTTCTTTTGGAACATCGATTGCTGGTCTTACACCTACTCCACCATTATCCATTATGCTATTAGTTAATGCACCAGAATCAATCATTAATGGTAAGTATGTTTTAGAAGAACCATCAATAGGATTTTCTAGATAATAATTTCTATATACTGTATATCCTTCTCCAATAGCATCCTCTAAGTGGTCTGTTAAGAATCCACAACCAATATCATATAAATAAACTCTATTATAATTACTTGAAGTAATATTAACATTACATCCTCTAGCAATTTCTTGAGATGTTAAGAATCTTGCAGCATATCCATCATAACTAAAGTCTTCTGGAAGTGTATGACCATTATATGTATTTTCACCATTTACAGTTAAGATATCTCTTTCAGTATGATATAAACTTACATTTGACCAATCACTAGTTGTTGGTAAATATAAAATTGCATTATCTGGTCCATTATATACATCATTACATGACTCATTTGTCCAGTATGCATCACCTGAATAACAAGTATCAAGTGCGCCTTCTATTGAAGTCTCAGTATAATTACCATCCATGTTGTAATTTCTAATTAATACTGAGTAAGATTCATCAAATTCTTTATTTTTAGTATCATAATAATCTGATACATAGTAGAACATTTCATCATCTTCATTATATATTCCATTGCCATTAACATCACAAACGAATGCATCTCCTGTTCTAATTTCATCTTCACTATGTGATGTTTCATTCCAGTTTGGATATTTCTTACATAATACATCTCCATCAGTATTTAATGGTCTCCATTTAGCATATAAAGTAATATCTTCAAGTTTATCATAAGAAGTATATCTATTACCTCCTGCTCCTTGAACATCAAACCATCCAACGAATGTATATCCATCTCTAGTTGGATCTTCTGGGAATTCAGCTGGAGTAAATGTTTCTGTTTTATCATAAGTTAATACAATATCTTCTAAAACAGTCATATAATATCCAACTTCTTGTGGTTCATCATTTACTAACCAACTATTATATGTTGTTTCTTTTGTAACAACAGAAGTTGTATCATCATCACCATTGTTATATACAAATGTTACTGTTCCTACTTCTACTTCATCACTAGGTAATACATCTAGTATTAATTCATCTCCATGAACAACAGTTTGTTTGCTACCATCTGGATATGTAATTGTATGAGTAATAACATTACGAGGTTTATAAGTGAAGTAACCAGGATTACTTGGTCCCTCATCTATATGAGCATATACAGCATCTATAACTCTTTGATCATCAGTATTATAGATATCTGCATCATAAGTTGTTCCTTCTTGACCTACTAGTTTTGTATCACCTCGGAATAAGGAATCATGTCTATATTCATTAAAATCCCCATTTGTATCCCATAAATCACTTACATATATAGTTTCTAGATTACTAGCACCAGCAAACATTTGCTCAATATCTTCCCATGAATGTACATTAAAGCTACTTAAATCTAGTTCTGTTAATGATTCACAATTTTGGAACATAGAATACAAATGAGCATTATTGTCCATACTAAAGGATGAAACATTAACATTTCTTAAACTCCTACAATTTTGGAACATAGCTCCAAAATGAGAATTATTTGATGTATCAAAATTACTTAAATCTAATTCTTCTAATGATTCACAGTAAGAGAACATATATTGCATTTGGAAAACTTTGCTTGTATTAAAACTACTTAAATCAACTGAAACTAAAGCAGTATCTCCTTCAAACATGTAAGTCATTCCTCTTACATTACTTGAATCAAAATTACTTAAATCAAGATATGTAATTTTCTTCATTTGTTTAAACATGCTATTGAAACTATCAACTAAATGTGTATCAAAATTACTTACATCTAATTCTGTTAATTCTTGGCAGTTAGAAAACATTCCAAGCATATTAGTTACATTACTTGTATCAAATCCAGTTACATCTAACGAAGTTAATAATTTAGCATCAGCAAACATACCGCCCATATTAGTTACATTACTTGTATTAAATGAGCCAAGATTAATTTGAAGTGCTGTAGTATTATTAAACATTTGATTCATGTTTGTTACTTTAGATGTATTAATACCAGAAACATCAAGTGTTTGCATTTTAAAGTTAGTTGATCCAGGTGGTTGACGGAACATTTGTGAAGAATCTGGATTTGCAAATATTATATCTGCTTCTGAATAATATAATATTTCTCCTAGTATGTCTTGACCGTTATAACGTTTTCCAACTACATACCACATATAAACCACATTTGGTGAATCACTAGTAGATATTATATTATCTGATGTTAAATCTGCAGCAACTTCATTATATTCTTCTACTGTTGCTTTTCTAAATTCTATTCTTCTATTTATATAATCAGCCGCATTGTTTCCATATGTATAATATTTTGTATCAAATGTAGAACCTGTAATTAAATATGCATAGCTATCAGAATAATGTGCATGTAATACGATATCTTCAGTACCGTTATATACAGTAACTTGTTCGCCGCCTTCTTCTTCAGTAAACCATCCGATGAATTCATAACCATCTTTTGTAGGATTACTTGGGAATTCAGCATTTTTAACTGTTTCTGTATATCTTGGAGTTATTACTGTATCATCTTCTTTAATGATAACCGAATTATTTATATATTGTTGTCCATCTACATACCAACCATTTGGTTTAAATTGTCTATATACTTCAGATGTAGTATCAGCAGTTACACCATCATGATATTTGAATGTTACTGTTGAAATATGTTCGTTTGCTTTTTGAGTATCATTAACCCCTAAATCATATAATCTATCATCTGGAGTTGTTATTCTTATATAGTGAGCATATAGACTTATATCGTTTTCTGGATCAGAATAACTTGTATATTGTTTACCACCTACTGGTTCACTGAACCATCCAACAAATTCATACTCTATCTTTTCTGGATCTTCTGGGAATACAGCAGGTATTATTGTTTCTACATAATCATATTCTAATGTAATATCACTATTAACAATAATAGTTTCTCCATCATTATAATGATCATCACCTATTTTCCATCCGGCAGGTGTTGCACCTCTTTGTACTACTCCCGGCTCTAAAACTTTACCATTTTGAGGATAGAACTCAACCCAAGATCCAAATTCTGGATCTATTGCTTCTGCATCATTTATAGGGAATACCCATTCAGCTCCATGTTCTACTATTTCAGTATCACCATTCGGATATGTAATAGTATGAGTTAATGATGTATCTTCATTTTCCCATCTAGCATATAAAGTTATATCTTCATCATCAGAGTATGAAGTATATTTATTACCTCCTGCTACTGCATCATACCAGCCCTTAAATATATAACCACTTCTTGTTGGGTCTTCTGGGAATTCAACTGGTATATCAGTTGCTACATAATCATATTGTAATACTATATCTTTTGTTATAGTTATTTCTTCACCATCATTATAATGTGTATCATCTGTTGCTATCCATCCTGAAGCTATAAATGATCTAGTAGCATATTTAACTATTTCATCTTCTTCATTCATCGGATTAAATGTTACTTGTGTTGAATTTTCATTTTCTTTAGTTGAAGTATTGTTATCAATTTTATATGTTTCCCCGCGAGCTACAATATCAACTTTTCCATCTGGGTAAGTAACTGTATTAGTTGCCAATTCCCCAATATCCATTCTATATTTTGGAACATCGATTGCAGGTCTAATACCATTTACCCAATCAACAAAGTTACCAGATGTAAGAGTCCATGCTCTTGGAGTACTAGTATTTTTATAACTAGACTCTAGCCAATAGTCATAATTTGTATTTTCCGATTCTGAATAATTAGTTAGTTTATCAAAAATTGTATTTTCAAATAAATATTCACCAAAGTATTTATGATTTGCTTCTGATCTATTACTTGCTTCTTGAGCAGTTAGTAATCTTGCTGCTTTTCCAGAGTAATCAATTTTTCTACCACTGCCAACATCATATTCTCTAGTAGCAAAGTATAGACTTGTATTTGGCCAATCTTCTGTTGAAGGTAAATATTGAATAGCTACAGTTGGTCCAATAAGGTCTCCATAGCCAGAACATTTTGTTCCAACTTCCCAATTTGCACCACAGCTATAAGCTGAAACATAATAATATTCTGTACCTGGTCTCCAAACAAATGGATTATCGCCATAGAATACATTTTTATAATAAACTAATGTAGCATATGTATTATCAAATTCATCAACATCAGTTACATAATAATCACTAACATAATAGAATCTTTCTGTTTCTTCATCAAATACACCATCACCATTAACATCACATGTATAAGCATCTCCTGGAACTAGTTTACCTGATTTACCTAATTGACCATAAGTAATAGTTTCTCCTGGAGAATATTTAGCACCCCAACTCTCAGCACTACATAGACCTGTTGATGTACATGTTTCAGTGTGAAGTGTAGTTGCTCTCTTACATAAGATATCTTCTTCACCTTTTGCTTGCCAATGAGCATGGAATATTATATCAGCAACATGAGGTATACCATCAACATAATAAACATTCTTACTTCCCCAAGAATAGAATCTATCATCATTAGCAAACCATCCAAGGAAGTTATAACCTTCTCTAGTTGCAGGTAATAATTCTGCATCTGTTATTTCATTAAGATAATATTGTGTTACTACTATATCTTCATTAACAACTATAGTATCTCCCGCATAATAAACTTTTCCATTATATGTGTGTGCATCATTAATCAACCAATTTAATGGTATGAATTTTCTATAAACATATTTTTCTTTATCTTTAGTTATACCATCATTATATTTCAATGTTACAGTAGCTGCTATTTCATCATCTTTTTGAACATATTCTGGTAAAACATATTCAGATCCTCTTGGTATAGATACTTTTTCATAAGGAGTTGTTACTGTAACTAAGTCACTATCTTCTTCCCAATCAGCAATTAAAATAAAATAATTATAGTAGTTACCAGGATATTGTCCATTAACTAATCCCCATGCGTCATCAAAATAAGTATATGTATTTTGTGGATTATAATAATCAACCCAACCATTAAATCTATAGCCTTCTCTAACTGGATCTTCTGGGAATACTGCTGGATGTTTAACCATAACTACATCTTTTATAACATTAATATCACCATCAACTGTTATTGTTTGCTTTTCATCATAATGGTCGCCATCAATATACCAACCATTCGAAATTTCTTCTTCACTAACATCTGCCACATAATAATATGGGGTATCTTCTGGTACAACTCTCCAGTAATCTTCTTCTCCCCACCAAAAATCTACAACGGAAGAATATTCTTTAGTATTAACTTCTTTTAATGTATATTGAGAGCCTATTACTACTCTATCTACTTGTTCTTCATCTGTACATTGTCTAGTATTATTTTCATCATAATAGCAATATCCATTTGGATAAGTTATATATGCATACTCTATACCGCCTTGCCAGTGAGCAAACAATGTTAGGTCTTGGTTTCCTGAATATTCAGTATATTCTTGACCGCCCTCTACTTGATCAAACCAACCTAAGAATTCATAATTTTCTCTTTCTGGGGCAAGTGGGAATGTAGCAGGTGTTATTCTTTCAGTATAGTTAGCAATTAATCTAATATCTTGATTAACTACTATAGTATCTCCACTATTATAATGTTCATCAGTTCCTTCTATAGTAGCACCGTTTTTATCATAATATTTAGTTACTTGTGATACTTTTTTTGTACCTTGTGGATCATTATAATTAAAAGCAACTCTAGCAATTATATCTTCTGACTTATAAGGTATTTCTTCTATAGTATATTGAGAGCCTTTATCAAGTTCAATAGATATATTATCTGTTCTAATAACAGTCACTTTATCTTTGTCAGCCCATTGTGCATAATATACACTAGCTATTAAAGTTCTAGGATCAGTTATTACATGGCCGCCCATAGAGGCATCAAACCAACCTTTAAAATTATAATGTTCTCTTGTTGGAGTTGGTAAATCTGGTCCTTCAACATTTTCCTCATAATCATAATAAATATAAGTATCTTTATTAATAACTATAGTTTGCCCAAAATCATAATGTACGCCATCTATTTTAAATCCAATTGGAGTATAAGTTTTAGTATAAGAATATACATCATTTGGAGTTGTTCCATCTTGATATTTTAAAGTAACTGTCTTAACTTCTGCTGCTTTTGGTTTGCCTTCTGTTGGCAATGTATATTGTGAACCTTTTTTAACTTTAATACCATCGGTACCTTCTAGCACAACAGCATATTCAGTGTCAGGATTCTTCAGACCAGAGTAAAGTATAGTCATGTTTGTTTCGTTTGGTGTACAAGTACTAATTGCAGGGCTAATTCTACCATCGGTATAATATTCACGTCGAATTCCTGGAACATAACCTTCAATATCTGCATCATAACTATAGGTATACCATACTCTTGAAACATGCGTATAATAATCGCTATTAAAATCTTCATCCAATCTAGCTCCTTGCTCCATTACTTTCAATCCATAAGGTTTATCAACTCCCATAACAGATCTAGCAATATATACAGTAGAGCAAGACATTTGAGATTCTACTATTGGTGTAAAATTATATCCTGCATATTCTTCTTTCATTTCAAATACTGGATCATAAAAATTGCCATTTTGGTCAATAAATCCAACATATTTATAATATTTTGGTAATTTGTAAGTTTCTTGTACTGCTTGATATCTATAATGAGTATTGACTCCATAATATCTTGCCGCTGCTTCATCTGTTATTCCTACACCAGTTTTTGGATCAGTAATTGTACAATTTACAAAGCTTCCACTTTTTGCTGTTATTTCATTACAGGTATTTGGATCAATAAAAGGTAATAAATCAGGATAATTTGCATTAACAATTGTCCCTTTTTCTGGAATAATAGTAGATCTAGAATTTCCATCAGGATTTCTCTTAGTAGCATCTCTATAATATTCTACATTTTTATCTTTGTAACTATCTTCATAAAATTCTGGGTCCATTACATTAAAATAATTAAAATCTCCAGTAAATTCTCGATCGTTCGAATATTCATCGGTATAACCAGCTTGTACAGTATAATCTGGGTCTAAAGTATAAGGTGTATATTCCCTACCAGCAACTACATATTTTTTATGTCCATTAATATAAATAGTAATTATTTTACCCATCTTACCATATAAATTAAATGTTTTGCCTTTATCTCTTGGTAAGCGGAAATGCGTAATAGGTTCTCCTTCAAATTCAGGATTATCATACCAATATATTAATCCTCTTTGTCCAGAGGCATCAGACCATATCCATTGTTTTTCATTATCTCTCCAGCCTATGTCGTAATCCCTATATCCTTGGTTTATTTCCATCAAATAACATTTTTGGCTAGTCGAACTAGATGATCTTCTTATAAAAACCTGAGTCCCCGGTTCTTTTTCGTTTACTTCTTTTCCATCAATAAACAAATGAACTATTGGAGCACCTTCAGTATTACAAGTGGTCCATACAGCACTAGCCTTTCCAGTAAATGCAAAGAATGATACTATCATCATTAGAATAGCAATTACTAATATTTTTCCTTTTCTAAATTTTCCCATACTGAATACCCTTCTATTTTTCCCAAAAATAGCCTTTCATTAGTATTTTTTTGGCAATAAGATACCTATTTTCCTATTTTAGGCCACTACGAAAAACTCGTAGGTTGTATAGTAGTTTTCCTGCGTCGAGAATACAGGACTATTTTACACTATTCTATACTATCCTATTATTCTATAAATATTATATAAAAAATATGCAAAAAAGTCAATATTTTTTGCATATTTTTTTACCTATTTTTCACTTATTTTATAAAGGAAAAGTGGCAATTTGAATGAGTCAAAAATGCTTGTGGAAAAGTATTTAATTTTTTATCAATTTTTAGGGTCTAATTTTACACAAAAATTTTTTCCACTTTACACATACTTTTACAATTTTTTAGAGCAAATTTTTGATCATTTTTTCATCAAAAAAAATCTACTGAAGTGGATAATTTTTTGCGAATTTTTACAATTTTTTACGTATAAAATAGTTTTAAAAGTTGTGGTTTTTTCCCTTTATTTATAAGGATTTTTGAAATTTTCAGAAAAATATCACAAAAATGTGAATTCAGAATCTAAATAATAGAAATTAAATAAAGAATAGCTAAATCATTTACTTAAAAAATATTTTGTGTTATATTTATAGTAAGAAAATGTGTCAACAAATTGACATGCAATTTTAGAGTATTCCACAGGTTTTCTTTGTAATTAAAAAGAAAAGTCATTTTCTTGGGTGGTGATTCATAATATGAAAAAATTTGCAATTTTACCTAACCTATGCTATAATAGCAACCAACTTTATGAAAAGGGGAAAAACTGTCATAAAGATCAGGGGGTAAAATTTATGAAAAAAGCATTATTTACAGGTGCAGTAGTAGCATTATTATGTGTTCCATCTGTTGCATTTGCTAAAGGTACTGCTGGTATTAAATTTGAAGGTCAAAACAATGTTAATGTTGGTGATGAATTCACAGTTAATATGGTTATTGATAACGTTAATGACACTGAATATGGTGTTGTTGGATTAGGTGGATATATCACTTATGATACTGATGTATTAGAATTAGTTGGTACTGAACAAGGAAATAGTTATGAAATATTAATTAATAGAAATAATAATAAAATAATTGGTATCGATTACACTATGGAAAACGGTATTAAAGAAAGAACAAATATGTTCAAATTAACATTTAGAGCTAAAGCTGCTGGTAATTCAAACATCACTTTAACAGAAGGTGAAGTTGAAGATAGATATGATTCTATAGACTTCAATGTTAATGGATTATATGTTACTTCTAATGAAGAAATTATTGCTCCAGAAGAAGTAAAAATTGAAGAAAACAACGAAATTTATGTTGAAAAAGAAGAAATTTCTGAAACACAAATAAGCGTTGAGCCAACTAACGTTGAAAACAAAAAGAATACTACTGTTAAAAAAGTAGTAAATAAACCTAAAAAAGCAACCAAAAAGGCTGCTAAAAAGAAGAAAAACATCTTCGAAATCGTAAAAACATTTTTTACAAATATAATAAAAATGTAACTGAGTGATCAGTTACATTTTTTTGTTAAATTGCTGCAAAAATATCTGTCTTAGTTTCATCTAAATTAACTTTATTTAGGACTGCTCCTAAGACTTCAGATTTAGCTTTAGAAGCCTCTGCTAAGGCTTTTTCTTTTTGTTCTCTTAAATATAGGTTAACTCTTGCTTCATTGATTCTTTTTGCTATATTAGAGGCCTTTATAGGGTCTTTAGAGTCCTTTTCTTCAAATAATACTTCTACTATACTATCAGGGATAGAAGCTACCTCTAAATCGTCGCATAATCTAGTTACAGCTACTCTTCTTGACTTCTTAACGTTTTCATCATATCTTTCTAATAACATAATAGCGTTTTTAAAGTCATTTTCTAAGTCTAATAAGTACTCTTTTTCATCTTCTAAAGAGAAATCACTATGTTCTTTCTTAGTATGAATAGCACTAAATATATTCTCTTTAGATGGTTCTCCAGTTATTTCTGGATATATAATTCTTTCTGGTTCATCTAATATACCAGTTACATAATCTAGAGTCTTATCTAGATCTTTATCTATTCTCTTATGAATTTCTTTAATATAATCTTTTAATTCTTCTATTTCATCTTCTAATTTATTAATTGTACTTGTTTGTTCTTTCTTATTAATTACTATCTTCTTACCAGATAACTTACCTTTTTCACTATTTAATGTTTTTAATTTAGCACATGATGCAGATAATTCATCATATAAAGTAGTAAATTCAATTGCTTCATCGCAACCATCAAAGCATGTTTCATCAAAGTATTTTCTTAATTTAGCTAATACTTTTTCTATTTCATCTATATTTTTATCATCTTTTGATAATTCTTGATAATTTCTAATATGAGTAACAGTTTTAGCTAATGTAGTATTACCCGAATCAGCATTTTTCCAAGCTATTACCCTATTAATTCTTTCTTTTTGGATAATTATTCTATCTTTTAGATTTAAGAAGAATCCATTATTTATTATTTCATTTTCATCCATATCTTTAGAATATGGTTTACCATCTAATAATTCTACTAATAAATCTTCTTTAGTTACTTCAGATACATTATGTCTCTTATTAGTATTATAAGCTACTTTCATACTTCTTTCTATTATTGCTTTATCTTTGCATTTAGCTTTACCTTTTTCTGCTATTTCAAAGTATTTTTCAAGTAATTCTGTTATATCAGAAGCATTCTTATCATCTTCTTCTAAAGCATCTAAATCTTTTCTATAAACAGGATCAAAATACTCATAACCTTCTTTATCAAAACCACCTATATAACTCTTTTTAAAGGCATTTAGGGCTTCTTCTATTTCTTCTGGAGTCTTACCTAGTTTTTGCATCTTACATAAGAATTCATCCATAACAGATACTTCTGGTATCTCTACACAATACTTCTTATCAGATAATTCATCTAATTTTTCTTTCTTATAAGATTCAAAGTCTAAACTTATTTCTCCATTAGCAATAATCTTACTATCATTATCTATTATTGCTTTTTTATTTTCTTGAATTTTTTCATTATTAGCTCTTATTTGTTCTTTTATTTCTTTAGCTCTCTTAACTGATTCTTTAGTATAAGTACCAGTTATACCTATTTCATTAGTCATTTCTTCTAATTCTGCTTTTAAAGCTAAATTTTCATTTTGTAAATCATTTATTTCACTATTAATAGAACTATTCTTTTCGCTAATATCTTTATTATGTTTTCTGATTTCATCTTTCTTTGCTTCTATTTCTCTATCTTTAATAGCATCAAATTCGATTTCAGTCATAGCCATAATTCTTTCATACTTATATTGATCAGAGTATGAATTCATTTTCTTAACGATAGCTTCTAGTTCATTAATTTCACTTTTTCTAGTTTTAAGAATTTTTTCAAAGTTTTTATATTCTTCTTCTGTTAAAGTTTCTTTATAAAATTTTTTAAGATTAGTTTGTTTTTCATAATCTTTTTTCTTTGCTTCTAGTATCTCAGCTAAATATTCTAATTCCATCCCTAACACCTCTTTTATTCTTTTTCAAAAACTATTTCATAATCATCTATAGTTATACTTAATTTATTCTTTTTATATGTATAATTATATTCATTAACCCCATCATAGAAATATTCATCAGTAAATTCATACATTCTATTAATTGATAAAACTGCTACTGTTGCAACACCCTTATCACTGATTTCTAGTTTTAATGAATATCCTGAATCTTTTAATGTAGCTAAATCTTGTTTAGAATAAGATTTATTCTTAACTTTTAAACTAACTACTTTATAGGAACCTTCTTTTTTTTCATCATAATCTTTTTCTACTACTTTTACTTCTTCTTTCTTAGTTTCAGTCTTCTTCTTAGTTGTTTTCTTTGTAGTAGTCTTCTTTTCTTCTTTAGTCTCTGTCTTCTTAGTTGTTTCTTTTTTAGTTGTAGTTTTCTTTTTTGTAGTAGTTTTCTTAGTATCATTATTCTTATAAACTGTTGCTAATACTTTATCATTATCTTTCTTAGTATCAGTGCCTTCAGTTAATTTTTTAGAATAATCAATACCCTTATATATACCAAATCCTACTGCTATTAAACATACGAATGTTATAATACCAGCCATAATCATTTTCGCTTTACTATACCTCATGTAATACACTCCCCTATTGTATCTATAATTATAACATAGGTATAAATATTTTTCTATATTAAAGACAAAAAAATGTGAAACATTTTTGATATTTTTATATCAATTTGTTTCACATTATTTTTATAGTTCAAATTGTGAATTATATAATCCAGCATAGAAACCATTTTGTTTCATTAATTCTTCATGGGTTCCTTGCTCAATTATATTTCCTTCATTCATAACAAGTATTAGATCAGCATTTTTAATTGTAGATAATCTATGTGCAATTATAAATGATGTTCTTCCTTGCATTAATTTATCCATAGCACTTTGTACTAATTCTTCTGTTCTAGTATCTACGTTACTAGTAGCTTCATCTAGAATAAGAAGTGGTGAATCCTCAATCATACCTCTTGCTATAGTTATTAACTGTTTTTGACCAATAGATACAGTTTCGTTATCGCCGATCATTGTATCTAATCCTTCTGGTAAAGTCTTAATAAAGTGTGTTAAACCTATCTTATCGCATACATTCATTACATCTTTATCAGAAACATTCTTCTTATTAAATACTATATTTTCTCTTATAGTACCATTAAATAACCATGTATCTTGAAGTACCATAGTAAACAAACTATGAACATTTTCTCTAGATAAATCATATATAGATTTACCATCAATTGTTATATTACCATCATCAATATTGTAGAACTTCATAAGTAAGTTGACCATAGTAGTTTTACCTGCTCCTGTAGGCCCTACTATAGCAATCTTTTGACCGCTTTTTACTGATGCATTAAACTTTTTAATAATTGGTTTCTCTTTGTCGTAACTGAATTTAACATCGTTAAATTCTATATTACCTTTAGTATCTTTTATTTCTAATTTAGTAGTATTATCTTCTTTTTCCATTTCTTCTTCATCTAGGAATTCAAATACTCTTTCTGATGCTGCTCCTGATGATTGCATATTTGTAAGAGATTGTGCTATTGATGTTAATGGTTGGCTAAATAGTCTTACATATACTATAAATGCTACTATAACACCAAAACTAATCTTATTATTAAATACTAATAATGCTCCTACTATACATACACATACATATCCAAAATTACCTATAAATCCCATTAAAGGCATCATCATACCAGATAAGAATTGACTCTTTCTATTAGCTTCTTTTACTTTGTTATTATAATCATCAAATTTCTTATCAGATAACTTTTTAGCATTATAAGCTTTAACTACTAATAATCCTGAATATATTTCTTCTATATGAGAATTTAATACTCCTAATTCTCTTTGTCTATCATTAAAATATTTTTGAGATTTACTTAGTATTATTCCCATAAATGCAAAACCTATAATACTAGAAAGTATTGCAGTTAATGCCATAATAGAATCAGTCTTAAACATCATTATTAGTGATCCAATTAATAATGTAATAGACATTACCATATTAGATAACGATTGGTTTAAAGACATACCTACAGTATCAACATCATTTGTTACTCTAGATAGAATATCTCCTACTTGATTATTATCAAAATATTTTAAAGGTAATTTATTAATCTTTTTAGATATTCTTTTTCTTAAAGTCCATGCAAATTTATTAGAAACTGTAGCCATTATAAATGATTGGAAGAATCCTAATAATGATGCTATAGAGAATAATATAACTAAGTTTATAAATATAGTCTTTATCTTATCCATATCCATTTTAGGCTCTATAACCTTTTTAATACTCTTAGGCATCTTATCTATTTGACTATATATTTCTTCATTAGAAGCATCTTTATCTAGTTTAGATATAACTTTTAAATATTTAACTTGATCTTTAGAACTAATAACAGTATTATCTATTTCAAATTCTGGAAATAACATTTTAATAGTGTTATCATCTAGAGAATCTAATACTTTAGTATCTATTTTAGTATCCTTTTTAGTAGTACTAGGCATACTCTTTTTAGCATTATTCTCAATATTCTTATTAATCTTTTCTATGTTATCTGTATCTACTACTAAACCTTCAGCAATAGTATCTGTTAGCATAGATAATTTGTCTGGTGCTATTATTTCTAGAATAGACCCACCTATAGAAAATACCCCAGCAAGTAATATAAATACTAAATATATATTTAATTCTTTAAATAATCTAGCCATCGCTTTACCAAAGTTATTAGATTTTTCATAATTTCTCTTAGGCATTTTCTAATTCCTCCTTTGATAATTGAGATAAAGCTATTTGTTTATATACTTCACAAGATTTTAATAATTCTTTATGAGTACCAATACCAACGCATTTACCTTCTTCTAATACTATTATCTTATCTGCTTGAAGGATAGTGCCTATTCTTTGAGCCACTATTATATTAGTAGCATCTTTAGTATACTTCTTTAATTCTTTTCTTAGATTATAATCAGTTTTATAATCTAGTGCAGAGAATGAATCATCAAATATATATATTTCAGGATCTCTAGCTATTGCTCTAGCCATAGCAAGTCTTTGTTTTTGACCACCAGAAACATTAGTTCCTCCTGATGCTATATGTGCACTATATCCATCATCCATTTTTTCTACAAAGTCTTTTGCTTGAGCTACTTTAATAGCTTCTTTTACCTTTTCTTTAGTAATCTTTTCTTTTGCTTCACCAAAAGAAATATTATAATTAACTGTACCATCAAACATAACTGCTTTTTGTGGAACATAGCCTATTTTATTATTTAATAATTCTGATTTATAATCTTTAACATTAATACCATCTACTAATACTTCACCTTCAGTAACGTCATAAAATCTTGGTATTAAATTAATAAGTGTACTTTTACCAGAACCAGTAGATCCAATTATAGCAATTGTCTCTCCTTTATTAGCAGTAAAATTAATATCTTTTAACATATATTCTTCAGCATCTGGATATTTAAATGATACATTTTTAAATTCAATAGTACCTTTTTCTTTAATATCTTTATCAGTAGAAATATTACCTTCTTTAATACTTATTTTTTCATCAAGTACTTCATTAATACGTTTAGCAGATACTGATGCTCTTGGTAACATCATAAATGTAAATGCAAGCATTAAGAATGACATTATAACTTGCATAGCATATGTAGAAAATACTATCATATTACCAAATATAGTTAATTTATCAGTAAGCATAGCACCTTTTATTAAATATGCTCCTGCAAAGAATATAGTAATATTTAAAGTATATAAAACTATATTCATAACAGGATTCATAAATGCTAATGCTCTTTGAGTAAATAATTGAACATCAGTTAATTCTGTATTAATATCATTAAATTTATTTTCTTGATATTTTTCAGCATTAAATGCTCTTATAACTCTAATACCTACTATATTTTCTCTAATACTATTATTAACATTATCTGTTAATTTTTGTACTAATTTAAACTTAGGTATTACAATTATCATTAATACTCCTACAGTAACTAATACTATTGCAAGAGCTCCTCCAGTTAACATACTCCATTCAAAACTCTTATTAAGTATCTTAGTAATAGCCCATATAGCAGTAATAGGAGCTTTAATCATCATTTGTAATCCCATTGCTATTAACATTTGTATTTGAGTTATATCGTTTGTAGTTCTAGTAATTAAACTACTAACTTTAAACTTTTTTACTTCATTAATAGACAAGCTTTCTACCTTATCAAATACTTTTTTTCTTAGATTCATAGAGAAGTTGGCGGATACATATGAAATAATATATCCTACTATTATCATTGCTATTAAAGAACCAAAAGAACATAAAAGCATATATCCACCATTAATTAGAATATCATGCATTTTACTACCTTCAGTTTCTACTAATTTAGTAATAGTAGACATATTTTCTGGCATTTTTAAATCTAACCATACTTGTGCTACTATTAAAACTACACCTACTAGTAATAATAAGACATCTCTATATCTTAAATTTTTAAATAGTCTTAACATATTTATTTTCCTTTCTAAACAATATTCCTATTATAGCATAAAAAAAGATATTATATATAATATCTTTTAATTACATAATAAATCAAATTTTAATTCATAATCATCTTTATTAAATGGATCTTTAGGATAGATAATTATCTTAGATTTAGCTCTATCACATTTTTCTAAAGATTTATATGTAGTACCACTATTAGACTTTTCTTCAATATATACTTCCATATTACCAAGTGTAATAGTTAATCCAGTACTTTTATATTTTTTTAAGAAATTTTTAACTCCATTATCATAGTTATTTTCATCATAATAATAACTATAAAAAGTCTTAGTAAGTTTTCTTATATCTCTTTTAGCTAAAGCTTCTTTACCTATACTACTATTAACTAATATAAGTATTCCTATAATAACAATAAGTAATATTACTATTAAAATAATTAATAATTTTTTCTTCATATTAGTTACCTGCTAATGTAATTTGAACAGTATTTTCTGAACCATTTCTAATATATGTAATACTTACTGTATCTCCAATATTATGTTGATATAAATAGTATCTTAATCTAGATATGTTTTCTACATCTTTATTATCTACTTTAACTATTACATCTCCTACTGCAAGACCACTACTATATGCAGGGCCATTACTATCTACAGCAGCTATTACTACACCACTTTTAATACTTCTACTAACTTGAATATTATAATAATATAATCTATAAGTATCAGTAACATTTATTAAAGATACTCCTAGAGCAGGTCTACTAACTTCTTCACCTTTTTCTAGAGATTGAACATAGATTTTAGCATCATTTATAGGTATAGCAAAACCCATACCTTCTATTTCAGAAGATGCAAGTTTCATAGAAGTAATACCTATTACTTCTCCTGCTAAATTAACAAGTGGTCCACCACTATTACCAGGATTAATCGAAGCATCTGTTTGAATAACTTTAGTTACTACATCATCTACTTCTATAGTTCTATCTTTACCAGAAATAATACCTCTAGTAACAGATCCACTATATTCTTCTCCCATAGGACTACCTACAGTAAATACTGTATTTCCTACTGCTACTAAATCACTATCTCCTAGAGTAGCTACTTTAGTAACTTTATCTTTACTAATAGATAATACTGCTAAATCAGAATAAGCATCTCTACCTAATAATTTAGCTTCTACTACTTCTCCAGTAGATAATATAACTGAATAATTATTACCATCTTCTATAACATGATTATTAGTTAAAATATAACCTTTATCATCACTCTTATATATAAATCCAGATCCAGTACCTACTTTACTACTACCATAATAACTATTAACAGTAACTACTGCATCATATACATTACCAATAGCATCTTCAATACCTTTTTCTGTAACTATTGTCTTATTAATATTTTCTGTTATTACTTTAGATTCTATTGGGAAATATTTAATATAAAGTATAACTGCTGCAATAGCACTAGCTATAGTAAATACGTAAAATATAAAATAAACAAATATCTTCTTCTTATTCATCTAATCCTCCTTGCATATCTACTATGTCCATATAGTTTTCTGGGAATCCCATTTTATCATATAATTTAGAATTCTCTATAGTACTAACATTTAAATCAAATATATCAAAGCATCTATTTATTTCAGCCATAAATTCTTTAAATCTATCTGCTTGTAATACTTGTTTTAACATTATTACTAAAGCAAATAAATCATTTTTACCTTTAATATATTCTCCTAAATCATTTTTAGGAATATTTAATTTATGATGAAAATATGTATCTTCAATATAAGTTTGAGTTTTATGTTCATATACTATATCTTCATGAGCGCATAAATTTCTATAATTAGCTAATAATCCTAAATACACTTTTAAGTCTTCTTTATCTATCTTATAGAATGTTGCTATTTCATTTTGATCTTCTTCTTTTAGTATTCCAAATAATTCATTAATAAGACCAAAAGACAATACTTTTACTAAGATCCATAAAGGAATATAGTGATACTTAGTAATATAATGGAATGTTGCAGTATGTTTTTCTCCATTAATTCTAATTTGTCTTTTCATTTTATTAATAACATCCTCTACTCTTCTTTTTTCTTTCATATCTTGAGTAAAGTTTTTAGGATTTAAATAATCTTTTTCCATATAACCATATTTCTTACTTAATTGATAAGAAATAATACTTTTAATATTATTTTCAAATACTAATAAATATTTAAATATTATATTTCTAATATTTCTATCAAATAGAAATAAAGAATATAATTCATCAAAAGTAGTACCTTCAACAAATCTTCTGTCTTTAGTATAAAACAAAGTTCTATAACCATTAATGAAGAAATAGTTTTCTCTAAATAATACATCTTTAGCTTTTTCGATATCATTAACTTTAAGGCCTTTATTAATCATTATATTTACTTGTTCTTCTAAAGTTCTAAATTCCTTTTTATTCATATAACCTCCACTATAATTTTTTCTTCATAGATTCAATATCTTTAGAAAGATTTTGTTCTGGAGAACCTCTAAAGAAATCGAATGGGTATCTCGCTTTAATATATTTTTGAACTATTTCTATGAAGTAATTATAATTTTCTGTTTTACTTTCATATTTCTTAGCTACAATATCTACTATATTTTTAAAATCACTAGTAGAGAATTTACCATTATGAATATCATTATCATCACTCATTTGGAAAATCATTCTATCTAAATCTATCATTAAGTCTCTAAGAAGGAAATTATCTATTATTTTTCTTTCTACTTCACTTAAGAAATGATAATATTCTGCTTGATTATAATGTGGATCAGGAAGAATACTTCCACTAGGAGTTCTATAAAAAGCTTGTCTTGGAAATGATGGAACATATGTAACATTTGCATATTGTTTTCCCACTTCTTTAATCTTAGGATTCATGAACATATCAGTTATAACTGTATTCATAATTCTAGGAGCACCGCATAAATATACTTGTGTATTAGTTTCATTTCTTCTATTACTATTTTGAATTAATTCTAGAATAGAACTTATGCCCTGAACATCCCTTTCTACTGAAGTAAATAATGTTGGTATAGTTAATGATCCGTGTCTAGTTACTATATCAAGGAATGAGCCAGTACCAAGATTTAATATGATTATATTAGCTTTTTTCTTACTCGAATCAAATATAACATCTTGAACTCTTTTATCTGAAGCACTACTAAAATATTCTCTAATTTGTTCTTCAGTTAATAGAGGACTACCATTACTTATCGCTCTCATATAATCTGCTATATTCCATTCATTTGTATCATTTTCAGTTAGATTTCTTCTAATCCAATCTGCTACTGAAAGAGCATTATTATTTTCACTTCTAGCTAAATGATATGTTTCTACTTTTAAGCCATTCTTTTTACCATAGTCTATTAATCCAATATTTCTATTAAGTAATAATTTACCTGGTTCTGACATAGAAAATCCATCACTTATAGAATTACCAAGTGCAGTAAGAGATAGTGTTTCTTTAGGATATTCTCTCATGAATTTAACTAATTCTTCATTAACTTGATCTAATTTGTCTTTTTCTTTTATTTTGTCGTATCTCATGATGACCTCCTAGTTTTTCTTTTGAAGCTTTTCAGCTAATTCTCTTATTTTTCTTAATCTATGATTAACACATGATTTAGTAATTTTATTTTTAGTTTCTACTGATATAATTTCACTTAATTCTATTAAAGAACTATCTGGATATTTAATTCTATATTCAGCAACAGTCTTTACTTTATCATCTAATAAATCATAAGCATCATAAGCTTTAATAATTTCTATATCTTTAATTTGTCTATTTGATGATGCCATACTCTTTTCAACATTAGCTTGTTCACAGTTATTAATTCTATTATTTAAATTAACTTTTTCTCTATAAGTTCTAATATCTTCATAATACATAACACCATTAAATGCTTTAATTAATTTTAAGAAATCACTGATTTTTTCTGCTTCTTTAATATATACCATATAGCCTTTTTTTCTTCTAAGTACTTTAGAATTTAAGTTATATGAATTAATTAAATCATTAATAAAATTAGCTTGTTCTTCAGTAGATTCAATTATCTCTAAATGATATCTACTAGTCTTAGGATCATTAACTGATCCACAAATTAAGAAACATCCTCTTAAATAAGCACTCTTAAGATTATCATCAGCTACTATTTCTTCTCTAGGAGTTAATTCAATCTTGAATCCAGTTTCATTCATTAAACCTATATCTTTAATTATTTCAGGTACATTTTTCTTTATTTCTATAATATATACTTCATTCTTCTTAAAATTATAATTCTTTTTAACAGTAATATTACTAGTAACATTATAGTTATCTTTAACTATTTTAAATATTCTATTAGCTGCATTTAAATTCTCTGTTTGTACTCTAATTGAATATAATTTTATATCAGCATTAGTGCATAATATACCAGATAATTCTGATATAGATTCTATCTTTTCTGCTTCAATTTTTGATATTTCTTCTTTAATTCTTCCTGAATATGTCATATATTCCTCCTATACTTCTTTTCCTTTAGATTTAGTATAGTAACCTAATAATAAACCTAAAAGTATAAATGAAACTGAAATTATGCATGCTATTTTAATATTAAATAACATTAAGCTATCAGTTCTAAATAATTCAATAATAAATCTTAGTATTCCATACCATATTAGATAAAATGATGTTGGATAACCTATTTTATTAGTTTTCTTACTTATAATCATTATAAGAATAAAACCAATTATACAGAATAAACTTTCTATATAAAATGTAGGTAAATAATAATAACCATTAATATACATACCATCAATAATAAAATTAGGTATTAATAACTTTTGTAATAATTCTTTAGAAACCATCATTCCATAAGCTTCTTGATTAAAGAAATTCCCCCATCTACCAATAGCTTGTGCTATCATTACTCCTGGTAAAATAATATCTGCTAATTCTATAAAGTTCAATTTATTCTTTCTAGAATATAGCCATACAAATAAAGCACCAGTTAGTATTCCACCATGTATAGCAAGTCCTCCATGCCATACCATTACTATTTCATTAATATCTTTTAAATAATAATTTAAATTAAATAACACATAATAAAGCCTAGCACCAATTATTCCAGATATTAATCCATAAAATAATATATCTTCTAAATATCTAGGATTTATATTATGTTTCTTAGATAATTTATTTATTACTAAGAATGCTACTATTACTCCTAATAATATACATAAAGCATAATAAGTGATATTTAAACCAAATATACTAAAACTATTCTTCATATTAATTAACCTTTCTCATTAATGGCTTAAGTATTACTTCTTCTAATATAAAATGTATTACACTAATAGAAAAAGCAATAAATATACCCCACCATATACCATATATATCAAAATGATGACCAAGTATATAATCTACTATCTTTAACATCAAAAAATCTACCACGAAATAAAATAGTCCAAAAGTAAGTCCTGTAATTGGTAATGTTAATTTAAAAACGATCTTTTTAATAGTTTTATTTAAGATATAAATAATTATTGAAGCCCAGAAGTAATATAAGATATGATCTACTTCAAAGGCATTAAAAATAACATCTACTAAATATAATGTTAAAGTATATCCTGCGATATAAATAATCCAATCAAGTAACTTATTTAATTTTTTATCTGTTTCATCACTAATAATTGTCTTCATTTTATCATCCTCGAACTAAATTATATCATTTTTTAGCAAAAATAAAAAGATATTTTATCAAAAAATATCTTTTATTTTATTAAGTGTTCTAAATAACTCTTCTTGTGTATCACATTATTTTCTTTAAGAATATACCAGTATAGCTATTTTTGTCATTAATTATCTCTTCTGGAGTACCTGTGAAGATAATTTTACCTCCATTATCTCCTCCTTCAGGACCTATATCTATGATATGATCAGCTACTTTAATAACATCAAGATTATGTTCTATAACTATAACTGTATCTCCATTATCTACTATTCTATTTAAGATAACTAAAAGTTTCTTAATATCATCAGTATGAAGACCAGTAGTAGGTTCATCAAGAATAAATAAACTCTTACCAGTTGGTTTCTTTTGTAATTCTTTAGCAAGTTTAACTCTAGCAGCTTCACCACCAGATAATGTTAATGAACTTTGGCCTAATTTAATATAACCAAGTCCTACATCTACCATAGTTTGTAGTTTATTCTTTATTTTAGGCACATTTTCAAAGAATACTAATGCTTCATCAGCTGTCATATCTAAGACTTCACTAATATTCTTCCCCTTATATTTTATTTGAAGAGTCTCACTATTATACCTTGACCCATTACATACTTCGCAAGGCACATATACATCCGGTAGAAAGTGCATCTCTATTCTCTTAACGCCGTCACCCCAACAAGCTTCACATCTTCCACCTTTAACATTGAATGAGAATCTTCCTTTTTCATATCCTCTTATTTTAGCTTCTTTAGTCATTGAGAATACATCTCTTATATCATCGAATACTCCAATATAAGTTGCAGGATTACTTCTTGGGCTTCTACCTATTGGATCTTGTGATATATCAATAACTTTATCTATATTTTCAATACCTTTGATAGATTTGTATTTACCTGGTTTTTCTTTTGCTTTATATAAATTATTTCTTAGTATCTTATAAAGAGTTTCATTAATAAGAGAACTCTTACCTGATCCTGAAACACCAGTTACACAGATGAATTCTCCTAGTGGGAATTTAACATCTACATTCTTAAGATTATTATGAGTACATCCTTTTAATTCAATATACTTCTTATTACCTTTTCTTCTAGTCTTAGGCACTTCTATCTTTTCTACTCCTGATAAATATCTACCAGTTAAACTGTTTTTATCTTTCTTAACTTCTTCTGGAGTACCTTCAGATATTACATATCCACCATTGATACCTGCTCCTGGTCCTATATCTACTAAGTAATCAGCAGCCATCATAGTATCAGTATCATGTTCTACTACTATTAGGGTGTTACCTAAATCTCTCATTTGTTTTAAAGAGTTTATTAATCTTTCATTATCTCTTTGATGTAATCCTATACTTGGTTCATCAAGAACATATAGAATTCCACTAAGTCTAGATCCTATTTGTGTTGCTAATCTGATTCTTTGACTCTCTCCACCGGATAAAGAACCTGCGTTTCTTGATAAAGATAGATAGTCAAGGCCTACATTTATTAAGAAGCCTAATCTATCTTTAATATCTTTAATTAATAAATGAGATATTTTTTCTTCTTCTTCATTTAGTTTTAATTTATCTATAAAATCATATAAATCTTTAATACTTAATCTAGATAAATCATCAATATTCTTTTTATTTATATAGATATTTAATACATCTTCTCTTAGTCTTGATCCATGACATACTTCACATGGTTGTTCGACAGCATATCCTTTTAACCATTCTCTAACAAAATCACTAGTAGTTTCCATATATCTTCTTTCAAGATAGTTTAGAACTCCAACATTCTCTTCGAATTGATTCATTTCATTACCAGATCTTGTTCTAAAGTTATAATGAATAGTTTCTCCATTACCATTAAATATAATATCTATTTCTTTTTTAGATAATTTATCTATTGGTTTATCCATATCAATATTATATTTATCACATAATATTTCTAGTTTTTGAATAATTATATTAGTGTCTTCCATATTCTTATATGGAACAATAGCACCTTCATTAAGAGATTTAGTTTTATCTGGTACTATTAAGTCATAGTCTATTTTATCTTTATAACCTAATCCCTTACATTCAGGACATGCACCATAAGGAGCATTAAAACTAAATATTCTTGGTTCTAATTCTGATAAAGAATAATCACAGTATGGGCAAGCATAGTTCTCACTCATTATTATTTCTTTATCTCCAACCACATCGATTACTATTTTTCCTTTAGATAGTTTAACACCTGTTTCAATAGATTCAAATAATCTACTTCTTATACCATCTTTAATAATTAATCTATCTACTACTACATCTATATCATCTTTAGTATTTTTATCTAATTTAATTTCTTCAGATAAATCTAATATTTCTCCATTAACTCTAACTCTTGAATAACCTTCTTTTCTTAGATTATCTAATAAGTCTTGATGAGTACCTTTTTCTCCATGACATACTGGAGATAAGATCATAATCTTAGTACCTTCTTCTAATTTCATGATTTTATTAGTCATTTCTTCGATTGTTTGACTCTTTATAGGTATATTATGGTTTGGACAGTATGGAACACCTATTCTAGCAAATAATAGTCTTAAATAGTCGTATATTTCAGTTACAGTACCTACTGTAGATCTAGGATTGTTATTAGTAGTCTTTTGATCTATACTTATCGCAGGACTTAATCCTTCGATTGAATCTACATCTGGTTTTTCTGATACTCCTAGAAATTGTCTAGCATAACTAGATAAGCTCTCTACATATCTTCTTTGACCTTCAGCATATATAGTATCGAATGCTAAAGAAGACTTACCACTTCCAGAAACACCAGTCATTACAATTAGTTTATTCTTAGGTAAATCTATATCTATATTTTTTAGATTATTTTCTCTTGCTCCACGAATAATAATTTTGTCGTTCATAAAACCACTTCCAAACATTTGATATTATACCAAAATAAATAAAAAAAACAATCGAACAGATTGTTTTTTTATTTTATTCTTAAAGTTAATTTTTTTGATCTTTTTTTACCATATGTATCTACTGGTGGATAAAAACTAGAGCTTGAATCAGTACTCATAGGTGTTACTGGTGTAACTTTTTCATAATCATAGTTTTTAGCTTCTTGTTTTTCTTTAATATTATTTACTACTTTTTGTACACCTTTTACTGTATAATAACCAACTGCACAAGGTAATATAATAGGAAACCCTACTAATAATGCTATTGGAGCAGCTATTCTATCAGATGGACTATCTCCAATATCTCCTGTTATTAATCCTTTTAATGTTAACATAATATTCCCCTTTCGAGTGACATTATAATATCAAAAAATGGCTGTTTTGTCAAAAAAATCAATCTTTCGATTGATTCTTTATTATTTAATTAAAGTTGTTATTAATTGTAATAGCCAAGATACTATCCATGTTCCAAAGAATGCTAATACCATACCTATGATAGCTTTTACTCTATTAGATCCTGTAACTATAGCAATTATACCAATAACTATAACTGGTATAAATCCAATAAGTCCTGGAAGTCTAGCTATTTTCCAAAGAATTGAATCAGTTGGTGCTAAACCTGCTATTACGCCACAAACTATTATAATAATACCAAATATAAAAGTTAATGTGCCTAAAGTTCCTTTCTTCATATTATCCTCCTTTCTAATTATTTTTTATCGTTTGACCTCAAAGCTAGCAATTTAAATATAGGCTTGTTCTTTCTTATTACTTTTAATTGTTCTTTTTCTGCTTTATGGTTTTCTTTTGTTAATCTCTTGCGGTGTTCATCATCTATAACGCCTGATATAGATAGTTTTCCTATTAATTCTCTAAAACCAGCATAATACATACGTGTTCCAAAGATTAAGTCTTCTCTTGTCCCCTTTACATTTAGAATACTATTTGTTTTATATGCTTTTGAAAACATATCATCTAATGCTTCATCTTTTTTTCCGTCTTCCCAAGATAGCATTATTTCATCCCTTTTACCACATTCTTCACATGGTTCGGTTATTTCCATTGGATTTCCTGAAGAGACATAATATACATTTTTATCATGTACGCTAACTAAATATTCCATAAACCCTCCTGATTATATATTAATTATACCATAAAATTAAAAATAAAAAGCAGTAATTAATTACTGCTTAGAGTTAATTTTTTGGATAACAATAGAATATTATTCTTTGTCTACCTTTATCTCTTTTAAAATCCAAATCTGCATCTATAGAGCATATATTATCTTCATCATTTATATCTACTAAAACATTATTCTCTTTATCATATCTATATATATTAAGAGAAGTTTGTTTTAATTCTCCTAAAGATTTAGTATATTTAAACTTATATATTAAATATGAAGTATTAGGACAATCTGCACTCTCATACATAACTTTTCTTTCATATCTAGATAATGGGAAAGAATCTCCATCTACTGAAGATTTAACTCCTATTAATTCTTCTTGTCCGGTTCTTCTATGAATTAAAAAATTATATCCAAATAATTCTCCATAATCTCTAGTTACCCAGAAACATCTATCATTATTACATTTATTAAGATCATAAGTTTCTTGTTCTGCTGCAGCATACCATTTAGATTTTTCTTTATATTGAAATTTAGTAAGATCTGCAACAGCATTACCAGACATAACTACAAAATCTCTTAAAAATATATGTAATGTTGCTTCATTCATATGAGCATATGGTTCTATTTCAAATTTTTTACATGCATTTCTAAAGAAACTAACAAATGATCTAAATTTCATACCTTCTTCATTAGAAGGTTTTGCATTAGGACTAAAATATAGTCCAAAATCAAAATAAAATTTAGAATATACTTTTAAAAGACTATTAAAACTATATAAACAAAAAGAAGTATAGTAAGGAAGCTTTCTAGCATTTGGATCCTCTACTATAGAAATAAAATCTCTTAATATTCTTTCAAAATCTTTCATTATATTTGTTTCATCAAAATATTTATTTAATTCTCCAGTAGATTTTAATTCTCTTAATACTTTATGAGGTCTTTCTTCTTCACCATATAATAGTTTAATAGAATCAGCCATCTTTATATATTCCATTGTTTTCATAGTTATCTCCATTTATTGGTTATATATATTAACATAATATATATCTAAAGTAAAGTTTAATATAATCCCCATTCTGCTAGTTTCTCAAAACCACCTATTTTATTAATATATTCTCTAGCTATATTAACTATATCTTTATATGGAATACCATCTATATATTCATCTCCAATAGCACAAGATAAATTAACTTCTTTATTAGTTTCTTGAGCTTTTAAAAATGCATATATATTAACTGATACATCACTCTTAGATAAGTCTTTACCATGAAGACCACCACCAGTAACGGATTCTGCCATATCAGAACCTAATTTTCTGTTTGTAGCACCACAGTCTACATCAGAACCACCAATCCACTCTCCAAGTGGATTTATAACGGCATTAGGGAATCTTTTTTGTAATTCTTGATTACTTATATTACTTTGACATATTA
>CAMYZX010000002.1 GCA_947304025.1 uncultured Bacillota bacterium
CTTTATATAAAAACTTACCATATATTTTAGGGCATACTACTCCATTACGTATTTCTTCGATATTGTTTTCTTTTGTATTACTTTTTTCAAATACATAAAACTTAGTATCATTACCTTCATAATTATCTATAAAGTTGTTAACAAATGTTTCTAGATAGCCATACGACTTCGCATAGCCCTTCGAACCAATTACAAAAATGTTTTTCTTCATAAAATCACTCTTAATAATTTAACACATTTCTATAAAATCTTCAACGATTTTTATTATCTTGCTATTATTAGGAGTATATTTCTTTGGTTTAAAATCTTTTACTTTCTTATAAGCTTCTTCTAATTCTTTAACATCTTTTATTCCTATTATGTATTCATTATTAGAAAAACTTTCTACTATATCTAGTTGATGATTATTAACATGTTCATTATGTTCTTTTAATCTAGGAACTGCTATTACTTTTTTATCTTTTATAATAGAAGATACAATAGATCCTACTCCACCATGTGTAATAATCAAATCTGCTTTAGATTGATATTTGTCTAAGGTGTCTTTATCTATAAAATCAAATATTTCTAAATTATCTGATTTATATTTAGTATAACCTGCTTGTACTATTATCTTTTCTCTTATTACTTTATTTTCTTTTAATTTATCTAATTCTTTTAATAATCTTTTAAAAGAATTATTTTGAGTACCTAACATTACTAATATCATTAGAAAATCGACCCCCCATCAATAGCATTTGGATAGAATTGTTTCATTTCTTCCCATTGTACAATAAATATACTTGCTATAGGATATATCATTCTTCCTGATAAAGATGGTTTAGTCCTATTGGCAAATGTTTCTATGAATACTACTTTAGTTCCAAAGAAACGACCTAAATAACACATAGGAACTGCTGTATGAGTACCTGTTGTTACTATTACATGTGGCCTATATTTAATAAAATAGAATATTGTTTTTAATACCATATAAGTAAATATAAATATATATTTAAATAATTTAGCTCTTGTTCCATATGGCAAATAATTTATTCTTTTACCATATTTATTTTTAAGATTTTCATTAGTCTTATCTTTTTCTACAATTATATGATAATCATATTTCTTAAATATAGGTTCTAGTTGCATCATTTCATTAAAATGCCCACCTGTACTAGATATAAATACTACTCTTTTATTTTTATTCTTTATCTTCTTAGGTTTATTCTTATTAAGTAAGAATAATAATGCCGGATAAATAGATACACATACTGATATAAATACATGTCCAGAGAATATAGATATAAGTATGAATAATATCATACTAAATAAATATGCATCTTTTAATTTATTCTTTATTAATAATTTAATAAACATAATTAAATATACTAAAGTACCTAGAATACCTACTCTAAAGAATATATCAAATATATCCATTTCTACATATTTATATGTATTTAATAAAGTAGATCCTAGTCCAATAATAAGTGTTAATATTGGAGACTTAATATACATATTAAATAAATCTATTAAGAATTCTAATCTTCTACTAAATATTACTTTATTAACAAAATAATAATCTAGTTTATATGCTTTAAAATAATTAATATTCTTCATTATTCTTTCAAAAGCATAACTATTAACAAATATATAACTTATTAAAGGAATAGCTACCAATAATATACATATAAGTAATATAACTTTCTTTTTAGAAAATTTCTTATAATTATTTTTAATATATTTAATAACAAAATATAGAATAACTATAATAAATCCAAAGAAAGTAGTCTTAGTACCTAGAATTAGTATTGCTCCTACTAATAAACCTAGTATTATTAGGCCTAATCCTAGATTCTTCTTTTTCATTAAATAATTAATAACTATTGGACTTAATCCAATTAATATAGAACTAACATCATTAACACTATTAAATGCTATTTGTCCAAATATTAATCTAGTTATTACTAATATAGTTAAATATATTAGATATATATAAGTAACTAATCTATCAGTAATTAAATCATTCTTATAATTACTAAAGAAATGTCCTAGAATAATATAATAGAATATTATACTTATTCCATATGCTTCATCTACTAATTTACATCCTCTAAATAAATTAAGGCTTATATTTAGTATTACATATAATATAAAGAATATTAAGAATTTTCTTTCTCCCTTAACTTTAAATAAATATAGGAAAGAAATAATCATAATAACACTTCTTATAATTACTGAAGCAGTAAAAAAAGAAGAATTATTATTTATTTGAAAATAAGTAATAACATCTAATATTGGTTGTAAAATCAAAAGTATCAAAACTAATTTATCAAATATTTTTTTCATAATTCCTCCTATTTAATTAAATCTATCCATTTCTTACAAACTAATTCTGGATCATAATTCTTAGAATCTTTCTTACCCTCAGTGCCTAATTTAACTCTTAAATCATAATCATTTATTAATTCATTAACCTTATCTATATATTTAGATTTATCTCTATTAGCTATTAAATAGCCGTTCTTTTTAGTAATTATTTCCCTAGCTCCTTCAGCAGAATCAAAAGCAATTACTGGAAGTCCAAAGTTCATTGCTTCAATTAATACTATACCAAAACTTTCTGTATAAGAAGTCATTAAATATATAGATGATTTTTTTAATAAATCATTTATGTAATTACTATCTCTTCTACCAAGTAATTTAACGTATTTAGATAAATTATTATCTTTAATATATTTTTCTAATACTTCTCTTTCAGAACCATCACCAATTATATTTAAAGTCCAATCTTTATTAGTTTTAAATATTTCTTTAGATATTTCTAATAGATCTAAATATCCTTTTTCTTTAGATAATCTACCTACTGATATTAAATTCTTTTCTTTTAGATTAGATACAGTTTTAGATATAAAATCTAAAGTATTAGGTATATATACACATTTACATTTAGTATCTTTTAGTTCTTTAGAATAGAATTCTTTTAAATCATTAGATACTAAAACAAAATAATCTAATTTTTTAACACTATTAACTATTTTATTAGCGTATTTCATATTACCATGATAATGGTTATGTTCCCATCCAATAGTTAATTGATTTTTCTTTTTATTATTACCTACTATTTTATTTAGATAATCACGAGTAGATATTAAAACATCATCATTACTATCCTTAATATTTTTAATAACTAATCTTCTTTTATTAATAACATTTACTATACTTAAAACAGTATCTTTAATTAATTTAAATATATTAAACTTATAATCTTTAAATAATGCTTTAAATAAACTAATTAATTTTAATTTTTTAAGACATTTCTTATATATATCTGTCTTTAAAGCTATAGATCCATCCATAAGATAAGTTATCTTAACATTTTTATCTACTTCAAATGGAATCTTATCATATAGTTTATAAACAGATAATATCTCTACATCATATTTATTCTTAACTAGATTATTAGCAAGAGTAATTACTGCTCTTTCTATACCACCATGTCCTAAATGTAAAGCAAGTATTTTTACTTTCTTCATAAAAACTCCTATTTTTTCTTTTTAAAGAATTTAACTATATATGCCATCATTAATCTTATACGATATATAAATCTTAATAAAAACATTTCAAATATATTTGCATGTAAATAATATTTAACAAAATATTTTTGACTGTTTTTTAATATTATATATTTATTTATTTTGTTATATATCTTATCAATAGTAACTGATCCAAAATGTTCAATAGTTACTTTATTATCTATATAAGATTTTCTATTGATATTCCTTAATTTAGTAGCAAGAATATTCTCTTCATAATAAAGGAATACTGAATCATCTAAATTACCTACTAGATTTAATATATCTGTTCTTATCATAAAGAAACATCCATATAATACATCTACTCTAGTTAATTCAGTATTATATCTTTTATCTTCGTATTTTAAATTCTTATTAAATAACTCTATAAATCCAGATAGATTTAATTTTATTTCATCACTTACTTTAGGTAATTTCCATCCTCTTATTAATTCATTGTTTTCTTTAATAACAGGGGCAATTGCAGCTATATCAGGATTTTCATCTAGATCACTTTTTAGTTTTCTAATTACATTTTCTGTTATAGTCACATCTGGATTAGAAATAATAATATAATCTACTTTATCTTTAAGATATTTAATACCAACATTATTTCCATAAGAATAACCTTTATTCTTATCTGCTTGTAATACAGTTATATTACCCTTTTCCATATGTTTTAAATTTTCATATGAAGAATCAGTACTATTACTATCTACGATTACTATTTCATTTAATAATCTATATTTTTTAATATCTACTATAAATTCTCTAGTCTTTTTATAGTCATTATAGTTTAATACAACTATTCCTATCTTACTCATATATTCACCTACTTAAATACATCTAGTATTATATTTCTTGTTTTAAATGAATCATATTTAATAGCAGTTTCTCTTGCTTTAGATTTCATTTTCTTTTCTTCTTCTTGATTTAGATTTAATAATTTAATAATCTTATTTGCTAAATCTTCACTATTTTTTTGTTCAAATAATAAACCATTCTTATTATCTACTAAATAAGATGTTGGTCCATATTTATTACTAGCAGTTACTAGTACTTCACATGCCATTGCTTCTAGCCCTACAAGTCCTAAAGATTCACTCTTAGTATATGTAGGAAATACAAATACATCTAAAGAGTTATATATATTTATTAATTCTTCTTGAGAAACTAAATTCCTTATTTCTAAATAAGATTCTAAATTAAGATCTTTTACTATTTCTTTAAACTTATCTTCTTCAGAACCAGATCCTACTATTAAATATTTATAATTCTTTAATTCTTTCTTATCTTTTAACTTAGATACTGCTTCTAAAAAGATATCATATCCTTTGTTTTTTTCTAGTTTAGACACATAACCTATATAATTATATTTATTAGATAATTTAGCATTCTTTTTAGCTTCTTTCTTATCTATTTTTTTAAATAAAGTAGTATCTACTCCTCCAGAAGGATATATAAATATTTTATTTTCTTTAATATTATAATCATTAATCATAACTTCTTTAAAATATTCAGAAGGTACTACTACTTTATAAGCATATTTTAAATATCTCTTACTTCTTTTAATATTTTTACTCTTATCAAAATCAGATACTACATCATAACCATGTGCATTAAATATAATCTTTATATTAGCACTAGTTTTCTTTAAGAAAATTGGAGCAAATCCTGTATGAGATATATAATGTGCATAAATATAATCATAGTTATTAAATATACCTTTTAATATAACTAATAGATTCATTCTTATATATGCAAATAATTTAAATATAATATTATCTTGTTTAGTTATTACTACTCTATCTACTATAAATCCATTATCTTTTAAAACATCTTCTGTATTCTTAATAAATTGTCCATATTGTTTATACTTTTTAGAAGGATAATTATTAGATACTAATAGTATTCTTTGTTTATCTAAAGTAAGAGAATTCTTACTTAATAAATATAATAATCCTATATAAATGCTAATACTTGGATTAACTATTACCCCACCTACAAAAGATAATAATAATGCTATTATAAATGAAAAATTATATTTATCTCTTAGATTATTAAATCTAGTATTATATAAAACTATTAATATGTATACTATTAAACCAAATATACCTATTCCATAGAACATATCAAATATATCTATATTTATATTATCTATTTCATTCATTTCATATTTACCAAGACCATAAATATAGTTTTCTACTCTGCCTTTAACAAACTTATTAGTAGTTCTTTTTAAAGCATCTATTTTAGTATCATAATTAGTATATTCTACTATCTTTTTATAGTTATAGATCTTATTATCTTTAATAGTATGAGTTATCTTCATAACAGGGAATAAACCTATTAATAATGCTATTATAAATACAGAAATAATTATATTTCTTTTTTGCCATTTATCTACTTTAAATACTCTACTATATTTAATATATCTAAATAATATAAATATAAGAATTATTATTGTTCCTAAATACATAATAATTGAATCAGAGTAATAAACACATAAGAACAATAATATATAAGAACATATCTTTAATATAAAGCTCTTTGAATTATTAATATAATTAAGAGATATAGTCCCTAGTATAAGCAATATAACACTAATAAATATATTATTATATAAGTTTAAATTAAATATACTAGATACTATAAAAGTAACCATATATATAAGAAATATCTTAGTAATTAATTTATCATTAATTTTATCATTATTATAAGATCCAAATAATAACATACTTATTGGTAAAAAGAATATATTTATTATATTAATAAATTCAGTAAAAACACTAATCTTAGTCTTTCCAAAATAATACATTAATGAAAACATTAAGAATGCTATAAAAAGAAATAATACTTTATTATATTTATAATTCTTTATTAACCAAATAAACATTATAACAAAACTAATAAAGAATAAAATAAAGCTAATTGATAAAGGGAAATTATTATTTTTTATTAAACTATTAGTAAATATATTTATAATAGGACTTAATAATAAAAACACATAAATAAATTTATCAAAAAACTTGTTAAATTTGTTCATAAAAGTTACCTCTTTACATAAATATTATAACAAAATCACATAAAAAAAGATATAGCAAGCGCTATATCTTTTTATTATTTTAAGAAATCTTCTGCTTCTTCTTTCAATTTCTTTTTTTCTGCTTTTTGAATTTCTTTTATTTCTTTTCTAGTTAGTTCTTTTTTAGATTCCTCTGTTTCTACTTTAGGTGGTTCTTTTTCTTTTACTTCTTCTTTCTTCTCTTCTTTTTTTTCTTCTTTTTTAACTACTTTTTCAATAGTTTCATTCTCTTTTCTATTCTTAATTGCTTTTTTAATTTTACTCTTAGAAGAAGCTAAAGAAATAATTATAATAAATAGTACTATTATTACTGCGGCAGCACATACTATTATTACTTCTAATTTTTTACTAAATTCTTCTACACTACTAACAAGTTTACTATTATATCTTTGGAAAGTTTTTTCTTCCATATCATATTGATAGAAACCTTCTTCACCGTTATTTAAATTAATACCATAAACTAATCTAAAATCTTTAACTCCTTTAATATAATAAGCATCTACTTCTTCTTTATCTATTTTTAATTTAGTTTTTTTATAATTTAAAGGAACACTACTTGGTTTAATAAATACTAATCTTGTATCTTTAGATTTAACTTCAGTATATTTAACATATGTAGAATTCTTAGCATTATATATATAGAAATCAGAATTACCTTCTTCATCTACTAATAATACTAATATATAATCTATATATTCATTAGAATATGCCACTACATCTTGTTTATCAATAACTACAGTAGTTTTAACAAATCCTTTTGGAGGTTCTACATTACTCTCTTTCTTAAATACTGTATATTTCTTTTTATTAATTATTACTTCAATTGGATTCTTTTCTTTTCTAGTTATTTCTACTATATATACTTTTTCATCATCATTTTCAGCATGTACTTTTATTTCTAATTTATTTACACCTTCGACTAAATCTTTTTCTCCTAATCCTTCTATCCAAGCTTTATCATCTTCAGTTTCTGCTTGTAAATTAATTTTTTCTATAGTGCCAGGTACTACTGCTTTATATTCAAGAGTATCTTTATTAAATTCTGGACTAATTGTTACTCCTTCAATTGTTATACTCTTTAAATTATTATTAGATGATCTTTCAGTATATGTATATCCTCCACCACTATTATTATTTGAATATGATTGACTTGCTTCTGTAATAGTTACTGTACAAGTATCACTTCCATAGTATTCTTGCTCTTCATCAGAAACATCTATATCATATACATAAAATGATGCAGACCCTGGATTACCAGCAACATAGTTAATGGTTCTACTAAAACTAGCCCCATCTGACCAAATACCTAGTTCTCCACCAGCATATCTTACATTTCCTTCTGACCCTATTTTTCCAGACCAAGTTGCATTTCCTGAAGATAAGTTTCCATAAAATGTGACCGAGAAACTTTGACCAGATTCTACAGAACCAGGTGCAGAGCAATGATATACATTAGCATATGCTGTTATTGGTAATAACAGGAATGCTAATAATAAATATTTTAACTTTTTCATATTCCCTCCTATTGTTCTAATTTCTTCGTATTTTGAATATGTGCTTTTATTTTAGAATAATCTAATGTACTTATTTTCCCATCTTTAGATGTATCTGCAGCTAATGAATATGGTGCTTCTAATTTCTTAGTACCTTGGATATGTGCTTTTATCTTAGAATAATCTATTGTACTTATTTTTCCGTCTCCATTTGTATCACCATATACTATTACAGTATAAGTTACTTCTTCATTATTATTCTTTACTTTTATTTTTTGACCAGTTGCTACTACTCCACTAGTTATTTCTTGATTAGTAGCATCCATTACTGTTACTTCGCTTGAATCAAAACTGTTTTTAATCATATTTACATAATCTTTAATATCTCTACCTACAGAGAATCCACTTATATTAGTTTCGTTTGGTCTAAGTCCAATTGAACTTACTATTGCATTTGGTGTATCTTGTCCTGATTCAGTTTTTATAATAGTAATCTTATATTCCTTTGGAGTTCCATCTTCTGCTGTTACTTTGACTACCGCATTAGTAGTATTTGCAGATATATTAACTTCTCCAGTACCAGTCATCTTTGCTTTAGAATCTGCAAGTTCTGCATTAATAGTTACTTTAGTAATATTACTTGTTATATAACACTTATATTCAGTAATTGCAGAATCAAATCCTGGAACTAAAGATGTATTAGATACACTTAATGATTTTAAGTTATTATTATCACTTAATGTAGGAACTACTGTATTATCACCCATATCACTAAATACAGGTATTTTAAATGTAAACGCTAAATCTATTAAACCATTTTCCCAATATGATCTATATGATTTATAACTTTCACTATATGGTGCTTGTATATTAGTCATGTATTGATATCCATATCTTGCTAAAGTTCCATTAACATTAAACTTTTGTAAGTATACTGTATCTTGTCCTCCACTAATATATCCATTAGATAAATCTCCAGCAGCTCCCATTATAGCTAAGTAAGGATTATTCCATCCACTAGCTTTGGCATAATTTAAAGCCCCGTAATATATTTCATCTGCTGTATTACCATATGCTCCATAGTTGAAATAGTTATGATATGTATAACCATCTCCACCATCCATATTAGCAGTTCTACTTCCACCATATCCTTGTTCTTGTAAAATTCTAGCAGCTAAATGTACTGGATTAACATTCTTTGCTTGACCAGCTTCTAATAAAGCTCTTGCATAAGTATAAGTTTCTCCATTATAAGTAAATTCACCAGCCATGAATGTTCCATTTAACATACTTTGAACAACTGATTCATTAATACTATTATTAAATGATAATTGTTCAAACATAAATATACTATTATCATCTAAGAAATTCCTAGGATCTAGATAATATCTAACAGCATGTTCTGAAGCAGCATACCATCCTGGTTCAAATTGAACATAATATCCATTTGAATAAGCTGCTGGTTCAGTAGATAACATATTAGAATCACTAGTACTAATTAAACTCTTATTAATTGGTCTTCTTTCTTCACTTACTGCATAATCTAAACTATCAAGATTTCCTATTACTTCAAAATTCCAATTTGGATGTACTGCATGTAACTTACATAATTTTTCTATATAACTTTCAGGAAAACCTTTACTTCTTAATTGATTAGCATAATTTTGATCTAAAGTATATGTTTTAATATTTCCAAGATATGAAGTATAAACAAATCCTTCAAATGTATATCCCCAATAATTAAATCTAATCTTAGACCAATCTCCTTCAGTTCCAATAACTTCAACTGTTCTTGGTCTATTAAGCCAAATAGTATCTCCTTCACCATCTACTAATCTAGGACAATAATCTGTATTTGTACTAGCGCAGCTTCTAACAGATAAATCTGTTGCATTTATATAAGCATAAGTGAAACTATTAGCCATTGCATATACTTTATTAGGAATAAAAGGCACTACTAAAGAGATTATCATAAGAAAACTTAGAAAATATTTAACTAATTTTTTCATATAACTCACCTCTTTTTTAGTCTTATACACATTATATTATATCAAATAATTCTATGTCTTTTATATATATAAATATATATAAATATTTAAAAACGTAAAAATTCGTAAAAAAAAAGGAACAAAATTGTTCCTTATTCTCCTTCTCCAGAATCTCCACCAGATTCAGGACCTCCAGATTCTCCACCAGATTCTCCGCCGGATTCACCGCCAGATTCACCGCCAGATTCACCGCCAGACTCTCCACCGGATTCACCACCTGATTCTCCACCAGATGATTCTATCAATTCACATGTACCTGATTCACCAATATCATAACCTGATTTACATTGACATCCTCCAGTATTACTTGCTTCTGAATTTGGATCATCCAACTTACAAGTTGTATCTTCTTCAGTATTTGCACACGAACCATAAGAATTCGTTGAATATCCTTGTTTACAAACACAAGATACTCCATCTCCACCTACTTCTTCATTAGTTCCACAAGTTGGAGTTTCTACTTTCTTTTCTGGTTGTGGATAACTCTTAATTCCACCCCAAACATCTTTACCTATAATCTTTGCTTCGTATGGTCTATCAATACTAAATGAGAATGAAGTAGCATATGTTTCTTCCTCTAAACCTAAGTTAATTCTCATTGCTTGTGTAATGGCATTTAAACCATTATATGAAGGCAAGAATTCATATACTTCAGATCCTACTAAATAATCATGTAAATGACCATCAGATCCATTTAAATATGTTCTTTGCATGCTTATAACATCATTTGAATCAGTTAACGAATCTGTTGATAATAATACATCTTTAAATATGTTATAGAATTCAAGAATTTGTTCTCTTGATAAATCTGTTTCTAATGTATTTCCTACTGCATCTAATACTTGATAGAATTGATTTACAGTTCTAATATTTTTAGCAGAATTTATAATTCCTTTAATAACTAATTGTTGATTTTGACCTCTTACAAAGTCATTTCTTTCTCCTTGAGAATAATCTGGTCCACACCAATCATACGCTTTTCTATTTCTAGCTAAAGCAAGTGCTTGTACACCATTTAAGTGTTGATGTCCTGCATCAACAAATATAACTTCATTAAAGCTTCTGTATTGGTTGTTTTCACATAGTCCATAAGGAACATCTACATCTATTCCACCTAAGGCATCAACTAAGTTAATAACACCCTTAAAGTTCATCTTAGCATAATAATCAATATGAATTCCAGTAAAGTTTTCTATAGTTCTCTTAACACAATCAGTTCCATATGGATTAGCATGTGTTATTTTACTATATACATTACCTGCACATGAAATTTGTACAAAAGTATCTCTTGGAATACTAAATATTGTAGCATTTAAAGTCTTTGGATTAAATGTAATAAGAATTAATGTATCTCCAAGACTCCAGTCATCACCAATTTCATCATCATTAGAGTCAACACCCATTACTAATATAGTAAATGGCTCAGTAACACTAGATGTTTTCTTTTCTTTGCTTTTTGACTCTTTTGTTTCCATTTCTTCACTATATGAATATAATGTTTTTGTTTCATCTCCTATATGTTCAAAATCAGTTCTTGTCTTATACATAGCAACATAATTACCTGGCATAAAACATGCATCTATTTCTCCATCATAAAGATCATTTAACATAATAATATATTCATCATAATCGTATACATTATCAAGACTAATACCTTGTTCTTCTATTATTTTTTGCGCTAATATATATCCTTCAGTATCATCTTCATCACTAATAATACCTATTTTTTTATCATCATTAGTAACATTCTTCTTTGTAGTTCCACCATCTTTAAGTGCTATTAATTTACTAGTATAAGTAGTTTTATTCTTATTTATACTATCAAGAAATGACATAGTCTTTGATATAAATGTACTAGCAAAATATTCTCCAGCACCAAATGCAATAAGTACTAATATAAATATAATAAATTTATATTTCTTAGGTTGTGTTCTTAATGAAAAATTTAGGCTTATTACTAATAAACATATTATTACTAATATACCAATTCCTATATATCTAAGAACATTTTCTATACCGTTAAGTTTTAATAAATTCCATATAAAATATGCAGTTATACCTAAGAACATACCAACGAATACACTTGATATTGTTCCTATTATTTTATTTTTCTTTTTATTTATTATTTTTTCTTCTCTAGTATATTTCTTCATATTACATAGCCTCCTGCATTCTTCCTATAGATAATTTTTCTCCATCAGGAACTACTATAATAGTTGCATTACTTTGGAAATCATCATTATTCTTGTATTCCCAACTAATATTAACCATATATCCAACTTGATCTTCAGCAAAACCAAATCCTTCAAACATACTATATGGTGATATTTCATCTATACTATCTATTGTTACTTTAGTTACAGTTGGTAAACTACTATTATCCTTATCATCTGTAACAACGGAATGAACTTGTTTATAAAGTGTATCACGAGCTGCTTCTATAAAGTTTGCTTGTTTTGAGCTATAAACAAATTGTACTCCTCCAACATCATTCTTACTTGTTTTATTACTTAAAGTAAAGAAATCTATAACAAATAATTTTGTTATTGTTTCAGCATACTTTTCTCTATCTACTTCTTTAGCATTTAATATTTTCTTTAATTCATTAAAAGTATCTTTAAATAATTTTGTATCAGTATCACTAACAACATAGTCAATGTCCCCATTTTTAATTGAATCTACTACTTTAGGTTTATTTGACATAGGTTTAATAAAATTCTTCCATACAAAGAAACCACCTACTAATATAGCTATAACTATTAACCCTAAAAGTATTTTAGTAATGGGTTTCATCTTACCTCTTTTTTCTTTTTTCATATTAACTTTCTCCTTCCGTTCTATCAAGTCTATCAGTTTCATTCTTTATTAAGTCATAAAGAATAATATCATTTGAAATTTGTAACTTTTTAGTTGTTATTTCATTATTCTTAGTAATAGTATCACTATCTATAATGGCATTTGGATTAATAACTTTATATTCATCTTTTTGACTGTTATAGTAAATATCATTTGTTACCCAGTTACCATTAGGGAATGAAACAACATTATTATCTAGATTCATAATATCATTACCTAAAGCATATGTTGGTTTTAAACCAAGCATATTACTTAATGTTGGCATAACATCTACCATACCCATAGCAGTATCAACTGTTTTATTAAATTGTCTATCTTTAGTCCAAATAATAAATGGTACTGATCTATTTATCTCATATTCAAAATAGTCTACTGGTCTATAATTTTCATCTTCTTTATCAAGAATACTATCTGTTTCTTTATCATAATTATATAATCTTACATAATCATTCTTTGGCAATTTAGCATCATGATCTCCATATATAACTACTACTGTATTATCAAGTAATCCAGCTTCATCTAATTCTTCAAATAATTCCCCGATAGCAGCATCTGCATAATGAGCAGATTTAAAGTAATTACCAAGTTTAGTTCCTTCCATATATGGATAAGAAACTGTTTGACCATCTACTTCTTCTTTAATATCTACATCAAATTCTCCATACTTATCTAATGCATCAAATGGTGTATGATTACTAAGCATTATTAATGTAGCCATAAACTTACCATTTTCATCATACTCTTTTTTAAGAATTGGCACTGTTTGTTTAAAGAACTCTTTATCACTTAATCCAAGACCAATTATATTTTCATCTTCAATAGTATAAGATGATTTACTATAGAAAGTATTATATCCTAAACTCTTATGTAGATTATTTCTATTCCAGAAATCTCCATTATTAGCATGGAAAGATAAAGTATTGTAACCTTTTTCTTTTAACATTTTTTGTAATGTTTCATATTCTCTATTCCAATAACTTACTGCAACAGAACCATTAGTTACTGGGAATAATGATGAAGCAAAAGTAAATTCTGAATCAGAACTTGTTCCAGAAGATGCTTGTGCATAGAAATTACTAAAATATATTCCCTCATCTTTTATTCTATTTAAATTTGGTGTAACTTTTTCTCCATTAAATTCTTGATGTATTGCAGCGTTTTGAATACTTTCAGCATGAATAACTAATACATTTCTACCTTCAAATATATTTGTATATTCATTATTCTTTAATTCAATAGTATTTTCACTATAATAATCTCTAAACTCTTTAGCAGCATTATCATATCCGAACAATGTGTTAAATTTAGCATCTAAACTCTTGAATAAATCATTAAATTGATATGTATAAATACCAAACTTAGTTACTAAGAATTCTCTATTCCATTGTTTACTTAATCTTGAGAATTCTACTGAAGTAACTGTCATAAAGAATATTGCATATATAATAAGACCAAATACTAATGTTCCTGTAAATCTTTTCTTTCTATTCTCCATTGGTCCAGCATATTCTATATATTTTTTTCTCTTTAAATGTAGATGATAGAACCCTAAGAAGAATAATTGCCATAAGAATAAAAAATCTTTTACTTGTAATACATTTTTTACAACAGCATCTCCTACATCTACCACAGTTAAAGAAACTGCAATTAATGAGAATGATGCAAACGACATATAATAAGTATAATAAAGCGAATTAACTATACATATTATATTAAATAAAATTGATATTACCATTAAATAAGTAAATTGTTTCTTTGCTTTAAATAAATATACAAAAGATCCAAGTATTAATACAATAGCTAAATCTGCAAGTAATGGTTTAATTGCAAAATAATTATGTACAGTAAAAAATCTAAGTAAACAAGCATTAATAACATTACTCAAAACAAATGCTATAAACTGTCTATTAGTACTAATATATTGCTTATAATTAAAATTTTTAATATATTCTTTTATCTTATTAAATCTGTTTTTAAGTTTCTTCATTTTTTACCTCTCAAAAGAAATTATACCATTTTTATATACATTTTTAAAGAGTAAAACAACCTGTTTTACTCTGCATTTATTTTTTTATCTTCAATTGAATTAATTACCATTCCTATTACGAATATCTCTGCAATAATAAATATCCATAACATTAAAACTAATATATTTGAAGCACTTCCATAATAATCATTATATGAAGCATAATTAGTTACATAGAATGAATAAATATATGTTATTATTATCCATAATACTGTTGTAAATAAAGAACCTTTATTTACACTTTTGCTTTTAATTTTTTTATTTGGAGTCAAAGTATAAATCATCTTTATAAATAAGAATATTATAAAGAATGATATTGGCCATCTAAGTAGATTAATGAATGAAAGTATTTTACTTCCTATATAACCTATTTGTGGTACAACACTAATTATACCTAATATCTTATTACCAAATACTAATATGAATACAATAAATATTAATAATCCTATTAATAATAATGTTATTATTAATGACTTTATCATATCTTGGATTGGGTTCTTCTTAACACCATATATATTATTAGCAGCAGATATTATTGCTTTAGTTCCACGAGATGCTAAATATATCGCAGAAATAGCAAGTAATATAACGCTAAAATCAATTGTCTTACCAGTAAATAATGGTAATATAAGTTTACTTGTAGTAGCAGGCAAGCTTAAACTAATAAAATTTAATATTTCATCGTATGATAGTGAAAAAGCAGATGCTACCATCCCAAATATTAAAATAATAGGTATTGATGAAAGCAGCAAAAAGAAAGACAGATGCCCAGGCAAAACGGACATTACTGGCTTTCCTAAAACTTCAATTATTTCATTAATTAAAAGCTTAATTTGCTTCATTTAGATCACACCCATTATTTATCTTCAGTATTTAATTCTTTATTTGTTTTAACCTCTAATACTGCTTCATTGATTGCATCATCAATTGTTTTTACATCATCAGTAATCATACTATAACCAAGTGTAGCACCAAATCCATATGGGATGTTTTTAAATTCTTTATTTAACTTTCTCATATAAGCTATAACTTTATTTTCTTCATAACCTATAAGATAAATTAAGAATTCATCTCCATTAGTTCTAACTATATCACTTTGTTCTAATTGATTGTTCATTAATATGTTAGCAGCTTTTTTAAGAACCATATCCCCTTCATTATGTCCATATACATCATTAATATGTCCAACTTTATTAACATTAACAATTATGATTGCTTGTGGATAAATCTTATTACTTTGCCATTTATCATAATTCTTATTTAAATAATGTCTATTCTTTAATGATGTTAAACTATCTACATATTTTAATCTATCATTCTTACTTATTTTATTATTTTTATATTTAATTCTTATATATATTAAACTAATACCAAGTAATACAAATAAACCTACTAATATATATACAAATGTTAAATCAATTTTCTTGCTATCTTTAGAAAGTTTAACTTTAGCTCTAGCCATATATAAATCTGGTTCAATGTTAGATATATAGAATTTAAATAATCCAACAAAACCTTTATTATTACTCTTATTTAATACTATAAAATTATAATCTAAATCATCTATTTCATTTTCGTAAACAACTTTAAAATTATTTAATTCAGTATTTCTATAATGATCATAAACATTATAATCTAAAACCACTATACTATTTTCATTTAATGAATTAAATAATGATCCAGGTTTCTTATATTCCTTAACATTAGCATTATAATTCTTAGCTATATAATCAGATAATTTATTATCTATCATAGATACTTCTTGATTCTTAAGACTCTTTAATGATGGAACTATAGTCTTAGTATTATTAATATGAGTTAATACTATTACTTTCTCTTTATAAGGAGATACTGTTTCATCAAAATTATTTGCTAAATCTTCAAAATTATAATAATTAAATGCTAAATCTACTTTTTCATTATTTAAAGCTGTAGTTAAATCTTTAATAGAATTATATTCTTTAATCTTAAAAGTAATATTCATACTCTTAGCAAATCCATCAAGAATTTCACTATTATATCCTATAAAATCATCATTAATTTTAGATTCATATGGTAAGTTTTTAACATAACCATAAGTATATTCTTTACCTTCAAAATTAGCTATTGTAACATCATCTATTTCTTTAGATTCAAAATATAATGTTAATAATCTCTTATTATAAGACTTTTCTAATTCAGTCTTACTCCATCTAATATAATATTTTCTTAATATACTATTTAATGTAGCATCATTACCATTAACATTTAATATACATTCATTATCTAATTCTGGAATATTTCTAACTATATAAAAATTATTAGAGAATATTTCATTAATATATAATGTCTTTGGTATAACAGCATAAACTATATCATTAGCTTGTAATGCTTCAATAATAGAATCTATATTATTATATGAGTTATAGATAATTGTATCATTATCTTCAAAAGATGATCTTATACTATCTATATCTGTTTCTAAAGCTCCTACTGTTACATTTTTTAAATCAGTAATTCTCTTAACTCTTTTATTATCTTTACTAACTAATGCATATTCATCACTATAGAATAATAATTCAGTATCTTTTAAATTAGAATTACTCTTCATTTCAAAAGAATATTTACTGCTTGGAGTAGCTCCTAATTTATAAGGAATCATATTAAATTTAATGCCTGTTTCTTTAGAGAAATCATTTAAGAAATCAAAGAATACTCCTTCTCCATCTTCTCCAAATATAGGTATATCATTTAATACAGATACATCTACTGCAACGTTTTTATTTTTTTCAATCCATCTTTTTTCTAGTAGAGAGAAAACACCTTTTTCGTTATTACTCTTATTTACTGAAAAAGCAACTGCTACTATAATAGCTAGTAAAACTAGTGGTAAAGCAATTAATAATATTTTCTTTTTATTAATATTTTTTTTCTTCTTCATAAATATCTCCTACTACCATACTATTCTATCCGACTTTTTATTCTTATAACCCATTATTGGAAATTGATAAACTGTAACTTCTTTAGTTGTTTCATCATCTACTTGTTTTGTTACTTTTGTTCCTTCTTCGCCTTTTTTCTTTATCATAAATTGAATATCATAGTATCCTCTTACTTCTTCAGAAAAATCAGCTAATGATCCTGTTGCTATATTCTTTGCATCATCCTTAGAAGTATCTTTATTAACAGTAAAAATAACATTAATTATTTTCCCTTGAACATCAATTTCACAAGATACTACTTGTTCTTTTGCTTTTATTCCTTTTATTACTTTTTTCTTTGCCTTTTCAGTAAAAGGATGTTGCTCTATTCCTTCTAGTCTATCACCATACTTACTATTTCCAGCAGATGGTAATACTAATTTAAGAACTACTACTGCAAAAGCAATAATTACTATAAGAGCAAAAATATATCCGACTTTTAATCTTTTTCTTTTTTTTGGTTTTGAATTATTTTTTTCCATTTTCTAACACCTCTAACTATTTAATTATACTATACGTAGTATAAAAAAACAATAATCAATAAGAATTGATTATTGATTAATATTACATATTGTTTTGCATACCATTAGTCAAAATTTTAGCTTGATTATTTTGATTTGCTATCTTTTTATTTTCTTCTTCAGTTGCAGTTGTATATTTTGCTCCTGCTCCTGGGAAGTTAACTGTATTCATTCCAGCATAATCAGATTTTACTATTCTTACTGCTGGTCCTGTAGCTGGTGCTACTGGCGCTTCTATAGGTGCAGTAACTGGAGCAACTGGTGCATCAATTGGTGCACTTGCAGGCGCTTCTACTGGTGCTACTATTGGAGCACTTGCAGCTACTACTGGTTCAACTACTGGCATAGCTTGAGCTTGTGGTTGAACTATAGGTTCAACAGATGCTACTGGTGCAGTTGGCATTGGAGTAACAACTGGTTGAATTATTGGATCAGATACTACTTGTGGTGTAACCTGATTATTTGCTTCTGCTAATATATCTTCCATAGAAATTTCACTAGATCCTTCTGGAATTGAATCTACAGTTACAGGATTAAGTGGTTCTACTGGTGCTTCTGTTGGTGCACTTGCAGGTTCTTCTTCTACCGGAGCAGGTTCTGTTTCACCAAAACCAGGTACTTCAGGTAATTCTATTGTTTGCCCTAAATCTACGTTTTCTGTAGTTGCAGATGCTTCTTCTACAGGTCCAGCAGGTTCTTCAACCACTTCTTGTTCTGCAGCTTGTTCCTCAGCAGCATTTTCTTTTGCAATAGTCTCATCAGGGAATTCAAAGCCATTTGGATCAGCAGGGCCAGTACCAGGTTCCCCTACAAAAGTTGTGTTTGAACTGTTTGGGAAATCAATATATTCTGGTTGAATTACTTCATCAGTTAAATCTGTTACTTCTGCTGGTGCAGGATTTTTTTCTTCTTGTACTTCCTCAGCATTTACATTTTTATTATTTAATAGTGCTTGAATTATTTGATCTCTTGATTCATTTATTAATTGATGAATATCTAGAGTTGATTTATTTAATTTTTCTAATTCTTGCTTTATTCCTTCCAATTTATCATTATTTGTACTAGAAACTTCTTGACTTTGGATACCTACAGGGCCAAAATTTTGTTGTTCATTATTAATAAAATCTGCCATATTAAATTTCCCCTTCCTTTAATCTAGAAATGATACCTTTTACCATTTCCCATTCATTCTCATCTTCAATTGTGTCAAAAAAGAATTCTCCATTTTCTATTCTTACTCTTGATACATAATCTTTTATCTTATTGTTTTGATCCTTTTGATTAAAAGTATAAACAGCATAATCTTGATTAGTTGTTTCTACTCTAAAAACAGTAATCAAATCTGCTACTATCTTTTGACCTTTTGGATTAACAATTGTTACTTTGTTTTCCATAAGAGATACCTCCTTATTCTAAATAAAATTATAACATTTATTTATATTTAATACAATATTTATTAATAAAAAAAATGGATATAATATCCATTTTTTATTTAAGTACATATGCCCCTTTATATTTATTAAATAATTTATCTTTTTCTACTATTACTATTATTGATCCTTTTGTTTTACTAAAAGAAATACTTTCTAATTTAACATTCTTTATTTTCTTTATTAAATTTCCTTTTTCTCCTAGAACAATAATATCTTTATCATTAGATAAAATTAATGCATTTTTATAAATACTATCATTTGCTATTTTATAATCTTTAATATCATAAGTATAAGTTTTATTTTTCTTTTTATTATAAAAATTAATCTTATCTTCCTTTAATTCTACAATAGTATTATTCATATAATTTAAATATGAATCAGATTTATATTTTTCTTTTAAATTTTTACTTACAATATAACTTATATCATCTTTTTGGTATTTATAATAAATATTTTCATTTATATTTATCTTTTCTCCATCATATAATTCTTTATAATCATATAATGATATTTTTTTATTTATCTTACCTACTTTGGCTTTGCTATCAAGAAGTATTATTTGTTTATTTGAAGTAGTAATTCTTCTATCATCATCATCTAATAAATAATATTTATTATTTATTTTTAAAGTTTTATAATTATTAGCAAATATAACTATATCATCAAAATTATTTGAATAAACAATTTTTTTGTTTTCTAAGTCATAAACATAATTTTTATTATCTGCCAAAATATTTATATGATTATTATCTATATATGTATATGAATAATTCTTTGCTTTCATTATTCTATAGAATTTATTAGTATCTGTTTCTAATAATCCTAGATAATAATCTCTTTTAGTTAATATTCTATTCTTTCTAACTGCTTTAGAATAATCAAGTTTCTTTTTATCTATATTTTTATCTATAACAAATGTTATTTCTCTTCTTATACCATTCGTAGATATTTCAAATATCTTGTTATCTGCTAATATATATATCTTTTCATTATATTCAAAATAACCATCAAAACCTTCTCCAATAATAGTATCTACTATTGGGAAAAAGCAATAATACATATTATTTTTTTTAACAATAAAATAGTCTAATTCATTATTAATTCTTTTTTCTTTTCTTATTTCATAATCTACTAATAGAACTTTACCTTTTTCATTAACAAAGTAATTATCTATTAAGAAATACTTGTTCTTATAATATGATTTAATATTCTTAATATTATAGAATAATATTTCTCCTTTAACACTGATTATATTATTATCTACAAATGCTAGATTATCACTAACATAATATATATTATCTCCAGATGCTATCTCTTCATTATTTATATTATATAAATGATAATTATCTTTTTTAATAATATAATATTTTTTAGAAATAGCAATTATATTATCTTTTGATACATTCCCAAAAGTATATAATCTATTACCATTATAATCATATACAGTATATTGATTATTACTATAAGCATATAGGCAATTTGAATTATCAAAATATACTACATCTTCATATTTTTCAGAGATTATTTTTTTAACTATTGTAATATTATCTGTATGGTTTTCAGACGTAATTCTATAAAAGAATGTAAGAGATAATATTAACACACTCAAAAGAACTATAGTTAATATAATTTTCTTAATTGTATTTTTACTCATATTATCCCTTCTTTCTTAATCTAAATCTATATCTAATCCGATAGGAGCATGATCACTACCCATAACATCATCATAAATATATGCTCCTTTTACTTTATTTATTATATCCTTTGATGTAATAAAATAATCTATTCTCCATCCAATATTTCTTGCTCTACAACCTTCTAAATAGCTCCACCAAGAATATTTGATTTCTTCTGGATGTAAATATCTAAATGTATCTATAAAACCTGCGTCAAGCAATTCACTAAACTTACTTCTTTCTTCATAAGTAAATCCAGCATTACCAATATTAGCTTTAGCATTCTTAATATCTATTTCTTTATGTGCTACATTAAAATCACCACAAACTACTACCGGTTTCTTTTCCTCCAACTTTTTAAGGTAACACCTAAAATCATCTTCCCAAACCATTCTATAATCTAATCTCGTAAGTTCTCTTTTTACATTAGGAACATACACATTTACTAGATAAAAATTATTAAACTCTAAAGTAATAATTCTACCTTCGTGATCATGTTCTTCAATGCCCATTCCATATGAAACAGATATAGGTTTTACCCTACTATAGATTAGTGTTCCTGAATAGCCTTTCTTTTCGGCAGGATATAAATACATACCATATCCTTCTTTATTAAAATTAAATTGTTCTAATTCTGCTTTTGATTCTTGTATACAGAATACATCTGCATTAATATTATCAAAGAATTTTTCAAATCCTTTTTTTAGTACTGCTCTAAATCCTGCTACATTCCACGATACTATTTTCATAAAGTACCTCCTTAATCATTTTATCACATTAATCAATAGGTTTAAATCTTTTTGCAAAGTTTTCTGCTTGAATAATACCATCTACTGCAGATGTAGTTATTCCACCAGAATATCCTGCACCTTCACCCACTGGATATATACCTTCTATATTAGACATACCATCTTCATTTCTAAGAATAGTTAATGGACTAGAAGTTCTTGTTTCAGTTCCTAAAAGAATGGCATCTCTTTCAAAACTATTTATTATTTTAGAAAAATGAGGCATTGCTTCTTTAATAGAACTAGATATATAATCTGGTAATATTAAATTTAAATCTTTAGAAACATAACTGCCCTTAATACCATCAGTCTTAACCTCACTAACAGTATTATTAACAAAGTCTTCATACTTTTGAACAGGTATACTTCCATTACCTATTTCATATGTTTTTCTTTCTAATTCTTTTTGAAAGTTTAATCCATCAAATAGTCCTTCTCCATAGTCTTTACCATTTACGGTAACAACTAATGCTGAGTTTGAAAACTTAGAATCCCTTTTATAATCGCTCATACCATTGATAGATAGATATCCATTTTCAGAAGAAGCATTGATTACATAACCACCTGGGCACATACAGAAAGAATATACTCCTCTACCTTCTTTTGTAGTATAAGTTAATTTATAGTTAGCTGGAGGTAATAATTTATAATTATCTCCATATAAATCTTTACTTATTTGTTCTTCTTTGTGGATAATTCTTAAACCTACTGCAAATGGTTTAGGAAGCATTTTAATATTATTATCATTTAACATATAATATGTATCTCTTGCACTATGACCTATTGCTAAAAATACATTATTAGTTATTATTTCTTCATTATTATTAACAATTATTTTTTCTAATTTGTTATTATTTATAACTAAATTAGTTAGACATGTATTATATCTAAATTCTCCTCCATATCTAATTATTTTATTTCTTAAATTAATTACTACATTTCTTAATACATCAGTACCTATATGAGGTTTATTCTCATACATTATTTCTTCTGGAGCACCAGAGTCTACGAATATTTTAAATACTTCTCTTATTCTATTATATTTATCCTTAACAAGAGTATTTAGTTTTCCATCAGAAAAAGTTCCTGCTCCACCTTCTCCAAAAATAGGATTAGAGTTTTCATTAAGCTTATTTGTTTTCCAAAATTCATCAACTGATTTAACTCTATCCTCTATTTTTTCTCCTCTTTCAATTATTATTGGTTTATATCCATATTTTGCTAAGAAATAACCAAGAAATAATCCTGCAGGGCCTGATCCTACTACTACTGGTCTATTAGTTAATTCTTCAGTTCCTAATTCTGGAAATATATATTCTTCATTAGGTGTCTTAACTACATTATTATTATCTTTTAACACTTTATCTTCATTATCTACATCTATATCAAAAGTATATACAAATAATAATTCTTTTCTAGCATCTATAGATTTTTTTACAATCTTAAAAGTGTTAATCTTATTATGAATTAACTTCTCTATTTTCTTTTTAATATGTTCATCAGTATTATCTAATACACTTATTTTAACATTACTAATTCTTAACATAATTCTTTAATCCTATCACTAACTATTAATCCAGATAGAATTGCAAACGAAATATTATATCCACCACAATCTCCATCAACATCTAGAAGTTCTCCAGTTAGGAATAAATTATTAATCTTTTTAGTTTCAAAAGTATTGATATCTATTTCATTAGCATCTATTCCACCCATAGTAACTTGCGAATTATCAAATGATTTAGTACCAGTTACATTTAATCTAAAATTAGTTAATAAATCTAATATGTTATTTACTTCTTCTTTAGATAAATTACTTTTCAATTTATCTCTATTAATATTTGATAATTTTAATATAACTGATGCAATTTTTTCATTTATTATTCTTTTTAATACATCATATATTTTTTCATCAACTAAGTTGTTAAAATAATCCACAGAATTATCTGTATAAGGCATAAAATTAATTCTTATAATAGGTTTATTTAATATATGTACATATCTACTTAAATTAAATACACATATTCCTGATACTCCATAATCAGTTAATTGTAATTCTCCAGATTCTTCTTTAATTAATTTGTTATCATCTAAGATAGATACAACTGCATCTGTTCTTACTCCATCTAATTCTTTTAAGAATTTACCTTCGGTTAATACTTGTACTAAAGATGGATAAAGTTCAGTAACACTTAATCCTAATTTAGAAAGAAGACTATAAGAGTCACCTTCAGTACCTGTTACTTTATATGATTTAGAACCAGATGATACTACTAAAGCATCACAAGATAATTCATTATTAATAATGAATTTATCATTTTCTTTTTTTATATCATTTACCCTATAATCAAATTTAAATTCTACACCTTTATTTAATGCTTCTTCATAAAGAGCATCTCTTATAGTAGATGATTTATTAGTAAATGGATAATAATAACCATTTTTAATTTTTATTTCTACTCCTAGAGATTTAATAAAATTAAGCACTCTCTCTTTATTATCATTATTTATTAGTGACTCAATATTGTTTTCTTTAATACTATGGAAATGTTCTTTAGAAAAATCATCATTTAAAAAATTACATCTTCCATTACCAGTCACTAATATCTTTTTACCAGGAATACTATTTTTTTCTAATACTAAGACTTCGTTAAGGTTAGTTTTAGAATTAATTGCAGTAGTAAGTCCACTTACTCCTGCTCCTATTATAATTATTTTCATAAAAACCTCTTTTTTCTATTAAATTATACCACAAAAAAAGATGCAAAGCATCTTTATTATAAGAATATAAATACACAAATAATAGCTACTATTATCATTACAATAATAGACATTAATACTATATTAGCATAACCTACTTCATTTAGTTTTTTAGAAGCAGCTGCTGGCATATCAGGATTTGTTAATGTTAGTGCTTTTGCCATTCCTCTTTTTCTAGCATTTTCAATTAATGCACTAGGACTTTCTACTATATTTGATCCACTTTGTCCTTCAGGCACAAGTGGTGGTAATTCCTCAAGATTAGTTGTTGTTACAGGAGGGTCTTGTTTCATTAATGCTTCATATTTTGCTTGAACTTCTTCTGGAGTAGGTTGTACTCCTTCAGGGTAGGATTCAAGTATTCCCATTAACTTTTTATCTCCTGTAACTAATATACTATCTTTTCCCTCATAAATATAGTGTATTAAAGCTGATTTTAAATTTTCATTCATAAAATTTCACCTACTTTATAATTTTATCTAATTTTTCTTTTATTTGATCTCTTGTAAATGGTTTAGCTATATAACCATTGAATCCTTCACTCAAATATTTTTCTTTTGCTCCTGAAACAGCATCTGCAGTTAAAGCAATTACTGGGGTATTAAAATCTTTTATCTTTTGTAATTCAGTAAATGTTGTTTCTCCACTCATTTCAGGCATCATTATATCAAGTAATATAACATCATATTTATCACCGTTCTTAATCTTATCTATACATTCTTTTCCACTTAGAACTGAATCAATAGTAAAGTTAAGCCCAGATAATGCTCTTTCTGCAACTTTAATATTTAATGCATTATCATCTACTACAAGAACTTTCATTCCCTTATAGTCTTCTCTAAATGTTTTTCCTTCATTTGATACTTCATCTTTTGGTTTTGTCATTTTACTAATCTTTTGTGGAATTTGTACAACAAATATTGATCCTTTTCCATATGTAGAATTAACATTTATTTTTCCACCCATCATATCAAGTAATTTTTTAGTAATAGCAAGACCTAATCCTGTACCTTCGATTGTAGAATTTCTTTCATCTAATCTTTCAAATTTAGTAAACAGTTTATCAATTGATTCTTTTTTAATTCCTCTACCAGTATCTTCTACGGATACAATTAATAAACATTTATTATCTTTATTAACACACCTAACATCTAGATTAATATGACCTTTATCAGTATATTTAATTGCATTAGTTAGAATATTATTAATTATTTCTTTAACATGAACTTTATCTCCGATTAATTCATATGGCAAATCTTCAGCATATTTTGCTTTAAAATTAATTGGTTTATTTCCTATTCTAGTTATATCTACTTTAACTAATTTTTCTATTTCTTCTCTTACATTATAAGTAGTATCTACTATATCTAATTTATCACTTTCTATTTTACTAATATCTAGTATATTTCCTACTATTTCAAGTAATGTATTAGAAGCATTAATTATATCATTTGTATCTTCTTTAACTTGCTTTGGAACTTCTTTTTCAAATGATGCTATGTCTTCAGATAAACCTACTATAGCATTTAATGGAGTTCTTATTTCATGAGACATACTTGATAAGAAATCTGTTTTAGCTCTGTTAGCTTTTTCTGCTTGATCTTTAGCTATATTTAATTTTTCTATCATTTTTACATCTGGATTTTCGATTGTATTAAATAAAATATAAGATACTATTGTTTCTAAAGAAGTAAGTAATAATAATTCTGGATTTTCTCTTTGAATAAATACTACTATTCCTAGTAATACAACATATGCAATAACTGGAATACATTTTCTTTTTCTCAAAGTTTTAATATGAATTAATAAGAATATTATCCAAAGAACAATCATAGCAGTTATAAATATATATAAATATGTACATGATAAACCATATGTATATATAACATTATTTTCATTAAATATAGATATAGGTAATAATGCTATTGGCAACATAAATATTAAATATCCTATAGAGAATATTTTTAAATTATCTCCTAAGAAATTATTATCTTTTTTCTTAGCAATAGAAATAACAAATATATTAAACAAGAATGAAAAAGTATAAAAACACATAAGTATAAACTTACCTAATATATTATCTAGTACATCCCCAAGTAATTCATATTTAACACTAGATACGAATAATAACGCAAAAACAATATTTAAAAAATTAGTAATAATTATACCTTTAAATAATCTTGTTTCAGTATTTTTAACACTCTTTTTAGAAAAGAATGAGAATAATAATATAATACTATAGAATAAACTTAATAAAGTAAAAGAATTATTTCCCATATATATGTCTCCTATTATTATAATTATAACAAAAAAAGTAATATTTTACTATTACTTTTTTGTTAAAACTAATTTTTTATTCTTAGTTTTTTTCTTAGCTAAAATTATCTTATTCTTCTTCATATCATCAACACCCTCTTCAGATAGCACTGTATAAGCTATCTTTCCAACAGGTGTTAAAGGCAAGTCTTCTTTAACTACATATTGAAGTGCTATATCTCTTTCAGGCAATTCTTTTAAACAAGCCTCATTAATTTCATTTACTATAGTTTGAACACTATGTAAACTCTTTTTATCTATAACTATAAATGCTGTTGGTATTTCTCCATTTTCATCTGGATTAGGTTTTACCCCAGTTACACAACATTTAACAATACTAGGATGTCTTTCAATTATTTTTTCTATATTAGATGGCCAAACATTATGCCCATCACTTCTGATAATTATTCTTTTTTCCCTATCACAGAAATATAATCTACCATCCTCATCCATGTAAGCTTTATCTTTAGTATGTACCCATCTTTTTCCTTCTTCTTCTACAAAGGTTTTCTTAGTTTCTTCATCATTATTAAAGTATCCCTTAATAAGAGTTGGTCCAGCTAAACAAACTTCACCTTTTTGTCCATATGATAAGTGATTACCGTTTTTATCAATAATCTTTATATCATTACCAACTAATGGAATACCAACAGAGCCTAATTTATTTACATCACTATTTGCAGTATAAACAGCATTAGAACTCATCTCAGTCATTCCATATCCCTTATCAGTTTCTTCAGTTTGTGCACCTTTTCTCTTAAGAAATTTATTAAATTTTTCTTCAAGAGCAATTACCATTTTATCTCCACCAACAATGGCAGTTTTAAGAAATGGTAATTTTCTAAACCATAATAATGGTGATTTTCTTAAACTATCTAAATAAGATGGAACACCCATTATATGATTTGGTTTATGTTTAAGTATATAACTTGCAAACTTCTTTACATCAAACTTAGGAATTATATCTATTTGCATTCCATTACATGCTGGTAATACAATTCCACATACAAGTCCATATGCTATAAATGGTGGCATCATTCCAAGAAGTATATCATTCTTTTCCCATCCCATATTTGCATACCAGTTTTGGGCTACCATTGCAAGGCAGTTCTTGTTAGTTATCATACTTCCTTTTGGAACCCCTGTTGTACCACTTGTATATACTATACCAGCCACTTGATCAAGTTTATTATCATCTAGTTCTGGTATTTCTCCTTCGAAATCTTTTCCTTCATCAATAAAGTCATTCCAACTTATACTCTTATGTTTTTCTTCTATAACTTTTTTCTTTTTAAATATACCTGTTACTTTATTCTTTATAGAAGCTAATTTCTGTATCTTTTCTGGTGCAGAATTAGTAGCATCTAAAGAAACAACTTTATCTATATTTAATTCATTAAGAATTGGTGTTAATTTAGGTGCTGCTATATCGATATAGAAGACCATCTTTGAATTTGCTTCTTCAATAAACTTTTTGATATTTGCAGGATTAGTTCTAGGGTCTATCATGTTAGGAATAGCACCGATTCTATTTAATGCATAGAATGCATAGAATGTTTCAGGTGTTGTAGGAACACAGAAACTGATTACATCTCCTGGTTTAACTCCCATTTTTAAAAAAGAATTAACAGTTTCATCAACTTTTTTAAAGAATTCTCCATAAGTTATTTTTGTTCCAAAAAACTCTAAAAATGTATTCTCTAAATTATCTTGGTTATGCGTATAAACATAATCATAAACAGTTTGATTTGGTATCTCAAATAAAACATCTAGTCTTTTTTCATCATAAAATTTAAGCCATGGTTTATCAATAAATGGATCTCCAGTCAATGGCCCTTGAATTTTACCCATTGCTAAGTTTCTTAAATATTTATCTCTAGCATGTTGTTCTCTTTTATCTAATGTAGAGATTTTTTCTAAATATTCTTTTGTTACCATAATTTCCCCCTCCGTCACTTTTTTATTTTATCATATTTTAATAAAAATTCAAAATTTATGATATAATCTATATGGAGGTAAACATGAAGATATTTAAGAAAGAAGAAAAACCTAAAAAGAAACATTTATCAAAAGCTAAGAAAGAAAAATTAAGACTAAAAGAAAAGGAAGAAAATATTAAAGCTAAAGAAGAAAGAAAAGAATTCTATAAAAAGATAGATTTAAAACCCTTCTTTGGTGGAATTGCTATGGGTATAGCAAATATTATCCCAGGAGTATCTGGTGGTACAATGCTTGTAATATTTGATTTGTTTGAGAAATTAGCAAACTCAATAAGCGATATATTTAAAAAAGGTTCTACTACTAGAAAACAAAGTTTTATATTCTTGCTAAAAGTTGGTATTGGTGCAGTTATTGGTATTGTAGCATTTGCTAAAATATTAGGATTCACCCTATCTCATATAGAAGCAGAAACAATATTCTGGTTTATGGGATTAATTCTATTTAGTGTACCTATAATAATTAGAAATGAGTTAAAAGGAGAAAAATTTAATATCATATTCTTCTTAATAGGAGCTTTAATTATCGGAGCATTAGAATACTTTAATTTACATGGTGGTCTTGCTAATACTGGTGATGATGGAAGTTTAATAAGTTATCTTATACTTGCAGGTTTAGGTGCTATTGGTGGTATATCTATGATATTCCCTGGTATATCAGGATCCATGGTTATGCTAGTACTTGGTAAATATGAAATGATAAGAAGTTATATTGATCAAGTTACTTCACTTGATATTGGTATTTATATTAAACTTATAGTATTTGGTATAGGAGCAGTTTTAGGAGTAATAATTAGTTCAAAAATATTATCTAAAGTAATAGATAAACATAGAGGTAAAACAGTAAGTTTAATACTTGGATTTATTATAGCAAGTGCGTTAATTCTTCCACTTAACCTTGAAACTAAATTAGTACTTTCTACTGAAAAAATATGTGGTTTAATAGTAAGTTTTGTTTTAGGTGGAGTATTAATATATTTATTAGATAAATTAGAAAAAAAGAATTCAGATTAAACTGAATTCTTTTTTAATGCCAAAGTTAATTCTTTATTTAAACTTTTTAATTCTTCACTATTTTTATAAAATTTTCCCATAATTATTCCCCCCAATTTTTAAGTTGATCTTCTTTTAGTATTTTAACTAAATTTTTCTTTTTCTTTTTTTTATTATCAATTCTTTCATTAATAACATCAATGTCTCTAAATGCATTGTATGGATTAAATTTTTTTCCATAAATATCATATGCTCTTCCATCAGGGCATACTACAAATATAGCTCCTGTAGCAAATGCTGCATCAAAAATTAATGGCATTACATAGCATATATATTGATCATCAAAATCTTCATCTTTTGTTTGTAGAACAGTAATGCAATCATTTGGATTAGTTTCGTATACTACACCATCATAATATGTACCTTCCCCAAGAAGATTTTCAGAAACATATTTTTTATGTAATACTTCTTCTTTAACTGGATCACTTAATTCTTTTTCTCCTTTAACAATTTGTTCTACATCATTATATGTTAAATTTGTTGCATCATAAGTTATTACATTAGAAATATAATCATTATTTGGTGTCTTTTTCCATTCAGTATGATATCTAAGTACATTCTTTTCACTATTATATGGTTCATATTGTTTAGAAATTTCTACTCCATTGTTAGTATTAAATACTGTCTCAATATGAGCTTCTTTCACAGTTGCATCTCTCTTAAATGGTGATCTATTTTGTCCAATACATATTAAAGTTGTCATTACTGAAGGAATTGATGCTACTCCTAAAATAATTCCTGCTGCTGTAATTCCACATAGACCTTTCCTAAATCTAATTTGTCTCTTTTCTTTTTTTAATTCTTTAATTTCTTTTTCTAGGTTTCTTACTCTTAGTTGTTTTTCAATTCTTTCATCAATTAACATATCCATCCCTCCTTTTCATAGAGGTCAAAAAAAGACCTCCACATAATTAATATGTGAAAGTCTTGTTCTTTTACATAGTTTGATCCGAGTATTAACTGTCTTGACGAATCAAATGACTTATTTAGAAGTAGAACTACTCCCTTTCAGTGATTTAAATTATAGCACATTTCTATAAAATTGTCAAGTTTTGTAAAAGGCATTACATTTATATAACAAAAATCCAGATTACTCTGGATTCTTTTCTTCATATAAATTATCTACTACTACAGTTAATAAATCTGCTAATTCCTCTTTAATACCAATAATATTTTCATAAAGAGCATTTAAATATTCATCCTCTGTTTGATCAGGTGTATATAACTTTCTAGCAATTGTATTTTCAGGATCATCAATAGGTATTTGAAAATCACTCTTCATCTTTCTAATTACTGCTAATAATTCAAAATATTCATCAGATAATAGTTTCCTTTTTTCTGGTATGGTAAGTCCACTGAATGATGGAACATTTTCTATATTTTCGTTCATTATCTAGTATAGCCACCTTTATCTATATTAATATCTCTTTCAAGCGCAACTTTAGATCCTAAAAGTCTTTTGAAATATTCAAATTTTATTTTAGCTGTTTCTTTATTCATTTTATCTATTGAAGCTCCATCCTTAGCCAATCTTGTTTTTGATCTTTCAATTTTTTCATGAATAAATTTTGTATTTCCTTTTAGTGCAGAATCTAATTGTCTTAATTCATCTTCAGTATAGCGTTTTAAAAGTGCTTTTTCTGTAGGTTTTTTCCCTGATAAAGCCATTCCTAATCTTCTCATTGGATGACCTTTAGTTACTTTTTTGTATGTAGACATTAAATCCTTTGCAGCGTCAATCTTTTCTTCTGTTGTTACATTTGCTGCTTTTAGAAGATCTCTTTTTTGTCTCTCTAATTCTGCTATTTCAGCCTTTATTTTAGCTTCATTTTCCCATGCCTTTTCGTTTATTTTTCCATATGCGCCATTACGATATTGCCCTAATTCTGCTCTTTGTCCAGCATCAAGTGCTCCTTCTTTTTCTTTTTTTGCTAAATCTGATACATGGTTATCTAATTGGCCATGTACTGCGCTTGTAGAAGATAATTTCCCATTTAATTCAGCAATTTTCTCATCTATTTCTTTTACTTTTGCCATTAATGGTATATTTGGTATACTCATATCATCCCTCCATATATTACTTATATTATATCACATATATCAAGAATGTGTAATATATGCATGTAAAGCAATGTAAAAAGATACAGATTAATCTGTATCTTTATTTATTAAACTATTAAAATAATCCGCAAAATTCTTTTGAATTTTAGTTATTAATTCGTTTAGTTTTTTAGAAGATTCTATATATTTAGAATAGTCTTCTATATTATTTAATATAGAAAATAAATCTTCTAATCTATTTTCTATATCTATATCTTTATTACCTAGTCTTTCTGATTCTTTTTGAAGTTTAGTTATTTCTTTTATTAAAGATTTAACTTCAGAATTATTATTTAATAATTCATCATATTTTTTATATTCTTTATATTCATTAGTATTAAGAATATCTAATTTTAAATCTTCAATATCACTTAATATATTATTCATCTATTTCTCCATCAAGTGACCATGTTTTAGCTTCAGTTATTTTAACATTAACTATTTTTCCTATATTATCTTTAGAACATTTAACATTAACTAATTTCATAGTATCAGTATATCCAGAACATAATTCTTCATTTTTTTCTGATACTCCTTCGATTAATACTGGTACTACAGTATTTAATAATTTTTCATTATTTTCTTTATAGTATTCATTAACTAATTTATTTAATCTAGCAAGTCTATCTTCTTTTTCTTCTAGAGATACATTATCTTCCATTTTAGCAGCAGGAGTATTTTCTCTTGGTGAATAAATGAAAGTATAGGCTCCATCGTACTTACACTTATTTACAACATCAAGTGTTTCTTCAAAGTCTTCCTCGGTTTCACCAGGAAAACCTACAATTATATCTGTAGTAACTGCGGCATTTTTAATTTTAGATTTAATTTTATTAAATAATTCTAAATAACTTTCTTTAGTATATCTTCTACCCATTAATTTAAGAATTCTATCTGATCCACTTTGAAGTGGTAAATGTATATAAGGCATAACATTATCATATTTAGCAATTATATCTATCATCTTATCAGAGAAATCCCATGGATGAGATGTTACAAATCTAATTCTTGGAATATTTGTTTTTGCTACTAATTCAAGTAATTCTGCAAAAGATATTCCATCTTCTAAATCTTTACCATATGCATTAACATTTTGTCCAAGTAAAGTTACTTCTTGATAACCAAGTTTAATTAAATCATCAATTTCTTTTAAGATATCTTCTACTCTTCTACTTCTTTGCTTTCCTCTTGTATAAGGAACTATACAATAAGTACAGAATTTATCACAACCATACATGATATTAACAAATGCTTTATACATACTTTCTCTTTTAACAGGAAGATTTTCAATTATATCTCCTTCTTTTGAGAATACTTCTACTACTTGTTCATTTTTGTCTATTGCTTCACTAATTAACTGTGGTAAATTTTGAATATTATGAGTACCAAAAACTATATCTACAGTTTTCTTTTTTCTCTCTAATTCATCTACTACAGATACTTCTTGGGCCATACATCCACATACTGCAAGTAATATATTAGGTTTAGTTTCTTTTAAATGTTGTACTCTACCTATCATACCAAATACTTTATTATGTGCATTTTCTCTAATAGCACATGTATTAAGTAATATAATATCTGCATCTTCCATATTATCAGTACTTGTAAATGACATATCTTCAAGTATAGCAGCGATAGTTTCACTATCTCTTACATTAGCTTGGCATCCATAAGTAATAATATGATAAGTTTTATTTAAACCTATTTTACTTAATCTATTATCCATTATATAAGCATCAGTAATAACTTTTACTTCTTCTTTAGTTCTCTTTTTAGCTTTTAAATAAGATGGTCTTTCTTTTTCCATATAATCATCTCCAACAAAAAGTATTATAACAAAAAAAGAAACTATTTTAAATAGTTTCTTTCATAGACTTACTCTTTTTATATAGTAATATTCCAATAGCACTTAGAATAATTAATATTATTCCTAATAAGATATATCCATATCTAAATGTGCCTGTTTGAATTGATACAATTAATGTAGCTACTGCAGAAGCAGTTAGTCTTCCATAATTAGAAGTAATGTTTTCTCTTATATTAGAACTTATTGTACCATTGCCATATATATTAAATTCTAATTCATTATCATAATTATCTTTTAACATATAATCACCAGCACTTAAGTTATTAATATAAATTCTTCCTTTAATTGATTTTAATTCAGTTGTTTCACTACCTACACGATATTTTCCTGCTTCATCTGAATTAACACTCAATAATTTGTATTCACCATTGTCATATTTATATAAGTTATAAGTCTTAGATGTATCAAGTGCATTACCATCAGCCATCTTAGTAATAATAATATTCTTATTACCTTCATCAGTATCGAATATATCTGCTAAGAACTTAGATAAGCTTGATTGTAAATCAGATCCATTTCTTGAACCATTTCTTAATATTATATTTTCTGGAATACTATGTCCATTATCATTAAGATTATGATAGTTCAAGTTAATAGATACTGTGTATTGTGGATCTAATACTAAGTCTGCATCAAGTTCTACAGCAAAGTAATATTCACCATTAATTACTACTTCTGAGCAGCCATCATCAACAGTGTAGTTTCTAACAGACGCGTCGATAGCTTCTTGAATAGTATCATAGCAGATTCCATCAACACAAGCTATCTTAATTGAAGTTTGATAATCTCCTATTAAAGTCATTGAATAAGTTCCGGTTAGATTTCCAAGCTCATCGTAATCAGTCGATACATATGTAGTATAGCCAGTTTCAACTTCTTTTATTGTTGCATCTATTACTATTGGTTTATTACTTGTAAATATACCATCATAATAATATACTTCACTATTACTATCTGACGTAAGTGCATAACCATTGTTATTCTTTATTACTGGTGATGAATCATTAACATTTCCATCTTTATTTCCAAGTGTTAAGAATCCACTTGAGTACCTAGAATAATAATCATCATCCAAATACTGAGATCCATTAATTATTCCTCTATCTATTTGGCCACCATTAATTTTTGTGCATCCCATATTTGTTATAGAACCAATTGTTCCATCATTAATAGTCATACCATAATGTTTTTCATATAAATCGCACCCACCGGCCCATTGAGAAATCCTATCTATTGTTCCACCATTTATTGTAGTGCCTCCGATAAAAACATCATATTTAACATAACCTGCATAACCTTTTAAATGCCCAATTGTTCCTGAATTAACTACTAAAGTACCAGTGCACCATTCATCATCATCACATCTTATACTAGTATTATTTAAAGTATTGGTTACATTTGCACCATTTATTGTAAGGTTACTATAATTTTCTAATACTCCGATGTTTCCACTAGATAAAGTTAATGTTGCATAGTTATATAATGTATCAAGTCTACTATCATTATCCATAGTAATTGTTGCAGTATCATAATTCTTTAATTCAATTATTGATGAATTAATTAATGATAACGATGAAGTTCCATTATTAGTAGCTTTATTTATTGTAGTTCCTGTTAATGTAGTTGTTCCATTATTAGTCAAATTACTTGTACTACCACCATCAATACTTAATGTTCCTGTATTAGAGATATTAGTAATTGTAGCATTTGTAATACTCATTGTTGATGCATTATTAACATTATTTAATATTATGCCATTAATATTTAATGTTCCAGAAGTATTAGTTGCATCAATTAATCTTCCTCTAGAATATTCATTATTAGCAATATATGCTGCATCTGTTACTGTTACATTTCCAGATGTTACATTAATATTTGCAGAAAGTGTATAACCATGTAAGTCAAGAGTTAAATCTTTATCTATAGTTATATCATATTCACTATTTACTGCAATTGGAGATTTTTCTAATTGTAATGTATCTCCTGCTGTTGCTGCAAAAATTGCGGTAGGAATTGAAGTATATTCAGTTCCAGTCGAAGTATTAACAATAACTGGATCAGTTCCTAATGAATAATAATTTCCACCTGTTCCATATATTACATAGTTAGGTTCTTTATCATTAAATTTACAGAAATTATCAGGATTAATTTGAACATTTCCATCATATAAATTTAATCCTTTAAATCCACTTGCACAAGATGCATTTTGGAATGAGAAAGCATTAGGATTACTTTGATCATCTAATACACCTATTGTTACATCTTCATTTGTATTTTCTATATATGAAGATCCTACGTAACCATTTAATTGTGTAAATGTAGAATTCTTCAAGTATAGACCATATGTTCCACTAGCAATTGGTGCACTTATACTTCCATAATCATCTGATGTTCCTAAATTAACAGTTGCATTTTCTGCTTCTAATCCTGCTATTGTGTAATTTCTACCTGTTTCACCTGCATGGTTGTATGGTGCTAGACATTCTTCTACTCCTACACCATTTTTAGCTCTATATGTTCCACAGAAATGTTCTAGTTTTGATAATCCCATGAAGTATATACCACCAGATTCAAAATTTAATGTTCTTCCTACACCAACATAAACAGCTGCATTGTTTTGTGTATATTTCCATAAATCATGATAACTATAATACCTTAGTGTTGCGTTAATTGTTTTACTTGTCCATGAATCATTTGAACAAGTCATACTTACTGTATTACTATAATTATAACTTTCTGTATTTTTACCATATGTACCTAATCCTGCACCAGTAATTGTAGTAGTACCATTTCCTATTCCATAATAAGCTTCTTCATAAGTACTTATACCACCATAGAATGTAGTGTTTCCTGTATCATATATACCTTTACCTGCACCAGAAATACTCATACCAGTTACATTTAATGTTCCAGTATTTGTTATAGCATTATCATATCCAGTATAAATTCCACCACTATAAGTTAAATCACCAGTATTTAATATACCATGTGGTGAATAAATATTTAAACTATTAGCAGTCATAGTACCATTATTAATTAAAGGTCTATCTATAGCCACTGTAAGGTTTGGAGATGAATCTTTGAATTGTTCAATATTAGCATAATGTATATCTAATGTACCATTATTTACTATAGCTTTATATGCATAATCACTATCATAGTATAAATACTCAATATTCATTGTAGCATTAGTATTATTGATTATTGATACTCCAAGTAATGCGCTCATCATAGCATGACTATTATAAGCACTTTCTAATGCATCAGATGTATCAACTTTAATATAAGTTGGTCTATAACAATCTGTTGTATCAGAATCATCACCTACTATATTAAGTGTTCCGTAGTTATCAAATACAGTCGCTTGTTGAGTTTCAAATCCACCCTTCTTAACAGTTAATGTTCCTGTATTCTTAACCATAGTTCCTTGACCTTTTACATTTATAGCAGAAATATTAGTTAACTTTAATGTTCCTGTATTATCTATTATTGAAGCTCCTGATAATGATTCAAAAATAGATCCGGCTCCAGCTAATCCGCTTTGAGTTCCTATTATTTCTAAATCACCATTATTAATCATGAATGTAGCCTTAACAGTTACATCATTAACAGCATCATATGTATCTTCATTATTAATCTTAATAAGGTCTATATTCGTTGTGTATCCTGAAGGAACTGTTTCTGTTCCAGAATATGGTTTAAATTCATTTTGAACAGGTCCTGTTGCTGTTTCTTGACCAAGATAATATGGTGTATTTTCAGCTTTCATATAACTGAAGTATAATTTGAATTTCTTAGTTGATCCTACTACTAATGCTGGAGTATCTGCGAAGTTAGTATAATCTCTAACCCAAATTAATTCATCATTAGTATTAGCAGCATCAAATGCTTCTTGAGCATCATAATAATATACTCCTGTTGTATAGTTAAGAACTAATGGTAAGTAGTCTAAGTACTTTTCTTGTGGAGAAGCACTTCTATTATATACAACATCATATCCTGTTTCTATATCTTCTACATATAAATCTATTGGGTTTCCATTACCTTTGAAAATACCATCATAGAAATATAATGCATTTGGTGAAGAATATGTTCCTTTAGAAGTTATACCAAAAGTACCACCCCTAATTTCAGGATCAGTTTTTGATACTTTTAAGTTTTCCGTACCTTCAATTAGATCTCCTTTAGTACCTGCAGTTATGCTTGTACCAGAAGCATCATATAATAATATACCAGCTTCAGCAGTTGTGTTTATTTTACCACCAGTAATATTAAGAACATTACCACTACCTGAAACTAATAAACCACCATTAACTGTACCAGCAGTTTGATTATAATGGTTACCTTCAAATAATCTAAATGTTACTTTATCATAAGTACCATCATTTATATTTACATTACTTCCGTTACGTAATGTAGCATATAATTGGCTTATGCTTGATTTTCCACCATATTTAGTATTATTTAAATTTAATGTTGATTTATTAAGTCTACCTATATTTTGTTCTAATGAAATGCTACTATATCTTGAATCAGTATCTACATCAAAATTATCAAATGTAACAATTGAGTTTTTAACATTCAATATTGGTTTTGTATTAAAACTTAGATCACTTAAATTATCATCAGTATAAGTTTCATTAAAATTATTATCTGATGTAGAAACGAAATATGCTTTTTTAATAAGAATATCTGAATTATCAGCTTGTATTGTATTTGAATCAAATGTACCATCATTAATTGTTACAGTACTCTTGTTATCTTCAGATTCACCAGTTGATACAATATCAAGTCTACTAGAATTAATATTATTTATTGTTAAATCAGAATTATTCTTAACAATATTGCTTTGTTTAAAATAGAAATCTTCATTATTAGTGTTATTAGAACCATTAAATGTCATAACATTATTATTTTCATATGCAAATTCACCTAGAACATTATTTGTTCCGTCACCAGCAACAGTTAAATTACCATTATTAGTTATTAATGCATCTTTACTATATGAATTTAATGTTGCTCCTAATAAATAATTAATTGTTAAGTTTTTATCAGCAGGTATTGTTACTCTATTAGCAGTATCATAATTACCTGTTATATTAATTATTGAATTATCAGGCGCTTCACTAATTGCAGTTTCTAAAGATCTATATGAATTTCCATTTGCTGTTATAACAAGGCTTCTTGATGAATCATCTATTGTAGCAAGACTAACACTAGCTGTTGAATTATTGTTACTATATAAAACATCATATCCGCTAGTTATACCAGTAATAGGTATATCTACAACATCTGTTATATCAGTTGTAGATGTATTACTAATAGTTCCATCATAATAATTAAATGAACATAGTGTATTAGAAGTATCTGGATAATCTACTGAATCAACAATATCTTTTCTACTGTTTCTTACATTTCCATTAAAATCTACATATGTTTCATCAGGATGATATTGCAAACTATAATTCTTTCTTGGTACTGAATCAAGATAGAAATATGAATATTTTAGATCAGAAACACCTGTTGTTCCTTGTGCATTACAATAACCTGTAACAGCATAAGAATTATTTGTTGTAGTAATTGTTGGTCCATTTGTTACATTGCCATCATTATCACCTATAGTAAGTGATGTTTTTCCATAAATAAGACCATTTAGTTTAGGATATCCATTATCATTATTTCTATAAACAAGATCAAACATTGGAGCATTTAAAATCGCAGGTTTATCAGGTCCAGTGATTACACTGTTTCCTTTTACTACTAAATTTCCACGATTTATTATTCCATTTGGAACTGTAGTTCCATTAAGTGTCATGTTATATTCGTTTACGACATCATTTAATGTTCCACCAGTTATATTTGCTACCCCTCGAACTGAGTAACCCCACTGGAATCTACCTTCACCAATAGGTTTATCACTTTCATTTCCATTTACATATTTAATCGTATTTAAATTATAGAATTTTTCATAATCAGTATTATTAGAATTAAATTCTCCCATATTAAATACATTTGGCATTTCTCCACCACTAGTGTTAAATGTACCAAAATTATAAACTGACACTCTATTAGTAGATGTAAGTTTAGAAGTTTGTCCTTCTTCTTCAACTATATTAATTGTTCCTGCAAGGTTAATAATTTGGCTAATATTTGAAACAGTATTATAGATATTTGTTTCTACATTAGCAAAACGTGATACATCATATTTGAATACATATGTATCCATTTGATAAACTTCATCAAAGCTAGAACCATCATTTAAAGTTGTCTTTCCAAAGTTTTTAACTGATCCTACTAAAGTCGTTCCATCAGTTATATTAGCAGTTCCTTTATTATAAACTGCAGCATCGTTTCTATTTCCGCCTTGTGCTCTATGACTTGCTTGGCTTGTATATCTAACTGTTTTACCACGGAATTCATAATCATTTCTATATGGTTGCCATATCTCAGGGAAATAATTACTTGTTTTATATGAATTAATAGCTTGTTCTAGAGTTTCTCCCAACATTTGATGGAAGCGTTCCCCATCAACATCACCTCTTATTATTTTTGTTACATTACAAACATAGCTAGTACTTTCAACCACATTAATGTTAGATGATTTAATATTTACTATTGTATTTTCATCTACTTTAATACCTGTTCCATTTGTTCCAGTTATTTTAATGTTAGAAATAGTATGTGTTCCATTTGTATAACTAATTCCTGTTGCTCTATATTCTCTTTCATCATCATTGTAACAAGCTGATTCAGGTGTAACAATATTTATTTCTAAATTACCATTATTTACTATTTCACCATTATGCATATTAAATATTCCTGTACTATTGTTAGTCTTAACATTAATAACAGGGTCTTCAATAGTTGTTATTGTTCCTTCATTATATATACCGTATTCAGATCCTACTTCAAGTATTACATTCTTTATTGCTAATTCTGCGTCTTCTTCATTTTTTATTATACCTATTCCACTATCATTAGTCATAATAGATTTTGCACCTAAAATAGGTTCTTCTTTTACATCATAAGTTTTTGGTAAATTACTTCTTATTTCATTTAATTGTTCTTCGGTTGGTAAAGTTGTAATAACTGCATATCCATTACCGGAATTACCAGTCATTGTTCCTGTTCCATCATATGTTGGAATATTTTCATTTGTTCCATCTACAGTATAAGCATTAGTAAGTATATGATTTTGAACTAGATAACCTGATACTGGAGAAGTACTTGAATCAGTATAAACAAATCCTGATCCTCCACCTCCACCACGGTCATCATCAACTGAACCATCTGGTATTGCTCCACCGCCGCCGTACCAGCCGCCTCCGCCGGCACCGCCGTATTCACCGTTTTGAGAAGTACCAGAGCCTCCCAATCCAAATGCACCATAATAATCTCCACCATATGTTTGAGTTCCAGCTGAACCACCTGAACCATAACTCTCAGTAGCAGAAATACCTTCTAATCCACCTCCAGCTTTACCTGGTTTATTAGTAGCTCCATCAGAACCTCCACCACCGGCAACAATTATTCTATTATATAGTGAATCTCCTTCAACTCTTATATCAGTGGCTCCTCCACCACCAGCATAAGTACCTCTAGAGCCTCCACCATTGAATCCTCCAGCAGTTCCTCCGGCATTACCAGAACCTCCAACATAAATATACAATGTTTCTCCTTCTTGAAGTTCTATTATACCTTCAGAATATCCACCTTTACCACCATTAGCAGGATAATAGCGATATCCGCCTTGAGCACCCCACACTTGTAATTGATATAATCCTGTTGCTGGTGCTGTAAATGTTTGTACATCGCCAGTATAACTAAATTCAGTTTTTCCACCAACTATTCCAAAATAGTCCATGTATTCACTTAGATGATCAAATTTATATTCATCACTTGGTTCACATCCATCACATAAACCAGCATATTCTTGATACTCAGCTAAATCGCTATCATATGATAATAATGTTCTTTCATATTTTGTATCAAGAATAGTTAAATCACCTTTATTATCAATAACATAATCTTCTGTAGAAGTAAGACTATATCCATTTAAGTCAAGTACAACTTCCTCACTAGAATCCACTGTTAATGTATTTGGTGTATTAACGTTTCTAAGTAATTGTACTGTATCTACGTGTGTATTAAACTCTTTCACTTTACTTATTGGATAATATTCTGTTGTTGGATTAGCAGTATCCATTTCAGTTAATTTAAATTTAAATGGATTAGTAGTTGTACTTGATGTACTAGATACAATTGATAAATAGTATATCTTACCTTTTTCTAATTCGATTCCTGTTTTTTGTTCAATGTCTGTATAATTTGTACTATTACCATTATCAATGAACATATTAAGGTCTAATCCTAATTCATCCTCTTCTTCACTAATTAAATAATAACCTCTTGTATTGTGCCAGTCTACATAATTAGTATCTATAGTATATACCACATTGTTTGTTTTACCAGTTAAATCTATTTTTATCTTTTGCATTGCAACAGCACTTGAACCATCAGTCATTGCAGTATACCATCCTGTTTCAGAATTGTATTCAAATCCAGTTACTGAATTATTACCATTTATTATAGGTACAGAAGAAGTTCTCTTCTTTATAGTAGTTCCTTCTTCTCTTTCACCTGTAACATCATATGTTCCAGTTAATATAGTTGGTGTTCCAATAGTCATTAATGACTCTTCTACAGGAACTAAACTAATATCATACAGTGTTAATGAACTAAATAAAGTACTTATTTCACCCCAATATGGGTCTTCTCTACTTCTTTGATATGCATTTAATGAATCTGCAAAATGTAAATAGTATACTTTACCTTTTTCTAACACTACTGCGCAATTACTTGGCCCATAACAATAAGAAAAATCGTATAATAAAGCATTCCCTCTATTACTATTAAATTCGTCTTCAGGTATTGCTCTATTATTATTTGTCAAATAAACCATACCTTTACTTACACCGTAATTAGATCCAACATTTAGTTTTAATAATTGATTTTTTTCATAATTTGTCAAATCTATTTTAATGAAAGAGTCTTTATAAGTATTTGATCTAGCTTTTAAATTACCAGATACAACAGCTAATTCATCATTTGCACCTGTCTCAAACCAATTTGATACAACATCATAGTCATTATCCCACATTCCAAGTCCAGTAAAATAATTTCCTTCAAAAGAAGATGATTCATACAGTTTTATAGAATTAAATACAATATTAGGCATTGGTGCAACTGCAGATGATGGAGAAGTTGCATTTAATTTTATTCTATATTCATGGCCTGCAGGTAACATATATATAAAGTAATCTTTTTTACCATCATCAACACTTTTAATAGATTTATTTCCTTTTATTGCTCCCCAATATTCTGAACCATCATAATATGTTTGTTTTTGGAATACATAGAAACAATTAGTACAATTATACTCACCAGAATAATATGAATTCTCCTTCAAATCAATTGTTCCATAACCGCTTGCGGATATTTTATTAAAATCAACTGCTAACATTTTTCCTGAAGTGTCATTAGTTAAATCAATAACAGCATAAGTATCAATGTTTTGGCTTATTCCTGTAAAGTTTGTTCTAATAGTATCGCCTTCTCTAATTACACCACCATTAGAGTTTTCTACTAAGTCATCCATAATTGTATTATCTATATTTCTTAATGATTTTACATCTATATTAGTAGTAGATTCATCATTTACTTTAACAACATCGATTGTATTAATAATAATTTGGTCTCTACAACCTGCGGTTTCGTATTCTTCACGAGTAGGAACATTACTTCCTTCACCTACACTCTTTCTATAGAAATATTTTATGTAATATACTTTACCACCTTGAACTCTTGCAGATCCAATTTTTGGTCCATAACTATTGAATCCCCCTCTTGGATCAGTAGTTAAATAATCCAAGTATTCATAGTACCTACTATCATCCCATGTTATTATTGAATTACCCCAAATTCCATCTACATAGTCCGCAACATTTACTCTTCCTTCAGATTTTATAGAACTGCCATCATAACTAGTATAATAGCTTTCCATAGTTGCATTTACAATAATATCATAATATTCTTCACTAGACTTATCTGTTAAATCTACTTCAGTGTAACCATAAGCTAAACTAGATTTATCTAAATATTGGTTATTAGATTTAATTGTCTTATCTGTCGCATCGTAATAGAATCCATATGAAATGAAAGATACATCCTCTTGATTAGCAATATTATCTATATTTTTATCTATATCATTTAATGTTATGTTGCTAATAGTCATTTCTCCCCAATATTTAGTGACATTCCATCCGTCAACGTCAGTATAGGTATTGCTATAATTAGCATCATCAGATATATAATGATCAAAATTAACAATATATATTTCTCCTGGTGCTAATTCGAATTCAAAATTACTTTGATTCATAAGATATGGATCAACATAATCTCCTATAATGCCATTAATATAATCATCATATTTATTAACTGATATTGGCTTATATGGATCGTAACTAGAATAATAACTGTTTAAAAAATACTGTGGATTACCCTCTACTGAATAATCTACTTTTAATACTTTAGTACTAGTTTCATCTCTTAAATCTATAACTAAATATGATTTAGCATGATCTGAATCACTATTATAATGTCCAATTCCAGCTCCTGTATTTTCATCATAGACACCTGTGTCTGAAATCCATGTGCCTGTTGCATCATCATATTTAAAGTAATGCGCAGCTGCTGGTTTAAGTTCTGACATTAAGCTTACTGAATTATCAGCAGAATCAATGCTTGCTACCCCTCTATTAGCATCATCCATTGCTGAACTAAGAGTTCCATAGTAAACCATATTATTAATTCTAGCTTCTGGTGATGTTAATTTATTTAATGTTACTATTTGATATGTTCTCTCATTTATTGTACTGCTATTTGATACTGGAGTATATGAGTACTCTGCTCCAGTTACTTTACCATTAACTGCTCCATATCCTGGTGTTTGACTTGCTGGTGCAACTATTTGCCCATCAAACAATATGAAATATCCGTTTGTTTCATTCTTAACACCAACAGTTTCACCATATACATATGGTCTTGTTACTGATACTGTAGAACTTGCTACTTGTCTATCAGCATATCCTTCTCCTAAAGTTAAGTGAGCTTCTGCCTTATTTAATAATGCTATTCCCTGATTATTTATTAATTGTCCTGGTTCTGAACCTTCTGGTGTACTTTCTATTAATGTGAATGCCCCATTATTTCTTATTGTATAATCTGCAGATATTCCTGCTACTATTTTACCGTTTAGATCAAGAGTTAAATCTTGTCCTGCCAAAACTTCAACACTTTCATTTGTACTAGTTACCATTTGGATTGTACATTGTACATTCTTACAATCATATAAGTCTTCATAATCAAATGCTTCTTCTAGTGATTCGAAGTTAATATATTTTTCTTCTTTCGGAGTAATAACATCTCCAGTATTTTCATCTACTGTATCTGTGAATAATTGATTGTTATATCCAATTAATCTTGCTACTATTCTTGGTGTTGTTGTTGTTACTTCTAAATCATCACTCATTACACAGTTTCCAGCTTTATCACATACATTTACTTTAAATGTATAAGTTGTTGATTGAGTTAATCCTGTTACTGTATATGTTGTTACTCTTTCAGTAGGATAATTGCTTCTACAAGTTTCATATTCATCAAATGTAGTTTCGTTATAACATTCTAGATGTTTTTCTCCAACTTTAATATTATTTTGATATATTTCATAGTAATTAACTCCAGATTCATTATCTAGTGCACTTACATTTAATACTACTGTATTTCTACTTACAGTTCCTGCTGCAAATGTTGTTATACTTGGATTTAATTTATCAATATTTACTATTTCATGATTTGTTACTACACTATCAACTTCTTCTTTACTTCCTTTTGCAATTATTGTAGTGTTTTCACTTATAGTAAATGGATTACTATATAATAGATAATTTGATGTACTTGTTTTATATAAATAGTTATATCCTGTTGCATCTGTTAATGATGCGTTATGATCTATTGTTACTGTTACACTACTATTTGTCCACATTGTTGGTGTGTGACTTATAGTTGGTGCTAATACTTCTTCATAGTTTGAATATAAATCTCTTTCTTCAACTATTAAAGTATTAAAATCAAATACTTGATCACTTTCATCTAGCCAGTTTTTAAATACATGATGTTCTTTAGTTGGATTTGCTATTGGAGTTACTTTGTTTTTGTATTCAACATTTACTGTTGTCGTATCATTTCCATCATGGAATCTTACTGGATAACTATTAATATTATATTTTGATACTAATGTTATATTATCAGTTACAGGTGTTGCAAAATTATATGTTGTATCTCCTTTTCTCCATTCGCTAAATGTATATCCTGTATGTTCTGGATTTGTACTTGGTCTACTTACTGTAGAATTCCATTCAACTGTTACTACATCTCCATATTGAGTGTCTGTTAATGTTTCTGGATCTCTATCAATAAATGTTACATTATAGTGATTAATATCATATATTGCATATACTGTTGTTGTTTGAATAATTGGAGTATTGAAATCAAAACAATCAGTTCTATTTTCACTCCAGCATCTAAATGTATGTCCTTCTTTTCCTCTGCTATCAATTGGATTTACTGTATCTCCATAAGGAATATTATCTACTGTTGTTGTTATATTTTCATCATTGAATATTACTGCATTTGTTAATATTTCATGTTTTGGATAAAGATTTACTTCTGTTACGATTGGTGTTGTGAAATCAAAACAGTTTTGTTTATCCTCTGTCCAGCAAATAAATGTATATCCTGTTTCATCAAATGTTGGCGCTTCATTTTGATCTATCAAATGTTTATATTCAACTTTTATATTCTTTTCTATATTATCTTGATAATCATGGAAGTTAACATCATATTCTTGAATTGTATAACAACTTATTAATTTTAAGTTATCATTAACTGGTGTACTAAATACATATTCATTAAAATCTACTGTACACCAATAATCAAAGTCATATCCTGTATGATTTGGATGATTATCTGGTTCATTAACAGGTTCTCCACCATTAACTTCTTCAGATTTATATAATTCTTCATCTCCAGTTTCTGGATCTTTATCATAGAAGCTTACTGTGTATTTTTGTCCAGTCTTTCCATAAAGTATTAAATCCTTTGTTACTGGATTATTAAAGTTATATTTATTTGTGTATTCACTATCTGTATACCATGCATCTAGATTTTGTACTGGATCACTTGGTCTTACTATTTTGTCTCCCTCAAGTACATCTTCTTCTTTATATGTATTTCCATCTATTAGGTATACTACATGTTCATATATTTCTCCTAGAACATTTACTCTATTTAAGTATGTTCTTGCTGCTTTTGTATCTATAATTGTTAGTACTAATGTATCAACTACTTTTTCTCCAGGTTGTAATGTTTTTCCTTCTAGGTTTCTATCATAAATAATTCCATCTTTTAATTCAAATCCATTATTTAATGTTTGATCAAATGACATAAAATCTGGAAGTTCATCTTTTATTACAGAAATAATACCTTCTTTTGAACCAGTATTTTCTACTACTATGTTGTAGTATACTTTTCCTCCAAAATTTGATAAACCTTTGATTGGTAATGCTACTGTTGAAGCATTATCATATGTTTTTAATATTTTTGTATTACCATTAAATGCATCTACTTTTGTTATATATTTATGTACTTCTAGATTAAATGGATATATTCTTTCTACTGTTAAATCTAATACTGTATCCCCATTTATTACTATATTTTTTGTGTCAACTGCTCTATAAATTTCTTCATTTATTACTATATTGTAATCATCTTCTATAAGATCACTAAATATATAATTACCATTACTATTTGTATATGCTTCTTTTATTACTTTTTTGTTTTTATACACTGAAACAATAATATTTGAGATTGGTTCACCTTCAGTATTTCTAACAGTTCCTCTTAAACTATTAGTATTTACTTCAATTGGATTAGTATAAACATCATTATATTCTTCTGATGTTGATTCTTTTATTTTGAAAGTAGGTCTTACTTGATATCCATTTGGTGCCCCATTAATAGTTAATGCTATATCTGTAGTTATCTCTGTATTAGCAGGTACATTACTAATTACTATTTCTATGTTTCTATTATCATTAGATAATGTACTAGTAATATTATCTCCTGTTAATCTCTTAAATGTTGCATAACCATTATCAGAGTCTAACGAACCAGTAATTATTACTTTTCTATTTTGATCTGAATCTGATAATTTATATTTTAATTGATATTTAACTTCATCATATCCATTACTAATTACTGGACTATCACTACTAACATCAAATATATTAGCATTTAATTTTGTGCTAACATTTGATAAATAAACGTCCTTTACTTTTATTGTTCCTTTTAGTTTATCTAAGTTTCCTAACTTTAATAAACCTACTAATGCTGCTACTACAACTACTAATAGTATTCCAGCTACATATTTTTTGAATCTTAATTTTCTCTTATTCATACTAATCTCCCATATTATTGTATATATAATTATTATATTATATATAATAATTAAATTCAACAAATTTGGCTTTTTTTATAAAAAAAATAATGGTTTTTTAACCATTATTTTATTATATAAAGTCCACAATTTTCTCCAGTATTTGTAATCAAAAAAATACTATTGTTTTTTTCATCAAAATTAACACTTTTTACTGTGGAATTTTTTATAGTTTTTATGACTTCTTTATTATAATTTAATACTTTAATATTCTTATCTTCTGTATTAGATATTACAATTGCTCCTTTATTAGGTACAATTGGAGCATTATTGGCATCTATAACAGCTTCTCCTGCTGCTATATCTATACCTACAGTTTTATTATCTATTAAACTATAAACATTTAGTTTATTTTTACTTAAATAAGAAATATATTTATCTCCTACTGCTATACTTGATTCTGATATAGGTATTTCCTTTAATAATTCACCATCAATATTATATAAATATAAACTCTTTTCATCATAAAATTTATATATATTATAATTAGACTTTTTATCTAAAATAGCTAATGTTTCATCATTGTTTAAAGTCTTTTTATCATTTGTAGAATAAAGAATAACATTTGATTTACTAGCTTCATCATCTACAATTACTCTTTGTCCTAAAACAATAATATTATTTGATGAATTTAATACTTCTTGATTATCTTTATCAATTAAAGAATAAGTCTTATCAGTATATGTAACTACCTTATATTCCCCAGTATATTCCCTATATTTCTTTATCTCTTTTTCAGTATTACTTATTTTAAATGTTACTGAATTATCATAAGGATTATAAACTACTATTGTTTCTTCTGTGCAATAATCTTTTGTGCATCCAACTTCTAATCTAGCACTTTCTAGATCTTCATATAAATTATATATAGCAATCTTTCTATTTTCATTATTAAAGCTAAATAATTTATAATAATATCCTGTCTTAACATTATATGTTCCTAAAGAGTTTTCACTTGTATTTACTACTAAAACTCCTTCTTGTTCAGTATTAAGAACACTATCTTCTTCAAGTTCATAACCTTCTCTTATTTTTCCCTTTATTTCTTCAATAGCTTGTGTTTTAGAAGACACTTCTTTTTCTTCTAATCCATAAGTATTTACTAAATATTTTTTAATTTCATTATTAATCTTTTTACTAACTATTAATCTATTATCCGACATAACATTATAAGCATAGAATGAATCTCCAGATATATTATATGTATGCACATCAAAATAATAATATGAATTATTTTTATCTTTTACTATTAAATATAATGTTTTACCATTTTCTTTTACTTCTTCAGCTATTTCATAATCATTAAGTATTCTTTCACTTCTTTCGTTAATAATATTTAATGTATTGGTAACAAAAGTTATTATTTTTCCATCATTATAAAATGTTAAATCTTTAACATCTTTATAAAGAACTTTTCCATTATAATCATAAATAGTATATAAATCTTCATTTTTACCATAGAATAGTTTATCTGTAATAGTAAATAAAGTAACTTGATCTTCATTTAATACTTCTTTACCCTTTGAATTAACAACACTATATCCATGCGTATAACCCTTTTCATCTTTAAGTGCTAATATAGCATATTTATTAGTAGCTGCTGCTGGGACTTTACTTAATTCATCATTAGCATTTATTGTATATTTAACTACTGTTTTTCCTTTTGAATTAATTATTTTTACTGTTGATTTACCAGTTCTATCTCCTTTATAAGCTACTACAAATTTGCATTCGTCATTAATACATTCTACATTATAATATTTAGCCCATAATACTCTAGTAACTCTAGTTACCATATTATCATTTGTTCTAAAAACAAAGCATAATAATATTAATGCTGCAATAGCAACTAAGATAAAAGCAATTTTAACCCATTTTTTCTTTAATATCTTTTTCATACTTTCACCCTACTTTGCTATATATAATCCATAATAACTATTATTACCACTAATCTTTTTAGTAATAATAATTACTGTATCAGTTTCTTCATTATAATTAACACTATTAAGTGTAGAATTCTTTATATTCTTAACAGTTCTACCATTAACATTTATTACTTTAACTACTTTATCTACAGTATTATTAACATAAATAGAATTTTTATAAGGAGCTATGCTCTTTCCACTATTATCATTAATCTTTTCATTCTTACCTAATTTATATGTTTTATTCTTATTATCCACAGGATTAATTATATCAATCTCATTATTATCAATATAAATAATTGCAGATTCACTATATATAAATGATGCAGAACTAGGTAAAGTTCCTAACAATTTACCTTTTTCATTTAATAAATATACATTGTCTTTAGTATATTTATATACATATGTATTTCCAATAGATATTCTAGAAGCTAAGTTTTCTTCTGTATTTATTACTTTATTTCGTTTACTACTATATAGTACTAAAGATGAACTTGATACTTCTTTACCAAAAATTATTTTCTTATCTACTACTACTATTTCTTTATCTGATTTTAATATTTCTTTGTTATTTTTATCATAAAGAACATATTTTTCTTTATAATCATCACTAGAGTTTAAAGAATATTTAATTACTTTATAATCCCCTTCATAATGAGTATAATTTTGAGGAATATTATCTTTACTTTCTGATCTATATAATTCTTTTCCTTTAACCATGTCATAAACAACTGTAGTATTCTTTTTACAATAATTTATACTACAATTTACTTCTAAATATAATCCTTTTTCAGAATCTAGTTCGTGTATAGTTACTCCACCATATTCTGTATTATAACTAATTAATTTTGTATATTTTTTAGAAGATACATTATATACTCCAAAAGAATTTTCCTTTGATTTATTAACAAAAATCATTTTTTGATTCTTTGTTTTTACACTACTAGGATATATAGAATATTCACTAGTATTTATTTTAGTTTTAATTTCACTAATATAATCTCCAGTGCTTTCTACTGTATATTCTTCTTGTTTACCATCTTTAGTTAAAACATATTTTTTAGCTATACCATTTTCTTTTTTAGTTATAATTAATTCTCCAGAATTATCTCCTTCAACATAGCCATTAAATGATTCTCCTACTACTTTATTAGATTTAAAATTGTAATAATAATATCCATTCTTATTACCATCTTCCACTACAAAATATAATACTTTTCCTTTATCATTTTTTACTTCTTTTACAATACTATATCCGCTTAATTTAGAATTGCCTTTAGAGTCAACAATTATATTTTCAGATTTAGTACTGAATGATAAATAAGTATTATTTGCATAAGTTTTTATATTAGTTGCCTTTTTATATTTAACAGTTCCGTTACTATCTATAATATTAAATGTATCTCCTGTTTTTTCTGCAATTAAATAATCTGTTAAAACAGTTAATGCATTATCTGAATTATACTTAGGCTTTCCTTTAGTACTAGTTAAAGAATATCCTACTATTTTTCCAGAAGTATAATCCATCTTAGAAAAAATAACATAGTTTTTAGTGGCTCCTGAAACTGTTTTTACATATGAAGCATTAGCATCATATGTATCATTTATCTTAGCTATTTTTTTACCTTTAGAATTATATACATATATTGTATATTTTCCATATTTATCCCCTTTAAGTGCTACTATATAATCACATTCACTATCTAAGCATTCAACACTATAAGAATTTGGAGATAATATTTTTTTAACTGATTTAACAGTATCTATTTTTGTTCTAAAAAATATAAAATATATAACTCCTACTATTAATAAAACTATGGCTGCGATAATAAATATTAATTTATTTTTTTTAATAAATTCTAAAATCTTTCTAAGATATTTTTTCATACGCCACTCCTATTCTTTATACATAAAAAATTATAGCATATCAAAAAAAGTAATTCAATAGAATTTAATATTATAGTATAATAAATATGAGGTGCTATATGTTAGAATATTTCAAAGAATTATGTATAATTATTAAAAATTTTATAAAACCAACTTACATTAAAGATAAGATATTAAATATACCAAAAGAAGTTAAAAAAATTGGTATGAAATTAGAATTATTATCTTTATTAATGACTGTAATAGGTCTTGGTTTTTCATTTTTACTTAAATTAACCAATAATTTAATATCTTTAAAATATATAATACTAGGTATAATTATATTCATGTTATATCGTAGTGAGCAAATAATACAAGGTGCTTTTAATATATATGAAACTTCTGAAAGAACTAAATTTGATCTAATATTTGATGATGAATTAGTTTATAGAGGTAGTGTCATCGTAGGAAAAGTAAAAGACAAAATACTTAAATTTGATGATAAGAGTAAAATGTATAAAATAATGACTAATGAAGAAGTAATGAATTCAATTAAGAATTATTTAAATAACTATTGGAGTTTAAAATTAAAAAGAATATTTAATATATTTGAAGCAATAAGCATAATAATAATGATAATAGTAGCCATTATTACTAATGATGCATTGCCTAGAAATATATTTATAATATTAATTGTATTCTTTGTTATATTAAATTTCTTTGTAACTACATATATAAATATTAATAGAAAAAGTTTCTATAAAAAACATAGAGAATATGATGATAAACAATCTATTATAAAGAATGATTTATTAAGAGTTCCATTTATTGTAGAAAACGATTTAGATATGAGAATCAATAAACTCCAAGATGCATTGAAAGATAGTAATAAAAACTTAAAATCTTTCTATAAAAAAATGGATGTTTCAAGATTCCTTATTTCTTTAGTAGAAAGTTTTTGTGAATATGGATTAATAATATTCTTTGTATTAAACATACAAATAGAAAATGTTACACTCGCTTCAATCGCCGAAATAACTGCTACTATAGTTATCGTAGAAAATGCAATATGGCATGTTAAACGTCTTGGTTGGAAATTAGATTTCAATAATGAAATGGTTACTAAATTACAAAAAGAAACTGATGATATTAATCTTATATTAGATACATATTATAAAGTACAAAATAATGAACAAGAAAAGAAAATTGTAGATATAATTAATATTAAACCATTTGAAATTAAATATCTTCAAGAATCAAAAAACGATGTACCATTTACATTAGTATCTAATAAAGATATTAGTATAAGTAAAGGAGATATTGCTTTCTTATATGGATCTTCTGGTAGTGGTAAATCTACATTTATGAAGATGATTACTGAAAGAATTAAACTAGATAAAAATATTGAAATACCTTCTACTAATAGATATTTATTCTATGATGAAAAATTAAAGTTTGGTAGTCTATCTTTATATGAAGAATTATTTAGTGGTACTAAACCTAATTTAAAAAAGATGGAAGATATATTAAAGAATCTACATCTTTGGGATGAAATTGGTTCTATATCAAAAGATGTATGGCAATTTATGAAAGAAAAGAAATTTGAGTTATATTTATCTAATGGTCAAAAACAAAGATTAATATTAGCTAAAATATTATATTTCTTAAATGATGGCATAGATGCCATTATATTAGATGAACCTACTAGTGGTCTAGATAGTGAGAATAAGAAAGATATTGATGCTCAAAATGTATTAGAATACATAATTAATTATGCTAACAAAGATAAAAAAAGAATTGTAGTTATATCTACGCATCAAAATCTTGATAATTTAAAAAATAATATTAAAAAAGACTATAATATTAAAGAATTTGAATTTGTTAATAACAAAGAAAAAAGTATTATAAAAGAAATATAATACTTTTTTTATTTAACATTATAATTATTAGCAAGTAATCTTTTCATAACAATTTCTTTAGGAGTCCAGAAACTACATTCTAATATGTTTTTTTGATTTCTATTAAAGAAATATTTAATTAATACATAATCATTTACTCTTTGTCTTATACCTTTATGTTTATATAAATATTTACAAGTAAATAATTTACAAGCCATACATGTTTTCATAGTACATACACTATCTATTAAATATTTACATTTACCTCTATCAGAATATTCACAACATCCATTTTTATGAGATGGATCCTCTTCTCTAAATTTAATACATACATCATCTTTAAATTCGCAATAGTTTTCATTGATAATTCTATCATCTAAATATTTACATACTGTATCATATATATAATTATATCTTTCTTCTTTAGTTTTTAGATTTATAGCAGTCTCTATAGATTTAATATCTCTTAGAAGTATTTCATCTTTGATAGGCTCTTTTATATTAAATTTTAATACTAGATTTTTTCTATCACATTTATTTTTAATACTTTTAGTCTTTTTAATAATTTTATCTATATTAGAATTATCTATATCAATTACGTATTCCATTAATATCACCATAATAATTATAAAAAAAAAGAAGATTAAAATCAATCTTCTTATTTTTTATTTGGAATTATTTTATCTTTTCCACCCATATAAGGTCTTAATACTTCTGGAATAGTAATTGTACCATCTTCTTGTAAATTGTTCTCTAAAAGTGCTATTAATGCCCTTGTAGAAGCTAATACAGTATTATTTAAAGTATGTGGATAATAATTACCATTTTCTCCTTTTACTCTAATACCTAATCTTCTTGATTGAGCATCACCTAAAGTAGAACATGATCCTACTTCAAAATATGTTTGTTGTCTTGGGGACCATGCTTCAATATCACATGATTTAACTTTAAGATCTGCTAAATCTCCTGAACAACATTCTAGTTGTCTTACTGGTATATTTAGATTTCTAAATATTTCCACAGTAAACTTCCACATTTTTTCATACCAATCCATTGAATCTTCTGGTTCACAGATAACTATCATTTCTTGTTTTTCAAATTGATGAACTCTATAGATACCTCTTTCTTCAATACCATGAGCTCCAACTTCTTTTCTAAAACATGGTGAATAAGAAGTCATAGTTATAGGTAATTCATCTTTCTTTAATATTTGATCTGAGAATTTAGATATCATTGGATGTTCAGAAGTACCTATTAAGTATAAATCTTCTCCTTCAACTTTATAACACATAGCTTCTTTTTCTTCAAAAGACATAACACCTTCAACTGCAGCACTTCTAAGCATAAATGGTGGTATTACATATGTAAATCCTTTATTTATCATATAATCTCTACCATATGCAATCATAGCACTAACTAATCTAGCAGCATCACCCATTAAATAATAGAAACCATTACCAGTTACTCTACCAGCACTTTCTTTATCTAATCCATTGAAACTTTCTAAGATATCTGCATTATATGGTATTTCATAACTTGGAACTACTGGATCTCCAAATTTTTGTAATTCAACATTCTTAGAGTCATCTTCTCCAATAGGAACAGAATCATCTATTATATTTGGAATAACCATCATTCTCTTTCTAATTTCAGTATCTAAATATTCTTGTCTTTCTTCTAATTTAGGTAAATCTTCTTTGATAACATTAATTTCTTCTTTAATCTTATCTGCTTCATCTTTTTTACCATTTCTCATTAATTCACCTATTTCTTTACTTAATGAATTAACTTTATTTCTTTTTTCTTCAAGATCTACTTTTAATTTTCTATTTTCAATATCCATTTCATATACTTCATCTACAAATGGTAATTTTTGATCTTGGAATTTCTTTTTAATATTTTCTTTTACTAATTCTCTATTTTCTCTTATTAATTTTATATCTATCATAATTATTCTCCTTTATTAATTATTTCCATACTTATTTCATCATGGAATTTACCATCTAAAAAGTATGATTCATGTCTTCTTCCATATTCCTTAAATCCTACTTTTTCATAAGCTCTAATAGCTTGTTTATTAAATGCAAATACATTTAAATCTATATTATGTAATCCTAGAATATTAAAACCATAATCTACTAATAACTTCATAGCTTCAGTTCCATATCCTTTAGATCTATTTTCTTCATCTCCTATAAATATACCTAATGTAGCTTTTCTCGAGACTAGATTAACATTCATTAAGCTTATATTACCTATTAGTGTATCATCATTTAATACTATAGAAAAATCATAATCCGAGGACTTTCTACTCTCAATATACTCTTTTTCTCCAGGTAATGTACAAACACTTCTGGTATTACCTAAATTGTCTGTTACAGATCTATCACTCATCCATTTAACATAAGTTTCAGCATCTTCTACATTCATTGGAGATAAATATAATCTTTCTCCTACTATCTTCTTAAAATATTTCATAATTTCCTCCTTAAAAAGCGAAAAAAGGATAGTACCAAGGAGTGCATAAGCACGGTACCATCCTTTATTTAACTCTAATCTATAACGGTAGTTAACCGGATATTTTTATATCACTAATAGGTAGATTCATAAAAACTTTTATATCTATTTACACCAACCATAGACTCTCTATAATAATCATTTTTATTACTAGTCCTAAATATTCGCTTTAAATCAATTCTAGTACAAAACTAATTAATAGTCAATACTTTTAGTAAATAGTTCCTCCCCATTCTACTGCAGTATAACCAGATCTATTAAACTTAATTAATTCTTGTTCCCTAATATTTACTTCTTTATCTACTTTCTTAATATTAATATGAACTCTAATAAATGTTTCTGGTTTTGGAGAAATAACTATTTCACTTCTTGATTGTAATTCATCAGTTAATTCAAATTTAACTAATGATTTTTCATTAGATTCTAATACTGGTAACCAATACATGATAAATTCATTTTTTTCTTTATCATTAAGACCAATATAACTTAATTTATCTTCTAAGAAACTAATTGCATTATCTTTAGTAACATAGAATCCTTCATCAAATTTAAAGTTATCATTTCTTTTTTCTTCCCAGTATAATGCATAATAGTAATTACCTTTTTCATCATACATGTCACCATTTGTTTTAACAAACATATTCCATCCATTATTATATTTTGGATATGTTGTTAATAAACTATCTTTATTCTTTAATGCTACATTTACATTTATATCTTCAGTCGGATAAATATATAATACTGGTTTATAATCTACTGGTTCATCCGGATCATTACTACAATTTGTGATATTACAGCCTGCTAATATAAATATAAAACTAAATATAAATAAACTTAAAAATATCTTTTTCATAAAACACCTCTAATAAAATTATATCAAAAAAAAGATAGAATAATCTATCTTTCATAATCACATGACGAACATTTTACTTTTCCGTCTTTTTCAACAAGCATGCTATTGCATTCAGGACATTTTTCTCCTATTGGTTTATCCCAGTATGCTTCTTTACATTTAGGGAAGTTAGAACATCCAAAGAATACTTTACCTTTTCTAGTAGTTCTTTCTACTATTTTGTGTCCACATTTAATACAATCACATACTTCAGTAGCAGGTGCTTTTTCTTCTTTCTTAATATATTTACATTTTGGATAATTAGAACATGATACAAATTTACCATATTTACCAGTTCTAACAACTAGATCTCCTCCACATTCAGGGCATTTTTCTCCAGTTTTTTCTAATTCTTTCTTTTCCATATTATCAAATGCATTTTCTACCATAGGTTCAAACTCCTTATAAAATTTCTCTAATAATTCATTCCAAATAGTTTTTCCATCTGCTATATTATCTAGATTATCTTCCATCTTAGCAGTATATTTAACATTAATTATATTACTAAAGAATTCTTGTAATTTTTTATTTGTTTCTACACCAATTTCAGTTGGTACAAATTTCTTTTGTTCTAGTTTAACATATCCTCTTTCTACAATAGTAGATACGATAGTAGCATATGTACTTGGTCTTCCTATACCAAGATCTTCCATTTCTTTAATTAATTTAGCTTCAGTATATCTAGTAGGTCCTTCAGTAAAGTGTTGTTTTAGATCTACTTCATCAGTAACTAACACATTACTCTTATAGCTAGCTATATCTGGAAGAGTTTTATCTTCATTTGCTTCAAATTGTTCATATACTTTTAAATATCCATCAAATAAAGTAACAGTACCTGTTGATTTAAATTTATAATCATTATTATCAAGTATCAAAGTTGTTACTTTTTGTTTAGCTTCCTTCATTAATGAAGCAAGTGCTCTATAGTATATTAAATTATATAATTTATATTCATCAGTACTTAAATATGTTCTTATACTTTCAGGTGTTCTAAGAATACTTGTTGGTCTAATAGCTTCGTGTGCATCTTGAACATTTTCAGTCTTTTTAGATACTTTTACGGATCCAACATATTCTTTACCATAGTTTTCTTCGATAAATTTATATGTTTTGGATATAAAGTCATTAGATAATCTAATTGAATCAGTTCTCATGTAAGTAATTAAACCTACTGTTTCAGAACCAATATTAATACCTTCATATAATTTTTGAGCAACACTCATAGTTTTCTTTGATGAGAAATTTAATTTATTAATTGCATCTTGTTGTAAACTACTAGTTATATATGGTGGTTTACTTTGTTTTTTCTTTTCTTTAGCTTCAGTAGATTCTATCTTATATGAATTAGATAGTTTATCTCTTATTTCTTTAGCTTCAGCTTCAGTAGTTATTTTTATATTATCATTTTTATATTTAAATAATTCTGAAGTAAAGTTTGGAAATAAAGCTGTTATTGTCCAATATTCTTCTGGAACAAATTTATTTATTTCATCTTCTCTATCACAAATAAGTTTTAAAGCTACACTTTGTACTCTACCAGCAGATTTTCCACCAGTTTTAGATTGCATTAATTTACTTAATCTAAATCCAATAATTCTATCAAGAATTCTTCTTGTTTCTTGGCTACGTACCATTAAATCATCTATTTTTCTAGCATGATTAAATGAATCAGTAACAGCATCTCTAGTTATTTCATTAAAAACTATTCTGTCATAATCAGAATCTTTTAATTCTAAAGCATCTTTTAAATGCCAAGAAATTGCTT
>CAMYZX010000003.1 GCA_947304025.1 uncultured Bacillota bacterium
CCACAAGAAAAGGGAACTTTGTTAAATTAGAAGATATATTAAATGCTTCAATCAATAAAGCAAAAGAAGTAATTATGGAAAAGAATCCAGAATTAGAAGATCTTGATGCAGTTGCTACAAAAGTTGGTGTTGGAGCAGTAGTATTCAGTGATTTATATAATTCTAGAATAAAAGATGAAGTTTTTGATTTAGATGAAATGATGAAGTTTAATGGGGAAACAAGTCCATATATTCAATACATGTATGTAAGAATTAAGAGCATTTTAAGAAAAAATGATACAGAAGTATTGCTTAATAATGTTAAATATGATAAATTACTTGAGGGTTCAGCATATGAACTAGTTAAATTAGTTAATAAATTTAACGATGTTCTTAATGATGTAATCAATAAGAATGAACCTTATTTCTTATCTAGATACTTAATTAAATTAGCTACTACTTATAGTGAATACTATAACGAAGTTAAGATATTGAGTGATGATGAAGAAGAAAGAAATTCAAGATTATATCTTGTTACAGCAGTATCTGAAATACTTAAGACAGGATGTAATTTATTAGGTATAGAAATGCCTGAAAGAATGTAAAAATACTCACATTATGAGAAAGGAAGATTAATATGAGCATTAGAAAAAAGAAATTAGAAGAATTAGAGTTAATGAGCTATACAGATATAGCTTATGAAATAATTAAAGAAGATAAGAAAAAGTATGATACAAAGAAATTATTTAAAGAAGTATGTAAATTACTTGAATTAGATGAAGATACATTCGTTGAACAAATCGGTGATTTCTTCACAGCTTTAACTACTGACGGAAGATTTATCTTTATAGATAGTAAAGCTTGGGATTTAAAAGAAAATCATAAAGTTAATATAGTAGTTGATGATGGCGATGAAGAAGATATAGAAATAGATGAAACATCTGATGAAGAAAATTCAGAAGATACTGAAGATATAGAAGATGATTATTCAGATGAAGCAGTTGATGATAGTAAAGAAGATGAAGATGATCTTGGAGATCTAACTATCGTTGATGAAGATGATATTAATGATATTAGTATAGAGGAATAGGTGATCTTATGATAGAGAGATTAGAAGCTACTTTAAATAGATATAATGAATTAACTTCTATGTTATCTAGTCCAGAAATATTAGGTAATGTAGATAAAATGACTTCTCTATCAAAAGAACAAGCATCTATTGCAGAAGTTGTTGATAAATATAAAGAATATAAAAAAGTAGATAGCGATTTAGAAGACGCTAAAGAATTATTAAATGATCCAGAAATGGCAGAATTAGCAAAAGAAGATGTTAATAATTTAAGTTCTAGAAAAGAAGAATTAATTAAAGAATTAGAAATTTTATTATTACCAAAAGATCCTAATGATGATAAGAATATTATCGTTGAAATAAGAGGAGCTGCTGGTGGAGATGAAGCTAATATATTTGCTGGAGATTTATTTGAAATGTACAGTAGATATGCAGAAAGCCAAGGTTGGAGAATTGAAGTAACTAATGCTGAACCAGGAGCAGCTGGTGGATATGCACAAATAGAATTCATGGTTAAGGGAGAAAATGTTTATTCTAAACTTAAATATGAATCTGGTTCACATAGAGTTCAAAGAGTTCCAGAAACTGAATCACAAGGAAGAGTTCACACATCTACTGCTACAGTACTAGTAATGCCTGAAGTAGAGGATGTTAATATTGAAATTAAAGAATCTGACTTAAGAATAGATGTTTATAGATCAACTGGAGCAGGAGGACAAGGAGTAAATACAACAGATAGTGCTGTTAGAATTACTCATATTCCAACAGGAATAGTAGTTACTTGCCAAGATGAAAGAAGTCAGTTAAAAAATAAAATTAAAGCTCTAGGAATCTTAAAAGCTAGAATATATGATGAAATGCAAAGAAAGCAAGAAGCAGAAGTTGGAGCTGAAAGAAGAAGTAAGATAGGTACAGGAGATAGATCTGAAAAGATTAGAACTTATAACTATCCACAAAATAGAGTAACTGATCATAGAATTAATTTAACATTAATGCAACTAGATAGAATAATGCAAGGTAAGATGGATGAATTAATTGAATCATTAATAAATGAAGATATAAAGAGAAAATTAGCAGGAGAATAATTTTCTTTTTTTATGCTATAATTAAAGAAGAGGTGTCTTATGACAGATATTGAATATTTAAAGAAATATTATAAAGGTAATATAGAAGATGCTATTGAAAGATTAAATAATGGTGAACCAGTACAATATATAGTAGGAAATGTAGACTTCTATAATTCTAATTTTATAGTTAATAAAAATGTATTAATACCTAGATTTGAAACAGAAGAACTAGTATTAAATACAATTAATTTCATTAAAGAATATTTCCAAGAACCAATAAAAGTATTAGATATAGGTACAGGTTCGGGAGCAATTGCAATCTCTATTAAAAAAGAAATAACTGGAGAAGTATATGCGACTGATATATCAAAGGAAGCTCTTGAAGTAGCTAAAGAAAATGCCGATAGAAATAAAGTGTCTATTAATTTTATTAATACTAGTATATATGATGGAATAAAAGACAAATTTGATGTAGTTATTAGTAATCCACCATATATCAGATATGATGAAGAAATAGATGAAATTGTTAAGAATAATGAACCACATATAGCATTATATGCTGATAATAATGGGTTATATTTTTATGAAGAAATATTAAAAAATATTAACACTATTCTTAATGATAAATATTTAATAGCATTTGAAATTGGTAAAGATCAAGGGAATGCTATTAATGAGTTAAAAGAAAAATATCTCCCAGAATCTAATATTCTATTAAAGAAAGATTTAGAAGGAAGAGATAGAATGATTTTTATATATAATTTTGATTAGAAAGAGGTGTTATATGTTTAATTTCTTAAAGAAAGAAAAAGAAGAAAAAATCATTATTTCAACTACTATTCCTAACGAAATAGCAAGTATTAAAGTCCCAGAATATAATAAAAAGGATGCACTCAAAACATTTTTAGAAATAAACGGATATAATTCTGTAGATATAACTAATATAATGAATGCCAAATTTCCTTTTGATAAGGCCTGGCGTAAATATTTTTTTCCTATGAAAACATATTATGATGAAATGCTAAGACAAATGTGTCATCTAAAACTTTTAGTAATTGAAGGGCTTACAAATAATGAACAACGAGGCTCATTCATTCTTTGCAGTGTTGAATACTTTAGATTGTTTGTTAGTAATGAGATCGGTGTTTCATATCCAAAATGTGAAAGATTAGATTACTATGATCTAAAGGGATTTTGTAAACAACTTAACGAAGAAAACTTTGAGCAAATAAAGAAAAGAATAGATAAAGATGTTTTTAATTGCATAGCTTTTTACAGTCAAAAATTCAATATTTCTTATAAAGAAATATTAATAGAGATGATTGACCAAATAGAAATGAATTTGAATATGACATATCATCAGTTTGAGAGCATTGGTGGACCAGAATTATTCATTGATATGGTATCAAAACTATTGGAATTATCATGCAAAAAAATGAGGTTTTCATTGAATTCGGTTATTCCAATAAAAGAAGTAAGTGAAACATCAAATCAGAATGAAGATTTTTTTGATTTTTCAAATATAAAATCAATTAATGAAGGAATTCAAAAAGAATATATTATTCAGGATAAAAACGAGAAAATAGCTGAAAAGGAAATCTTAAAAGCGTTGAATATTCTTGCTATATTAAAAAAATATAAAAAAATACCTGAAGATGTAACATTTGATGTAAAAAACATCATATATGGAAAACAATATAATACATTTGGGGAAAGCAATTCCGTTTTAATAACATTTTTACGATATACACCATTAACAAGTACTGGAAAAATTGCGAAAAACATGTGCACTTTTATATTTGATATAAATAGAACTGCATCTAAACACATGATAGATGGAATATATGTAGTTAATAATTTTGAAGATGATGAGGAGTATGATACATTGCATGGAATAATAAAGTATAACAAGGATAAAGAAATAACAGAAATCAGTATGAGTTTTTTTGATAGAGATAAAAGTTATAATATAAAGACTAAAACAGATATAATAGAAAAAATTAGCGATGTTGAATTAAATATTGAGAAAATTTATTAAAATTATGATAAAATGATAGTAGGTGATTAGGATGCAAAATTTAAGTACAAAAGTTAAAAAGATGAGTTTAACTTCAATAGTATTCTCATTATTATTTATAGTTACTGGTATATTCTTATTATTAAAACCAGAAACTGCTATAAATATAGTTTGTTATGTTTTAGGAGTTATATTAGTTTTATGGGGAGTTGTTTCAATAATACAATTCTTTAGTGATAAAAATTCTACTAATTATTTATCACTTAGTTTTATATTTGGAGCATTTGTATTTATATTTGGAATAATTATATTAATTAAACCATCTATAATAGCAAGTATTGTTCCATTACTTCTTGGTGTATGGATGGTAATTAATGGGGTTACTAAACTATCATATTCGTTATCAATCTATAAAGAAACTAAGAATATATTTTCAATAATTGGAGCATTATTAATAGTTATATTTGGTATAACATTAATATTTAATCCTTTTGAAGGAGCTAAAGCATTAACTCAAATAATAGGTGTAGCTTTAATAGTATATTCAATACTAGATTTAGCAGAAAGTATATCTATTTCAATTAGTGTAAAAGGTAAAGCGGATCCATCTGAAGGAAAAATAATTGAAGCAGAGTTTAAAGATAAAGAAGATAAATAATCTTCTTTTTTATATATATTGAATATTTTTAATAAATATTATATAATATAAGTAACATTATACTAAGGAGGGATAATATGAAAGTCACATCAGTAAATGTTAAGAAAATCGAAAAGGAAGGTTCTAGAATGAAAGGTATAGCATCTATCGTATTAGATGATTGCTTCGCTGTTAAAGATATCCGTATCATCCAAGGTGAAGATAAATTATTTATAGCTATGCCTAGCAGAAAATATCCTGACGGAGAGTATAGAGACGTTGCTCATCCAATTAATGGTGAAACTAGAGAAATGATCGAAAAGGCTATTTTTGAAGCTTATGAAAACGCTGAAGAAGCAAAAGGTTCAGAAGGAGCTGCAGAAGAAGAATAATCTTCTTCTTTTTTTGTCTTTATTTTACACTCTTGTTTGTTGTATATATTGACTACATAATATAGTTAAATTATACTTGAATTAGAATGGAGGTATGTAACTTGAAGAGAAAAAAAGTAAAAAGAAATTTTATTATAATAGCAGCAATATATTTAGTTATTGGCTTCTTACTTATGCAAACAGTAGTTAAAACATCATATGAGTTATATACTAAATCTGTGGAAAAGAAAGAATTTCAAGCTGAATTGGCAGAATTAAAAGATAAAGAAGATGAATTAAAAGGACAAGTTAATAAATTACAAGATCCTGATTATATAGCTAGATATGCTAGAGAAAAATATTTATATTCTAAAGATGGAGAAATAATAATAAGAATACCTGATTAGGTATTCTTTTTTAGTGTTTTGTGTTATTATATGAGTGGTGAAGAAGTTTGAATATAAACGAAGTAAATATATTAGCTCTAGCATATCTAGGGGATTCAGTTTATGAATTGAAAATAAGAGATTATTTAATAAATAGCAAGATATATAAAGTAAATAATCTACAAACTAAGTCTTTAAATTATGTAACTGCTAAAAATCAATGTAAGTTTATTAATTATTTAATAGATAATAATTATTTAACTGAAGATGAGATAGATATAGTTAAAAGAGGTAGAAATGCTAGTACCTATTCTCATCCAAAAAACACAGATATAGTTACTTATAAATGGGCTACAGCATTTGAGTGTTTATTTGGATATCTTTATTTATTAAAGAAAGATGATAGAATAGATGAGCTAATGAAAATAATATTGGAGGAAAATATATGATAGTATTTGGTAAAAATGTTGCTAAAGAAGTAATAGATAGTAAAAAAGAAATAAAAAAAGTATATTTATCTAAACAATTTGATGATGAAAAACTAATTAAATATTTTGAAGATAACAATATTAAAATTAATAGAATGGATAAAAGAATACTTGATCAAAAATTTAAAGGTAATAATCAAGGAATAGCTCTAGAAATAGAAGATTATAAATACGGAACTATAGATGATGTATTAAATAGTAATTTCTTAGTAATGCTAGATCATCTGGAAGATCCACATAATTTTGGAGCTATTATAAGAACAGCTGAAGCTGCAGGAGTAGATGCAATTATTATTCCCAAAAAAAGAAGTGTAGAAATAACTTCTACTGTTATGAAAGTATCTGCTGGAGCTTTAAATAACATTAAAATAGTTGAAGTATCTAGTTTACCTCAAACTATTGAGAAATTAAAAAAATATGGTTTTTGGTTTTATGGAACTGATATGGATGGTAGTAATTATACTGATGTAGTATATGATTCTAAAACATGTTTAGTAATTGGAGCAGAAGGTAATGGTATATCTAGATTAGTATCAGAAAAATGTGATTTTATAATTAGTATTCCTATGACAGGTAAAATTAATAGTTTAAATGCATCAGTTGCTGCAGGAATATGTATTTATGAAGTAGTGAGACAAAAAAATGAAAAATTATAAAGATAATGATTATGAATTATTATATCTAATATCAGAAAATAATGAAGATGCAAAAGAATTATTCTATAAAAAATATAAACCAATAATTGAATTAAAAGCTAAAAAGTTCACTAAGTTTGTTGAATCTAAAGGTTATGATTATAACGATTTGATTCAAGAAGGAATGATAGGATTATCAAAAGCAATAAATGACTTTAGTGAACAAAAAGATGTACAATTTACTACATTTGCTAATATTTGTATAGAAAGACAAATATTCTCTTTTATGAGAAATATAAGTACTGGAAGACACAAAGTATTAAACGAATCTTTATCATTTGATACTACTACTAATTCTTATGGGACACCTTTAATTAATTTATTAGATGATAAAAATGTTAATCCTGAAACAACATTTATCGAATCAGAAGAAAGAGAAGATCTTTATAATGATATAGTATCTGTTTTAAACGAAAAAGAAATAGAAGTATTTGAACTAAGAACAAAAGGTTTTTCTTATAAAGAAATATCGGGATTATTAAATATAACTGAGAAATCAGTAGGTAAATATATAGAAAAGATTAAAAGTAAAATAAGTAAAATGCTTGATGAGAATAAATAGGTGGTTTTATGAAAAGAAAAATTAATAAGAAGAATTTAGCTAAATTTTTATTAGTAATATTAGTAATAATTATAGCAATATTCTTAGTAGTATTTTTTAAGGGTAAAAGTACTAAAAAATATTACAGTGAATATGTAATAATAAATAAAAATACTAATTTATATAATTCTAAAAACAAAAGTATAGGTAAAATATATAAAAATACTTATCTAGAATTAGATAAATTTAATAATAAGAAATATTTTAAAATAAAAGACTCTGATTATTATGTTTATTATGAAGATATTAAAAAGACTTCTAAAAAAGATAGTAATATTAAAGAATATTATGTTGGTATTGGAGAAAATATTGTTTTAAATAATAATGCTAAATTATATAGTAATGAAAAAGTTAGTTTAGAACTTAATAAGGGTAATACGTATGAAGTATTATTTAAAGATGATAATTATTACTATATTAAGTTATTAAATAGTATTTATGGTATTAAAAAAGAAGATATTAAGGAAGTAATACCGAATAAATCTGTTACAAAAGATTATATTAGTATTTTATATTATGAAAATAATAATGCCAATATAGATGAACAGTTTAAATATTTGAAAGATAATAAATATTATGAAATATCGTTAGAAGACTTTTCTAAATGGTTAAATGGCAATATAAATATTAATGAAAAAAGTATATTAATACTATCTCAAAATGATGAAGTAATTAATAAAGCAAAAGAATATGATTTATATATAGAAAAGAATTATGGAGATTATTCTTATAAAACATATAATTCAAGTTGTAAAAAAGGAACTAAAACAGATATATCTACATATAAGATAGAAAATATTGATATAGATACATTTAAAAAGGTTCTTAATGGAGAAGTGATTGATAATATAGATATAACTACTTATTCTGATCATAATTTGAGAAGCGAAGAAGGAAATGCGACAAGTATAGCAGTTCTTAATTATCATTTCTTTTATGATCCATCACTTGGAGAATACTGTGGAGAGGGGAATTGCTATGATTCAAGAGAGTTTGAAAGAGAATTATATTGGTTAAAGGTTAATAATTATAAAACTCTTACTATGGATGAATTTATTAAATGGATGTATGGAGAAATTGAACTTCCTAATAGAAGTGTCCTAATTACTATAGATGATGGTGCAATGGGTACTGGATTTGATAACGGTAATAAATTAATACCTTTATTAGAAAAATATGATATGCACGCAACATTATTCTTAATAGCAGGATGGCACAAATATCAAAACTATATATCTCCAAACCTTGATGTTGAATCTCATACATATAATATGCATGAAGGTGGATGGTGTGATAGTGAAGAAAGAGGATCTAAATTATTATGTTCTTCACTTGAAGAAATAAAAAATGATCTAGCTACATCTAAATATGAAATAGGCACTGATAATGCTTTCTGTTATCCAATGTATGTCTATAATGACAAAGTAATTACTGCTTTAAAAGAAATGGGATATAAAGTAGCATTTACTGGTGGAGGATACTCTGCTACTAGAGATAATGATAAGTATAAAATACCTAGATATCACATATATGATTCAACATCTTTAGATGAATTTATTGATATGATAAATTAAAGTAAAAAAACACTTATTTCTATTGACTAAACATATAATTTATGTTAAATTATATGCAGAAGCACGAGGAAAGTGTTTTTTATTTTGAAATAAAAGGTGAAATTATGGAAAAAGTTAAAGATTTTTTCTCTGATATGAAATCAGAAATCAAAAGAATAAGATGGTGTAAAGGTAAAGAACTATGGAAGAATGTTTTAGTTACTGTAATAACAATATTATTCTTCGCATTATTCTTTATGTTAATTCAATATGTCATTGTTTTAGTTAAGATGATTGATTTTCATTCAATAGTAGAAACAATTAAAGGGTGGTTTTAATTATGGAAGAAAAACAATGGTATGTAGTTAATACTTATTCTGGACATGAGAATAAAGTTAAAGAAAAATTAGATATGCGTATTCAATCTATGAACATGCAAGATTATATATTTAGAGTAATCGTTCCTGAAAAAACAGAAATCGAAATAAAAGATGGAGTTAAAAAGGAAAAAGTTAAGAAATTATTTCCAGGTTATGTACTTGTAGAAATGATTATGACTGATGAAGCATGGTATGTGGTTAGAAATACTCCAGGTGTTACAGGTTTCCTTGGATCATCTGGTAAGGGAGCTAAACCATTCCCATTATATAAGCATGAAATAGATAATATTCTTAAAACTATTGGAGTAACTGATAAACCAGTTGTTGTTGACTTAAAAGAGGGAGATAAGATTAAACTTATTGATGGTCCATTCAAGTTAATGACAGGTAAAGTACTTGAAATAGATAAAGAAAATAACATGGCTAAGTTATCAATCGACTTATTTGGACAAGAAACTACTGTAGAAGCAGAGTTAACTCAAATAGAACTTGATAAATAGTTATTGCAAAACCATTAAAATAATGGTATATTATATTGGCAACTATGTATTTTATATATAGATGAAGTGGGAGGCATATAGTCATTTGTACCACTCGCGAAAAAAATTTAATAGGAGGTGTTTTTCGTGGCAAAGGAATTATTAAATAAGGTAAAACTTCAAATACCTGCAGGAAAAGCTACAGCTGCTCCACCAGTTGGAACTGCTTTAGGACCATTCGGTATAGCTCTACCAGAATTTTGTACAAGATTTAATGATGCTACAAAAGATAAGATGGGAGATATCGTTCCTGTAGAAGTATACATCTATGAAGATAGATCATTTGATTTCAAAGTTAAGACTTCTCCAGCTGCATTCTTAATTAAGAAAGCTGCTCATGTTCAAAAAGCATCAGCTACTGGATCTAAAGATATTGCTGGATCTATAACTAGAGATCAATTACGAGAAATAGCAGAAACTAAGATGGAAGACTTAAATGCTTATGATATCGATGCTGCTATGAAGATAATTGAAGGTACTGCTAAAAACATGGGTATCGAAATTAAAGATTAATGAATAAGTGGGAGAGAAATCGTTAATACCACAAGGAGGTAAATATGAAGAAAGGTAAAAAATATATAAAAGCTATGGAATTAGTAGAAAAGCATAAAGCTTATACTAAAGAAGAAGCTATAGAATTAGTTAAAAAGACTAGTACTTCTAATTTTGATGGTTCTGTTGAAATAGCAGTAAGATTAAATGTAGATACTAAAAAGACTGATCAACAAGTTAGAGGAGCTTTAGTTCTTCCAAATGGAACTGGTAAAGCTAAGAGAGTATTAGTATTAACTAAAAACGATGCACAAAGTAAAGCTGCAAGTGCTGCAGGTGCTGAATTTGTTGGAGGAGAAGATTTAATCGATAAGATAGCTAAAGAAAACTGGTTAGATTTCGATGTTATTATAGCTACTCCAGAAATGATGCCTTTACTAGGTAAAATCGGTAAGTTATTAGGACCTAGAGGTTTAATGCCTAATCCTAAAACTGGTACTGTAACAACTGACGTTGCTAAAGCAATTGAAGATGTTAAAAAAGGTAGAATTGAATTTAGAACTGATAGTTATGGTAATGTACATGCTATCATTGGTAAAGTATCATTCGATGCTAAAAAGTTAGTTGAAAACTTAGATGCATTCATGAATGTTATTATCAAATCTAAACCAACTACAGTTAAAGGTCAATTTATTAAAAATGTTTCAGTATCATCAACTATGGGACCTGGAATAAAAATTGACATAAATACATTGACAAACTAATATTTGTCTATTATAATAAATTACGTTATTAAAAAAGTTTGAACCGAAGACAGTAAGTGTTCTATGAACTTAATTTCTTACCGAGGGCAAAATCTTATACTTATAAAATATAAGTCTTTGCCGTTTCGCAAAGACTTTTTTAATATAAAAAAGCAAGGAGGAAAGCAAGTGGCAAACGCAAAAATACTTGAAGCAAAGCAAACAGTAATTGATGAAATTACTAATGTTGCTAAAGATTCAGCTTCATTTATCTTGTTTGACTATCGTGGTCTTACTGCTGAAGAAACTGCTGAACTTAGAAAGGCCCTTAGAGATAATGGTGCTAAGTATAAAGTTTGGAAGAACACTTTAACAAAAAGAGCATTAGATAGCCTAAACTACAATCTTGATGATTGCCTAGAAGGTCCTAGTGCTATGGCATATTCAAATGATTCAGTTGCTCCAATCAAGACACTTAGTGATTTTGCTAAGGAACATAGTGCTCTTGAAATAAAAGGAGGAATCGTTGATGGGGAAGTTACAGATCTTGATACAATCAAGAAGTTAGCTGCATTACCATCAAGAGAAGGATTACTTACTATGCTTGCTACTGGACTTATCGGTACAGTCAAAGATTTATCTATCGCTTTAAATTTACTTAGCGAACAAAAAGAAGAAAGTAAATAAGAAAATAGGAGGAAAAATATTATGGCAAAGTTAAATGCAAAAGATTTTATCGCTTCATTAAACGAAATGAGTTTATTAGAAATTAAAGAATTAGTAGACGCTATGAAAGAAGAATATGGTATTGATCCTACTGCTGTTGCAGTAGCTGCAGCTCCTGCTGCTGGTGCTGGATCAGATGAACCATCTACAGTTACAGTTAACTTAACTTCAGCTGGTGGACAAAAAATCCCAGTAATCAAATTAATCAGAGATATAACTGGTTTAGGATTAAAAGAAGCTAAAGATATAGCTGATAACGGTGGTGCTGTTAAAGAAAACATCGCTAAAGAAGAAGCAGAAGAAATCAAGAAACAATTAGAAGAACTTGGAGCTACTGTAGAATTAGCTTAATAAAAAATGAGACAAATGTCTCTTTTTTTTATTGTCAAAATATGTTATAATTTGTTATGGTGAATAATATGGATGTTAATAAGACGATAGATGAATTATTGGTTAAAGTAGATACAATATGGAGGTTACTTTGACGTCGATAATAAGTCAATTGAAATAGAAAAATTAGAAAAAGAAACTTTAGAAAGCAATTTTTGGAGTAGAGAAGACTCTAATACCGTAGTAAAGAGATTAGGAGATTTAAAGAAATCTACTAGTGAAATAAAGAATATAAAAGAAGAGTTAGAAACATATAAAGAATTAATTGAAGCGGATGAATCATATAAATATGATCTAATTGATACACTAGAAGAGTTATCTAAGAATGTTAATAGATTAGAACTAGATACTAAGTTATCTGGTGAATATGATTCAAATAATGCATTCTTAGAATTACACTCAGGAGCAGGAGGAACTGAAGCTTGTGATTGGGTTAGTATGTTACTTAGAATGTATGAAAGATATGCTGAAAGAAATAATTTTAAAGTAGAAGTAATAGATGAACTCCCTGGAGAAGAAGCAGGATTAAAGAAAGTAACTATATTAGTAAAAGGATTAAATGCGTATGGTTATTTAAAAGGAGAAAGAGGTGTTCACCGTTTAGTAAGAATTTCTCCATTTGATTCAAATAAAAGAAGACATACATCATTTGCTTCAGTAGAAGTAACACCTGAACTTGATGATTCAATTAATATAGAAATTAAAGAACAAGATTTAAGAATAGATGTATATAGAAGTACTGGAGCAGGAGGACAAGGAGTAAATACAACAGATAGTGCTGTTAGAATTACACATATTCCTACAGGAATAGTAGTTACTTGTCAAAATGAAAGAAGTCAATTAAAGAATAAAGAATTAGCGTTAAAAGTATTAAAGAGTAAGTTAATTGCTCTTGAAGAAGAGAAAAAGAGAATAGAAAAAGAAAAAGAATTAGGAACTCAAAGTGATATTAATTTTGGTTCACAAATAAGAAGTTATATTATGTGCCCATATACTTTAGTAAAAGATCATAGAACAGATTATGAAAAAGTAGATGTTAATAAAGTATTAGACGGTTATATAGATGAATTTATAGAAGAATATTTAAAGAAAGGGATTGAATAATGAAAGAAAAAGTAGATATTAATAGTCTATTAAATAAAGTAGAGAACAAAGATTTGATAAAAAGATATATTATGCTTATAATTGCATTATTTATATATGCAGTAGCATATAATATGTTCTTTGTTAATACTGGATTGATTCTTGGTGGATCAGGAGGTATAGCAATTCTATTAAAAGACTTTTTAAGACCTTCAATTACAATTGCAGCTTTATCTGTAATTAGTTTGATACTTAGTGCAATTTTTATGGATAAAAGATTTACTATTAATTCTATAGTAGGTTCAATTCTAGCACCATTATTTGTAGAATTAACTAAAGATATGGTTATAGGTTTTACTATACCTACTAAAGATATGATGCTTGTTGTTATATGTGGTGGTTTTTTAATAGGTATAGCTAATGGGTTATCTAGCAGATCAGGATTAAGTACTGGTGGAGTAGATACAATTATTCATATTATATCTAAGAAATTAAAATTCTCTCATGGAAATTTATATGCTATTATAAATGGAATTATAATTATTCTAGGAGGATTTGTTTTAGGATATAGAATAGCATTATATGCCTTAATTGATTTATATATTATTAGTATTTTAACTGATAAAGTAGTATTAGGTATTTCAAGTAATAAAACATTCTTTGTTGTTACTGATAAAGTAGATGAAGTAAAAGAATATATTACTGATACTTTATCTAAAGGAATAACAGTGTTAGATGCAATTGGTGGATATTCTAATAATAAACAAGATGTATTAATGGTAGTAGTTCCTACTTTAGAATTTTATAAAGTAAGAGAGGGAATACTTTCTATTGATCCAAATGCATTTATAACAATAACAGATTCATATCAAGTATATGGTGAAAATAAACACAAAAAGAAGGGAGTATAGTAATATGGAGTTTATAAAATTTACAGATGTAGAAAAAGTATATAAAACAGGTGTAACTGCTGTATATAACTTAAATCTAGAAATTAAAAAAGGTGACTTTGCATTCATCATTGGAGCTTCTGGTAGTGGTAAATCTACTCTTATAAAAATGTTATATAGAGAAGAAAAACCTACTAAAGGAGAAATAATGATAGGTGGAGTTAATGTAGGTAAATTAAGAAATAGAAAAGTATATAAATTAAGAAGAAAATTAGGAATAGTATTCCAAGACTTTAAATTATTACCTAAATTAACTGCTTATGAAAACGTTGCATTTGCTCTTGAAATGTATGGATTACCAAAAGATGAAATAAGAGCAAAAACATTAAAAGCATTAGAATTGGTTGGATTGAAGGAAAAAGCAAAGAGTTATCCAAATGAATTATCAGGAGGAGAACAACAAAGAGTATCTATAGCAAGAGCTATAGTTAATTCACCAAAATTATTAATATGTGATGAACCTACTGGAAACTTAGACCCAGATACATCTCTAGAAATAATGAAAGTTCTTGAAGTAATTAATGATTTAGGAACAACAGTATTAGTTGTTACACACGATAGAGATGTTGTTAATAAAATGAAGAAGAGAGTTATTCTTTTAGATAAAGGTACTCTTAAGAAAGATTATGAGAAAGGAACTTACGATAAGAATGAAAAACATTAGAATATTAGGAAGAAATATAAGAGATGGTTTTAAAAATGTATTTAGAAATTTAAGCTTATCGTTAGCTTCAATTTCTTGTATTACTGTTACTTTATTATTAGTATCAGTAGCAATAATAGGTTCATTAAACGTAGAAAACTTTACTAAATTAATTAGTGATGATTTTACAATAGTAGCATTCATAGAAAATAGTGCTTCTGAAGAAAAAGAGGAAGAAATATTAAAGGAAATTAAAAAATTATCTAATATAGACACTATTACATATGCAAATAAAAAGGATATTGCTAAAGAGATGAAAGAATCTTCAGAGACATTTAATAGTATTATTTCTTCATGGGGAGAAGAAGAGAATCCTTTAAGTGATACTTATTCAATTAAAGTAAAAGATTTAGATAAGATAGAAAAAACTGCAGAAAAGATAAAGAAAATTGATGGTATAGAAATAGTTAAATATGGAGAAGGAATGGTTGATTCCATGGTTTCTATATTTGATATACTTAGAAAAGTATTAATAGTTATAGTTATAGGATTAGTAATAGTAACTGCATTCTTAATAGCTAATACTATTAAAATAACTATATTTAGTAGACAAGAAGAAATAGAAATAAAGAGATTAGTTGGTGCATCTAACTTCTCTATTAAACAACCTTTTGCTATAGAAGGTTTAATAATAGGAATACTTGGATCAATAATCCCTATACTAGCAACTATTTATGGATATTCATTCTTATATGAAAAAACAGGTGGAAAAATATTCTCACAATTTATTAGATTAGTAAAACCATTCCCATTTGTTTTAAATATATCAGTAGTATTATTAATAATAGGTGCCATTGTTGGTATGATAGGTAGTAACAGGGCAGTTAGAAAATACTTAAAGATATAATGAAATATAAAAAATTATTAGCATTCTTAATGATAGCACTGTTAATTCCTATCAATGTAAGTGCTAAGACATTAGGAGATTTAAAAAGAGAATATGATGCTTTAGAACAAGCATATATAGAGAAACAAAATGAAATAAATAATAACCAAAATGAACAAGGTTATACAAATGAAAGAATAAATGAAGTTTATGGTGAAATAGCCCAAGCAGAAGCTGATATAGAAGAATTAAACAGAAAAATAATGGAATTGAAATTAGAAATTGAAAATAAAGATGGGCAAATAAAAGCTGTTATGAAATATTATCAAGTTTCTAATGGAGAATCTGAATTATTAGAATATTTATTTAGTGCTAGTTCTATAACAGACTTTATATATAGAGCTACTGTTACTGAACAAATGACTAGATATAATAACAACTTAATAAATGAAATGCATAGATTGATTGAAGAAAGTAAAAAAGCAATTGAAGAATTACATGCTAAAGAAGATTCATTAAAGAAATTACAAGACGAATTAAGAAGTAAATTATATTTACTACAAATGGAAGCTGAAAATTTAAGTGAAGAAGAAGATTCAATTGAAAAAGATATAGAAGCTTCTAAATCAATTATTCAATTCTATTTAGATGCAGGATGTGATGAATCAGATGATATATCAGTATGTGCTAATGAACAATTACCAGTAGGTACTAGATTCTGGAGACCACTTCAATCAGGTTATATGACAAGTACATGGTATTCAGATTATTTATATAGTTATGGTGGGGAATGTAGAAGTCACTCTGGAGTAGATATAGGTGCTGCTGAAGGAACACCAGTATATTCTATTTCTGATGGTAAAGTAGTATTCGCAGAATATGGTTATAATGGAGGATATGGTAATAAAATAGTTATTCAACACTATATTAATGGACAAAATTATACTTCATTATATGGACACTTAAGTGGAATAAATGTTAATGTTGGAGATATAGTTACTAAAGATTCAGTAATTGGATTTGTTGGTAATACAGGAAACAGTTATGGAGCACATTTACATTTGAATTTATGTATAGGTTTAAATTCATGTATTAGTAGATGGCAAACTACAGATCCTGGAGCTTATATTAACTTCCCTCCGAACTGGACATCATATTATGATAGAACAACATATTATAGTGGATATTATTCAAATCCTTGTGGATGGTAAAATAAAAAGATATAAAACTAGTTTTTATATCTTTTTTTTGGTATAATTAAAATGGTGAAATATATGAAAAAGAATAGTTTTGTTGAGGGAACAGTAGTTGCTTATATATCTATATTGATAACTAAGATATTAGGAGCACTATATGTTATACCTTTTTATAAAATAATAGGAACTGATGGTGGAGTATTATATTCATATGCTTATAATGTATATAATTTATTCTTAAATATATCTATTAGTGGTATACCTACTGCAGTTGCTATTATAATTGCAGAATATAATACTTTAAAGAAATTTAATGATAGAGAAAAGACATTCCATTTGGCTAATAAACTAATAGGTATAATCGCAGTAGTATGCTTCTTATTAATGTTTATATTTGCTAAATATATTGGATTATTCTTTGTAGGAGATCTTGAAGATGGTACAGATGTTAATAGTATAGTTTTAGTTGTTAGAACTATATCATTCTGTTTATTAATTATTCCTTTCTTAAGTGTACTTAGAGGATATTTACAAGGTAATAAATATTTAAATGATCCATCATATAGCCAATTAATTGAACAAATAGCTAGAATAATAGTAGTATTAGTAGGTTCTTATGTTGCAATCAATTTATTACATTATAGTGTTCCTATAGGAGTATCAGTAGCATTATCAGGTACAGTTATTGGTGGAATATGTGCATTTATATTCTTAAGAATTAAATTATCTAAATCAAGATTACAACTAAAAGAAGGAGTTACTTCTTTAACTGAAGCAACTGAAAAAGATAAAAGAATAATAGGAAAAATTATTAAATATTCTATTCCTATAATAATAGTATCAGTAACACAAAATATATATGAAATAACAGATCAAAAATTAATTATTAAAGGATTATACATGATAGGATATACTGCTACTAAGAGTGAATATTTAGCTAGTATAGTAGTAACATGGACTCCTAAAATATGTATGATTATAAACGCTTTAGCAATAGGTTTATGTACAAGTGTTATTCCTTTTGTAGTAACTAGTTTTACTGAAAAGAAATTTGATGAATTAAATAGAAAATTTAATCAAGCAATTAATATTATTCTTACAGTTAGTATTCCTTTATCTGCTTGTTTAATTATATTTGCTTCAGAGGCCTATAGAATATTCTATGGAACATCTCATGAAGGAAAATATGTATTAATGGTTATGTCTGTAACAAGTATATTATTCTCTCTACAATTAGTAATAAATATGATATTACAAGGTATGAAGAAATTTAAATTGGTATATATAAATACACTAACAGGTATAGTAATTAATATTATTTTAGATATACCAATGATATTATTCTTAAATAAAATAGGAATACCTCCATATTTAGGATCATTATTTGCTACAATGACAGGATTATTAATATCAGAATTAATCGTAGCTATATCTTTAAGAAAAGACTTTAAGTTTAAATATGGAAATATATTCAGTACTTTATTTAAATCTATATTAGGCACATTAGTAATGGCAGGAGTATTAATATTAATAAAGAAATTCTTATTTACTACTTTAGTTAATCGTTGGTTATTGATTGGAGAAGTAGGTATTATATGTCTTGCTGGTGTAGGAATATATTTATTAATCGGTCATTTTACAGGATTAATTGATGAAGTATTAGGTAAAGACTTCTTTAAGAAAATATTATCAAAATTTAAAAGAGGTAAAAAAAATGAAGAATAATGTAATAGTAGATTTAAGTAATATAGGTAATAATGCTAGAGTTATTACTAGTACTTTTAAAGATTATAAATATTATATGGCAGTACTTAAGGGTAATGCTTATGGACATGGAATGAAAGTAGTTAATCAAATAATAGATAATGGATTTAACTATTTAGCAGTATTTAGTTTGGATGAAGCTTTAGAAATAAGAAAAATAAATAAAACTATACCAATTTTATTATTATGTCCTATATTAATAAGTGAATTAGATATAGCTAAAGAAAATAATTTAACTATAACAGTTCATGATATTAATTATTTAAAAGAATTAATAAATAAAAATTATAATTTAAAAATACATTTAAAACTTGATACTGGTATGAATAGATTAGGTTTTAAAGATAGTGCAGAAGTAGTATATGCAGTAAATGCTATTAAAGAATCTAAATATACTTTAGAGGGTATTTATTCTCATTTTTCTACTATTGGGTTATTTGATCCATATTATGATAGACAAGTAAGAAAATTTAAAGAACTAACTAGTTTAGTAGATTTAAGTGAAATACCAATGGTACATTTCTCTAGTAGTGTTATTATATTAACTCATAAGAAATTAGAAAGCGTTAATACTTTAAGATGTGGAATACTTCTATATGGATATAATGTATGTCCATTTATAAGTAAATCTGGTTTAAAAAATAAATTAAGAAATCTAAGAAATAGATATTATCAAAGAAAATATAAATTAAGTAAATTAACCACAAATATAAGCATAGACGTAAAACCATGTATGAAGTTTGTAACACGTATATTACAAATCAAAAATATTAAGTCTGGGGAAACAATAGGATATGGTGCTACTAAAGTAACTAAAGATACTAAAGTGGCTATATTACCTATTGGATATAGTAATGGTATAGGTAAAAATAAGAGATATGTATTAATTAATGGTAATAAATATTATTCTGTTGGGGAAATTGCTATGAATATGATGGCAATTGAAATAGATAATAAAGTAAAAATAGATGATGAAGTAGTAGTTTTAGGAGATGAACTTACTTTAGGAAAAGTGGCTGATTTTAATAATAATACTTTATCAGAGACATTAATTAATATAGGAAATAGTAATCCTATAACATATAAGGAGGATTAATATGGGTTTATTATTAAATAGATTCAAACATTTAGATACAGATAGATTTAATAAACATGTTGATTTAATTCATAAAAATACAGGTAAATCTAAATTCTTTATTAAAACAGATATAGTTCTTAATACTTTAACAAGAGGATCTGGATATACAGATTATTTTAGAGGAGATTATATTAATTTAAGTTCTAAAGAAAAAGATACTTTTGTTACTATTAAATCTTTTAATAAAATAGTTAATTATCTTAATAATTTAGAGTATGTAATAGTATTTAATGATAAAATCTTATTTAATAAAATATTTAATAAATATATTAAAAGAGATTATATTGATTTAAGAATAACTGGTTTTGAGGAATTTAGAGAATTCATTAGAGATAAAAAGAATGTATTTGCTAAGAATCCTAAAGGTGAAGGCGGATATCAAGTAGAAAAGATAAAAGTTAGTGAATATGATGCCTTAAAACTATATAATAAGTTAATTAAAAAAGAATTCTATCTAGTTGAAGAGGAAATAATTCAAAGTAGGGAATTAGATGAAATTAATCCAAATGCAGTTAATTGTTTTAGAGTTATGACTTTATTAAAAGATGGTAAAGTATATATTGTAGGAAATGCTTTAAGAGTTAATCAAGGTAAAGATGGAGTAATTGGAAGTAGTCATGATTTATATTTTTCTTTTGGAGAAGATGGTTATATAGATAGTAATGTAATTGATGATTATGGAAATGTTTATGAAGAACATCCATTAACTCATAAAAAGTTTAAAGAAGTATGTATTAAAGATGTTAAAAAAGCATTTGATATGTGCAAAGAAGCAGCTTTATTAGTACCTGAAGTTAGATTTATAGGTTGGGATATTGGTTTTACTGATAAAGGCCCTGTAATGATCGAAGGTAATGAATATCCTGGATTTGGTTTAGTACAACACTTTGCTTTAAAAAATTCAAAAATAGGATTTAAAAAAGTATTATTTGATATATTAAAGGAAGAAGTAAAAAATATAAAGTAATCAAAAGATTACTTTATTTTTTTATAATTTAACCTATGTAAAAATCAAAAATTATGTTATAATTTTATAGTACTAGGAGAGATATATGAAAAAGAAGATTTTTTTATTAATACTAGTAACAATTTTATTAAGTGGGTGTTCTGTTAAATATAATTTATATATTAATGAAGACTTATCAGTTAATGAAACAGTAGTAGCTTATGAAGAAATTAATTTGTTTAAAGTTAAAACAGGTCAAAATGCAAAAGTGGCTGCAAATTCATTATTTCAAGCAAATAAGATAAAAGATAAAGAATATACTTTTACAACTATAGAAGATGATAATATTGTTGAATCAACAGCATCTATATCTTTTGATTCGTTAGAAGAATATAGGAATTATTTTAAAACAGATCTAATTAAAGAAGTTAATATAACAGAAAAAGATAATATAGTTACATTAGAATATGAACAAGATGTTAAATTAACAGATGAATCAAGCAAATCATTACCATATGAATCAATAGAAATAAGAATTTATGTTCCATATATGGTAACAGAAACTAATGCTGAAAGAGTAGAAGGTAAAACTTATATTTGGACTATAAAAAAAGAACAAGATTTAAAAGATATAAAAATATCTTTTAATAAGAGCGAGACAGACACATCAAAGAAATTTAATTTTGGATTATTTGAAGTAAATATCAAATATTCAGTAATAATGATATCTGGTATCATTACTGTAGGACTTTTAATAGTGTTAATTGTTTATATTAATAATAAAAAGAATAATAGGATTTAAGGAGGAATATATGACATTAGATTCAGTTTTATCAATTGTTAAAAAGATAATTGATATATGTATAGTTTGGGTAATAATGTATTATTTATTAAGAAGTATAAGAAAAAATGTTAAATTATCCATGTTAGTAAAAGGAATAATAGTAGTAGTAATTATTAAATTAATAAGTGATTATTTTGGTTTAGTTACTATAGGATTATTATTTGAATACTTAATAACTTGGGGACCATTAGCAATAATTATTATATTTCAACCAGAAATTAGAAATACATTAGAACAAATAGGTAAAACAAATTTATTAGGTAGACATAAAACTCTATCAGTAACAGAAAGAGAAAGAGTAATTACAGAACTTGGAATAACTCTTGATTATTTAAGAAAAAATAGAATAGGAGCATTAATAGTATTTGAAAGAGATACTAGTTTATCTAGTTATATAGAGAAAGCTAAAAAGATATATGCAGACATTTCTAACGAATTATTATGTGCTATATTCTTCCCAGATAATCCACTTCATGATGGTGGAGTAATTATCCAAGGAGATAAGATCACATGTGCTGGAGCAGTATTCCCTACTACAGTAGATATGAAATTTAGTAAGAGATTAGGTACAAGACATAGAGCAGCTATTGGTATATCTGAAGAAAGTGATGCTATAGCTATCATTGTTTCTGAAGAAACAGGAAGAATTTCAGTAGCTATCGGAGGTAAATTAAACTATAATTTATCTGTTGATGAAGTAAAATTAATTATATTAGATGAATTAATGCCAAAATCTGAAACATTCGTTATAGAAAAAGAGAATGAGGAGGATGATGTAGATGAAATTAATTAAGAAAATATATAAATTTTTTGATAAAAAAGTTATAGTTCCTATAACAAAATTCTTTGTTAATATGGGAAATAAGATTAAAACTATAGGACAACCATTAGAAATAGTTTCTAAATCAAAAAAAGGAATTATTATAATTTCATTAATTTTAGCAGTAGCTCTTTGTTATTATATACAAGGAAGAAGTAATTCATTACTAGAAACTAATGCTAAAGTATTATATGATCAACCAGTTGTAGCAAATTATAATGAAGAAGAGTATGTAGTTGAAGGTATACCTGAAACTGTTGATATTACTATGATTGGTAATAAAGCTAATATTTATTTAGCAAATCAATTACCTACACAAACAGTAGTAGTAGATTTAAGTGATTTAGGTGTTGGATCATATGATGTTGATTTAAAATATAAACAAGCAATCACATCAGTTCAATATAAACTAGATCCATCTACAGTAAGAGTAACTATTAGTCCTAAGAAATCTAGAACTATGAGTGTTACTGAAGAAGTTATGAATTTAACAGATTTAGATTCAGAATTATCTGTTAAATCAGTACAATTATACAAATTAAAAACAGGTAATGAAGAAACAGGAACAAAAGAAGAAGCAGAAGATAGAATAACTATTAACGAAGTAATCGTTAAGGGTAAAGAAGAAACTATAAATAAAGTTGCTTCAGTAAAAGCATTAGTAGATGTTAATAAGTTAACTGATCCACAAGTTGGAGAAAATTTATTAAGAGGAACTAATGAAGTTCCAATAGTAGCTTTTGACTCAGATGGTAAGAGATTAGATGTAGAATTAGTACCATCTACAGTAAGAGCAGTAGTTAATATTGAATCACCAAGTAAAGAAGTTCCAATTGTAATAGTACCAAAAGGAATTGAAAATATAGTATTTGGTAAATCAATTGAAAAAATTAATCAAAGTGCTGAAACAGTTACTTTATATGGTAAACAAGAAGCATTAGATAAGATAAACAATATTGAAGTAGAAATAGATGTTAATAACTTAAATAATAATAAAAAATATACAGAAACATTAAAGAAACCTAAGAATATAAGAAAATTATCTATAACTACAGTAAATGTTGATGTATCATTAGGAGATGAATCTTCAAAAGAAATTTCTGGAGTTAGATTAAGTTCTAGAAATTTAGGTGGAGATTATGTAGTTCAAGTATCTAATGATTCTGTTAATGAAATACCAGTAATATTAAAGGGTACTGAATCAGTAATATCAGAAATAAAATCAAGTGATATAGAGGCATATGTAGACTTAAAAGGTTACGAAGAAGGAACACATGAAGTTAAAGTAAAAGTAGTAGGTAGTGACAATAGAGTTATATATGAACCTAAGATTTCAACAGTAAAAGTTGTAATAATAAAAAAATAATCTCTTACGAGATTATTTTTCTTTTTTAGAAGTATTTTTCTTCTTACAATATTTTTTATTAACAACTTTTACTTTTTTACCTATTCTTGTTTCGAATCTTTTTCTAACACCATCTGGTAAATTTGCTTTTATTACTCTCATTGAATACCTCCGAACAAGAATAATTATAACTTGTTTTTAGTGTATAATCAAGTAAAAATAGTAATATTTTACATAATTATATTGACTATTTTACTAAAATTTAGTATTATTTTAATCGGTACATTTAAAAACCCCACAAAAGGAATTAGTACCCGGGAAATACTAATTCTAATAAAGAAAGGGAAAAAGAAAATGAATACATTTATGGCAAAAGAGTCAGATGTAAAACGTGAATGGTATGTTATTGATGCTGACGGACAAAATTTAGGACGTTTAGCTTCAAAAGTAGCTACAGTTTTACGTGGAAAACACAAAGCAATTTATACACCAAATGTTGATTGTGGTGATTACGTAATCGTAATCAATGCTTCAAAAGTTAATTTAACTGGAAATAAACTTGAAGATAAAGTTTATTTTAACCACAGTGATTATCCAGGAGGAGTAAGATTAAGAACAGCTAAAGAAATGAGAGAAAATTACTCTGAAGAAATGATTACTAGAGCAGTTAAAGGAATGCTTCCAAAAGGAAGATTAGGTAGAGCTATGATTAAGAAACTATTTGTATATGCAGGTAGTGAACATAAACAACAAGCTCAACAACCAAAGGAATTAAAGTAGGAGGGTATTATGGCAAGTAAAATATATACAGGTACAGGACATCGTAAATCTTCTATAGCTAAAGTAACAATGGTTTCTGGTAAAGGAAAAATTGTTGTTAATGGAAGAGATGTTAATGAATATTTTCCATTTCCTACATTAGTAATGGATTTAAAACAACCATTAACTTATACTAATACTGAAGATAAATTCGATATTACAGTAGAAGTTAAAGGTGGCGGATTTTCAGGACAAGCTGGAGCTACTAGATTAGGTATAGTTAAAGCTTTACTTGAATTCGATATTAATACAGATCCAACATCTGATGGTTCTTTCAGAAAAATTCTAAAAGCTAAAGGTTTAATAACTAGAGATTCTAGAGTTAAAGAAAGAAAGAAACCAGGATTAAAGAAAGCAAGAAAAGCACCACAATTCTCAAAGAGATAATATTGTGTTTCAAAACTCGCATATGCGAGTTTTTTTGTTGACTAAATTATATTTTTTGATATAATAATTTGCATATTTATGGGGGAAATTATGGAAAATATTAAATTTAGAAGTTTAGGACCAAAGGATGCTTTAAAAACATTTCAAAGAAATATAAAATTATTTCAAGGCGTAATGAATAAAGATGAAACTATAAAAGGTATAGAAAGTTTTAAATTAAATGAAGCAGAAAAAAGACATGTTGAAGCAGCTTCTGCTGATATATATTTATGCCCTTTTGAATTTAAAAAAGGTAAAACAAGATTTTCTTTGGATATGTCAAAAGATATAGAAAGTTTTGGATATAATATGGGATATTTCTTTAATGCATATAGAGATAGAATTAACAACATATGGTGTTGTGAAATATGCACATATAGAGATGATTATTCTTTTGATGAGATAATTTCAGAAAGTGTTTTCTTATATGATGAATCAAACGGAGAAGTTGTTGAGATTTTAGAATTAAGTAAAAGAAGATTAGACTATTATGATGATGGAACCATCAGGAAAGTTAGAGAACCAAAGAAATTAGAAAATATATTAAAAGCATCAAAAAGTTCACAATAGTGGACTTTTTTTGTTATAATAATGCTATATAAGGAGACAATATGGAATTAATACAAATAGTTGATGAAAATGGTAATTTTACTGGAGAAGTATTAGATAAAGATATAGCTCATGATAAAAACTTATTACATAACGAAGTAGCAGTTTTTATAATAAATGATAATAATCAAGTATTACTTCAAAAGAGAAGTGCAAATAAAAGATTTAATCCTAATAAATGGGGATTATGTGCAGGTCATGTTGATGCACATGAATCATTAGAAGATGCCGCAATAAGAGAAGCTAAAGAAGAAATAGGAATAGATATAGCAAAAGAAGATTTACATAGATTTGGCGATAAAGAATTATCTATAAAAGATACTAATTCACATATTACATATTTCTATTATTTCAAAACAAATAAAAAGGAAGACGAATTTACGATTCAAACTGAAGAATTATCAGAAGTTAAATGGTTTGATATAGATGAAGTTATTAATATGATAAATAATGGTGATGATAGTACTGTATTTGATAAAAGTAGATTACATTTTTTTGAAGGATTGAAAGAATTATAAGGAGATGATTATATGAAACCTGGTGTAGGCGTAGGAGTAATGATATTAAAAAATAATAAAATATTATTAGGGTTAAGAAATCCTGATAAAGTAAAAGCGAGTAGTGAATTACAAGGCCAAGGAACTTGGACAATGCCTGGTGGAAAAGTAGAATTTATGGAAAAATTAGTAGATGCTGCTAAAAGAGAATTAGAAGAAGAAACTAGTTTAATAGCAAAAGATTTAGAATTACTTTGCATATCTGATGATATGACAGAAACAGCACATTATGTTACTGTGGGATTTATAGTTAAAGAATATGAAGGTGAACCTAAAGCTATGGAACCAGAAACTATTCTAGAATGGAAATGGTTTGATATAGATAATTTACCAGAAAATCTATATGAACCAAGTAGAAAGTGCATAAAAAAGTATAAAGAAGGAATAATATATGAATAAATATCTAGATTTTGCAAAAGAAATTGCCTATGAAGCTGGAAAAATAATGAAGAAATATTTCGTCGAAGATAATGGAGCAAATTATAAATACGATCAAACTATTGTTACTAAAGCTGATACTGAAATAAATAGTTTGTTAATAAAAAGAGTTAAAGAAGAATTTCCTGCTCATTCAGTAGATGGTGAAGAAGAACAGTTTGGAAAAAGTGAATACGTTTGGGTTTGCGATCCAGTAGATGGAACTGCAATGTATGCAAGACATATACCAGTAGCAGTATTCTCATTAGCTTTAGTAATTGATGGAGTATCTACTGTTGGAGTAGTATATGATGTATTTACTGATAATTTATATAGTGCTATTAAAGGTGAAGGTGCTTATAGAAATGAAATTAAAATATCTGTTAATAATATAGAATTAGATGATATGAGAAGTGTATCTAATTTAGATATGTGGCCTGAAGCAGAATATAACTTATATGATTCTATTAAAGAACTAGGAAAGAAAACATACTTTGTAGGACTAGGAAGTGTTATTAGAGCATGTATGTGCGTTGCTAATGGTGATTTTAATTTAGCAATATTCCCTGGAACTAAGCATAAAAACTGTGATATAGCTGCTGCTAAAGTAATAGTAGAAGAAGCTGGTGGAAAAGTAACAGATTTATTTGGAAACGACCAAAGATATGATGAAAGTATCAACGGAGCAGTAATCAGTAATGGTTTAGTTCATGATGAAGTAGTAGGAGTTTTATCTAAAAACTTAGATAATCATAAAAATAATTAAACATTTAATATAATTAAATGTTTTTTAATTGACTAAAATACGTTTTAGTGATACCCTAATATTTATTATGTAAGGGGGACAATATGTCTATAAATAATTGTAATAAATTAGAAAATTTCTTAGAAACTGCAATAACTAAATATAACTTTGCAACTGAAGAATCAGAAAAAGAATTCTTTGGAAAGATGATAGATGAAATATATGCATCTGAAAGAAAGAATGCTGCATTTGCATGCAGAAACAAAGATAAATCTATGGGATTTGCTTATATCGTAGAAGATTATAGAAATCATGAACAAGGATTAGAATTATTCAGTTCAAGAATGATTAATGAAGTATTAACTGTCAAAACAAATGCTAAAAAAGCTATTCATGAAAACTATTCTTCTTATAGAGCTTTTAGTGATGATGCAACTGGTTTTTTATGTGATCTTATAGCTGAATATGATACAGATTTAGCTGAATATGTAAAAGCAAACTCATTACATATGCAAGTTATAGAAGATTTCACAGAATCTGTGGAAAAAGGATGGAGATCAAATGCAAAGGTTAGTGAAATAATGAAAGCATTAGATGAATATTATGCTAAAAGTTTTAAAGAAAAAAAGATGCCAAAAGCAGAATTATATGTACATATATTTAAAACAACACATATGTTACCAGACTTAGAAAGATTTGGTTTTTTTGATGGAATGTCTGATAAAGAAAGAGAAGCACTTATTTCTAGTGATGGATTCTATGCAAAATTAAAAAATATTAAAGACATAAATAAAGTTACAGAAATGACTAATATTATATATTTAAAGGCTGCTAAAGGAGTAGATTCTTTATTATTACAAAAAGACTAATTTTTTAGTCTGCTTTTTATGCTAGGAAAGGAGGAATTATGAAAATATTTACTGATAGTAGTGATTCTATTGTAAGAGAATTAGATACTATTAAAGATAGTTTTGGTATAACTAAATTTAAAGCTATGAAAGATAATATTGAAAGATTAGAGTCTTTCTCAGAACTTTTATATCAAATTAGTGGAACAAAAGATGAAGAATCAAAAAGAATTCTAGAAAAATTTGATAAATATAAACGAGCTAATGAAGAAGCAAGACTTGAACAATTTAGAAAAAGAATTAAAAATTTCATAAGTGATAAAGATTTTCATAATTCTTTTTCTGGTAAAGTTATTAAAGCATATCAAAAAAGAGATTTTAATTATTATAGAGATAGAAGATTATACTTAGATGAAGAACAAATGCTTGCAATTATATGTGATTTTTTAGATTCTGAATTTAATCAAGCAGATGAATTTAGAAGAATGGCTTTTGAAGGCAAAATACTAAGATTTAATTTAGATAGTTTTGAAGATAAAGAAATGGCTGCTGGAGAAACAGTTTTTAACCATTTAACTAGAAATAATTTTATAATTACTGCTCCTATAAAATTATTAGCAGATGCAGATTTAATGAGAACTCTTGCTCATGAATTTGGGCATGTTGCAGATAATATAGATAAGAGATTTGCTTCAGTTAAAGATATTAGTAATTATGCTTGGGTATCTTCATATGTAGAAGTATATTCTTTATTATATGAAAGATTATTCTTAGATTATTTAATAAAGAATAATTTATTTAAAGAAGATGCTTTAAGTGGATTAAAAGAATATTATACTGATATATATGATCAATTTAATAGTATTAGATATTTATCAAATTTAGATGATTATTTATTAACAAATTTAAGATATAAATCTAAGAAAGGAATAATTAATCAAATTGAAATAGATGAGGCTGGAGAATTTATAATGCCAGATGGAGTATATTCAGATTTTGCTGATGCTAATAAATATTCTTATAGCGGAGTTATAGCAAACTATTTTGCAACTTTAAAACATGAAGATCCAGAAATGTTTAAGAAGGCATTTGAGACTTTTAAAAGAAAAAGATTTGATAGATTTAATCCTAGTATATTTGAAGATATAGGAACAAATCCTGATGAAATAATTAAGGTTTTAGAAAAAGGTACTACTGCAGTATCTACAAAAAAGAAATTAATATTAGAATAATATTAATTTTTTTTAATATAACCGTTTCAAAAAAAGTCATTTTTTGATAAAATATATATTAGTCATTAAAGAAAATATGTAGGTGGTAATATGGGCAAAATAATATCTTTAGTAAATCAAAAAGGTGGAGTAGGAAAAACTACCACTACTATAAATTTAGCAGCTTCATTAGGCTTATTAGGTAAGAAGACTTTAATAGTAGATATGGACCCACAAGGTAATGCTACTACAAGTGTTGGAGTAGATAAGGGAATATCAGCTAGTATTAGTGAAGCCCTAACTATGAAAAAGACTTCTAATGAAGTAATAGTAAGAACAAAATTTAAGAATTTAGATATAATGCCTGCTAATATGAATTTAAGTGTATTAGAAGCAGAATTGAATAATATTCAAAAAGAAGATCCTACTTTTCAAAAAGGAATGCAATTAAAAAGAGTATTAAATGAAATTAGAGATAATTATGATTATATATTAATAGATTGTCCACCAAGTTTAGTTATACAAACAAAAAATGCTTTAGCAGCATCTGATTCAGTAATAATACCAGTTCAATGTGAATTCTTAGCACTAGAAGGTATTATGCAATTATTAAATACAATTCAAGATGCAAGAAAGAAAGTTAATCCTGATTTAGCAATTGAGGGTGTTGTATTAACTATGCTTGATTCAAGAACTTTATTAGGACTTGAAGTAGTAGAAAATATAAGAAGTTATTTTAAAGAGAAGGTTTATGATACAATAGTACCAAGATTAATAGTATTAGCAGAAGCTCCAAGCCATGGAAAACCAATTTCATACTATAATTCAAATAGTAGAGGAGCTACAGCTTATATTAATTTGGCAAAGGAGGTTATTGATAGAAATGCAAGAGAAGAGAAAGGCACTAGGTAGAGGGCTAGAACAATTATTTAGTGATGACAATATAAATACATTTGAAGATATTGAAAATGATATTGTCGATAATGCTAGAAAGAATAATACTATAGTTGAACTTAACTTAGATGAATTAAGACCAAATCCTTATCAGCCTAGAAAGAAATTTGATGAAGAAGCATTAAATGAATTAGCAGCTTCTATTAAAGAACATGGTGTATTTCAACCAATTATAGTTAAAAAGACTATTAAAGGTTATGATATAGTAGCAGGTGAAAGAAGATTTAGAGCATCTAAAAAAGCAGGATTAACTACTATACCTGCAATCATTGAGGAATTCTCTGATGATGAAATGATGCAAATAAGTTTATTAGAAAATCTTCAAAGAGAAGATTTAACTGCTATTGAAGAAGCAAAAGCTTATAAAACTATAATTGAAGCATCTAATATTACTCAAGATGAATTAGCTAAAAGAGTTGGTAAAAGTAGAAGTCATATAACTAATATGCTTGGTTTATTAAAATTACCTGCTAATGTACAAGATCTAGTTTTATATAATAAAATTAGTATGGGACATGCTAGAGTTCTTAGTAAATTAGAAAATATAGATAAAATAAATGAATTAGCAGATTTAACTATGAAGAATGATCTTAGTGTTAGAGAATTAGAAGAAATATCTTCAGATACTAGTATTAAGAAAGTATCTCCAGTAGTTAGAAAACCTAAAGATAATAAATATGAATTAGTAGAAAGAAAATTAAAAGAAAAATTAGGAACTAAAGTAAAAATTAGTGATAAAAAGATTACTATTAGTTTTGAAAATGTACAAGATTTAAATAGAATACTTGAAATAATGAATTTAGATATAGATGAATAGAAGGTGAGTTATGGAAATATTTGGTAAAAAGATTCCATCAGAAGTAATACAAAGTGTAATAATTGTATTAGTAGCATTTATTATATATTTTATTATTAAATCTATAATTAAAAAAGTTGTTAATATTAAATCTGAAAAAACTAAACATGCTAAAAACAGAAGAAAAACAGTTTTAGTATTATTTAAGAATATATCTAAATATGTAATTATTCTTGTTGTTATTATTAGTTTGCTTGCTGTATGGCATGTTAATACTATGGCTTTAATAACTAGTATTGGTGCTTTATCAGTAGTAATTGGTTTAGTGTTTCAAGATTTATTAAAAGATATTTTAGTAGGAATATCAATAATTATGGAAGATACATTTTCTCTAGGAGATTATGTAGAAATAAATGGATTTAAAGGAGAAGTAATAAACTTTAATTTTAAATCTACTAGATTAAAATCATTAACTAATGAAGTTAGAATTATATCTAATAGAAATATAACTGAAGTAACTAATTATAGTTTAAATAAAATTATGTTAGTTATTAATGTTAATGCTCCTTATGAAGAAGAGTATGATACAGTAGAGAGAGTTCTAAAAGATATAGTTAAAAATCTTAGCAAAGATGAAATGTTTGATGAAATAGTATTAGCTCCTGGTATAGAAGAACTTGCTTCTTCTTCAGTAGTATATAGAATTAATGCTGTAATAGGTATTAAAGATCAATTTACTGCCAAGAGAAAAATTTTAAAAGAAATAAAAGTTACTTTTGATAAGAATAAGATAAGTATTCCATATACTCAGATAGAGGTGCATAATGCAAAATAGTTATAAATTAGGATCTAAAGTAATAATGAAAAAAGAACATCCATGTAAGACTAATTTATTTGAAGTAGTTAGAGTGGGTGTAGATATAAAAATAAAATGTGTTAACTGTGGAAGAACTATAATGCTTCCAAGAGTTGAGTTTAATAAAAAGATTAAAAAGGTTGTGGAGGAATAGTATGGATGAAGTAAAGAAAAAAAGAGGATTGCATCCCGTTTGGTTCTTTATATTACTTAGCGTTATTGTAATATTTTTGAGTTTTATATTCTCATTAATTAATTTACAAGGAGTAGAATATCATGTTAATCAAAGTGGAACAATTTCTACTACTATTATAACTGTTAAATCGTTATTAACTTTAAGTGGATTAAAGTTTATTTTAGGAGAAACTATTAATAATTTCTTAAAATTTGTACCACTTGGAACAGTAATAGTAGGTTTAATAGGAATGGGATCTTTAATAAAGACAGGATTACTTAAAGAAGTATTTAGTAAAATATCTAAATATGTTCCAAGAGTAGTTATGTTCTTTATATTCTCATTATTATGTATAGTAATGGGATTTTCTCAAGATTTAGCATTTGTTATTATGATTCCTATAGCTGTTGCTATGTTTACTGAATATAAGAGAAGTCAAGTTATTGGTATGACTATGACATTTGTATCAGTAGCAGCAGGAGCAAATATAAATTTATTTATAACTTCATTAGATTATAGTATAGTTGAATTAGCCAGAAATAGTGTTAAGACTATAAATAATGATTATTCTTATGGATATAGTGGAGATTTATTCTTAATAGTTATATCAAGTTTATTATTAGCATTATTAATAGCTATAATAACAGAATTTATTTCTAGAAAGAAACCAGTTAGAATTAGTGATGATGAATTAGTTATAGATGAAAAATTAAAGAAAAAAGGATTAAGAGCAGCTTTAATAGTAGTTGCAGTAGTTGCAGTATTATCAACATATGCAATTATACCTAGATTACCATTATCAGGAGCATTACTTGATAATAAACAAGAGTTATATGTTAATAAGTTATTTGGAGCTAATTCTCCATTTGTAAATGGTATATTATTCATTATTTCATTTACTGGATTAATAGCATCAATAGTATATGGTTATATAACTAAACAAATTAAAAATGATAAGGATGTTATTAAGATATTAACTAGTAATTTAAATAATATTGGAGAATTATTATTAATAATATTCTTTGCATCTGCTTGGATAGCAATATTTAAATATAGTAATATAGGAGAAGTTTTTGTGGCAATATTATTTAGTATAGTAAGAGATGCTAATTTCTCATTTATATTATTAATTATATTCTCATTTATTGCAGTTGTATTATCAGGAATATTTGTATCATCATTTGCAGATAAATGGGGTATGTTTGCACCAGCATTAATGTCTCAATTTATGAAATCTAATATAACTCCAGAGTTTGCAGGAGCATTATTTAGATTAGCTTCTGGAGTATCAAATATAATTACTCCAGTATTCCCTTATTTCTCAATTTATGTTGGTTATATGGGATTATATAATAAGAATGATTTTAGTATCAAAAAATGCTATGGATTGTTAGTTCCATATCTTATAGGTATAATAGTTCTATTCTTATTCATTATAATAGCGTGGTATGTTTTAGGAGCTCCTATAGGACCTAAGATTAATCCAACAATTTAAAGAACCTAAGGGTTCTTTTTTTTATTGCTTTTTACTTGTAATTATTATATAATTTATATTAGATAGGATACGGGGGTTCTATTGTATAGAGGTGGCTTTTGTGAATAAAATTTTAATAAATTTATACATTCCAAGTTTAGATGAAAATTATAATTTATTTATTCCTATTAACAAGAAAGTTGGAACTATAAAAAATACTATAATTAGTACAACAAAAAACTTAGTTGAAGGAAATTATAAATTGGTATTACTTGAATCAGGTGCTATAGTAGATGACAATGTATATGTGAAGAATTCAGGTATAGTTAATGGATCTAGATTGATTCTTATTTAGGAGGTGTCATAATGGATTTAAGTATTGATTATGCAAAAACAAGAGCGTTAGGAAATGCAATAATAGAAAAAGGAAATGACTTTGGTACTATATTAGGTAAAATAAATACTGAGAATAGTAATTTGAGAACTTATTGGCAAGGGGAAGATGCTAAAAAATATATTGATGCAGTATCAAGTGAAATAGAAAATATGAAAATATTAAGAGCATCAATAGATGAAATAGGACAATACTTAATAGATGCAGCAAATGCCTATGAAAAAGTTAATGAATCTAACCTAGACGGTTTTTATTAGGAGGATATTATGCAAGGATCAAATCTGACTTATGAACAAGTTTTGGCTATAAGCCAAGCATTAGATAAATATGCAAGTGATATGCAAATAATACTAGATGAAATAACAGCATTATCTTCAAAGATAGGAAATGAAGATATATGGGGTGGGCAAGCTGCTATGAATGCAAAAAGTAAATTTTCTGATTTAAGTATTAAATTTGGAGAATTTAAAGAAGCAGTAAAAGAAGAATCAAAATTCTTAAATAATGTTATTGAAAATTATAAACAAACAGATGTAAGAATGAGTGAATAGGAGTGATATATATGGTAGAAAAATATGATATAGAAGTACCAACAAATACTAATAATTATGATAGTTATTCTGGTATTTCAGATATAGATGCAAATTATGCAGGAATGAATGAATTATACAATACTTTAAATGAAGCTTCATCAAATATAGATTTAGACATTAATAAAGTAAAAAGTTTATTATCAGATCTAAATGCTAATTGGACAAGTGCAACAGCAACAAAAAGTACTAAACTTTTAGAAGAACATATGAATTATTTTTCAGGATATAGTCAATTTTATAAAAATATGGCTGACTTATTAAGTCAATCTGAAAATGCATATAAGAATTTTGATGAATCATTTGAGAATGAGACAATATAGGAGTTTAATATGGATAATAATAATGGAAGAACTTTACTAGACGTATATAAAATTATAACAGGAGGTCTAAATAAAACTCCTGAAACTACTACACCTGCAGTAGAAACTCCTACACCAGTTCCAGAATCAACACCTACAGTAACTGCACCAGAACCAACTGTAACACCAAGCACTACACCTGTAAGTGGTGGAGATGGAGCATCTATCAAATTTAATGCAGTAGCAGATATAACAAATGCTTTAAAAATTGTTATTAAAGACTTAGAAGAACAATATAATTTAGTTAATAATTCAGTAGCCAAAAAGGATTCTTTTTGGAAGGGTGGTGCTGCAAATAATTATTTTGATAAATTCACTCAACATGATAAACAAGACTATTTAGATACAATTACTAAATGTAATGGAATATTAGATGAAATAAATAGAGTAGCAGCAGATATCAAAACAACTGAAAATAAAATAGAAGGAAGTATAACTACAAAAACAGTTCCAAGTACACCAACAAAGAAAACAACAACTACAGGTGGTACTGGAGGAAATTCTGGTGGAAATAAAGCTAAAGAAAAGGAAAAATCACCATTCGACCCAACATATAAAAATCCAGGAGCAAGTAAAGATAATAAAACAGATCAAGGATTCACAGTAAAACCAAAAAGTGATGAAAATCTAACAAATAACGTGATCCCAGATCCAAATAGATCAAAAGATGAAGTGCCAGTGTTTACAACAACAGATGGAACAAGACCAGATCCTACTGCAACACCAAATG
>CAMYZX010000004.1 GCA_947304025.1 uncultured Bacillota bacterium
ATATATTCAAGCTGGTGTTGGTGTTGTTAGTACACAAACTGGTGAAATATTAGCTATTGGTGGTGGAAGAAACAGAAACGGTGAAAGAATGTTTAACTTTGCTACTATGATTAATAAACAAATTGGTTCAACTGCAAAACCATTATTCGATTATGGTCCTGCAATTGAATATAATAACTTCTGTGAATCTACACCATTCAACGATGATACTTATACTTATAGTTCTGGTGCAAGACTTAAAAACTGGGATGGTCAATACCAAGGTGTTATAACTCTTAAGAAAGCATTAGCTGAATCAAGAAATATACCTGCGGTTAAAGCATTCCAATCAGTAGACAATGGAAAGATAAAAGAATTCGTATTAAATTTAGGTATGACACCTGAAATAGATAGTGAAGGTAGATTACATGAAGCACATGCTCTTGGAGCATTTAATGGAACAAACCCTGTACAATTAGCTGGTGCATATGCTGCATTTGGTAATGGTGGTTATTATACTAAACCATATTCTGTTTCAAAAATCGAATATATTGATTCAGGAAAAACAGTTAATTTAAAAAATAAAACTACAAGAGTTATGTCAGATGCTACTGCATATATGATTACAGATGTATTATTATATGCTGTTGAAAGTTATGGTAATATTGGTGGTACTGTTTGGGGAGTTAAACTTGCTGCTAAAACTGGTACTACAAACTACCCAGATGAAGTTATTCAAGCTTATGGATTCCCATATAGTGCAATTAATGACTTATGGACTGCAGGATATACTCCTGAAATATCTGTAGCATTGTGGTATGGATATGATACTCCAGTTGCTGGTTACTATAATACTGGTGGTTATGAAAAGAATAATTTATATAGACAAATAATTGATGGTATTTCAAATAGAGATGCTAAACAAACATTTGATGTTCCAGGTTCTGTAGTTAGAGTAACTGTAGAAAAAGAAACATATCCAGTTCAATTACCTGGAGATAATACACCTGATGATATGAAAGTAACTGAATATTGTAAAGCTGGTACTGAACCAGGAACTAAATCAATTAGATATAACAAATTAGATGATCCTTCTGGATTATCATATAAAGAAAGTGGAGATAAAATTGTATTAAGTTGGAAAGCAGCTTCTGAACCAAAATCTACTTCACTTGATTACTTCAAAGAATACTATAAAGTATTATATGCACAACATATAGATGAAAAATTTGCAGAAATGCAAGCAGCTAATGGTGCATTTGGTTATGAAGTATCTGTAAGAAACAATGCAACAGGTGAAGTTATTACATATCCACATACAACAAATACTACTTATACTGTTGAAAAACAAGTTGAGGATTCAACATATTATGTTAAGACAAAATATGCTAATAATCCATATACTACAAGTCCTGGTGTATCTGTTGATATTCAAGGAGATATATCTTCTATTAGGCCTGAAAACTATACTGTAAGTATTGCTGAAGATACTACTACATTATTAATTGATGCTAATAGTACTGTATCTTATAATACATCTACTGATATAGATTCAATATCAGTATTAAACAAATCAGGAAAAGAAATATCTGCAAGTTGTACAATCAATACATCAAGGAGTTGTTCTACTGATGGTTCTTGTACAATAAGTGATGGTACTGTTACAATTAATAAAGTTGGTACTTATAGAATTAAATATACAGTTCTATATAAAGATATAGATATCGGAACTATAACAAAGACAATTATAGTAAAAGAAAACCAAGAGTAAAACTCTTGGTTTTTATTTGTTTGTATTATGATAATAATTAAATTCAGAAATACTATTAGATACTTCTTCTAAATCCTCATAATCATTTTCATTCAATATTTCTTCTAGATTAAACATTAACTCTTCAATCGAAGTATTATAGTTAATATCATATCTCTCTAAGACTTCTATTTCTTTATTAGTAAGATATAAATTATCATTTATTCTATTTAACTTCATATCTTCGTGAGTCTTATTTACTATTTCATCAATCATTCTCTATCTCCATTAATGTACCTATTAAAGCAAGTTTACCATATTCATAAGTCATACTTCCTTGTTGATATGCTATATATGGCTCTCTAAGAGGTCCATCACAAGATAACTCTATTGATGACCCTTGAGTAAATGATCCACTAGCCATTATTACTTCATCAGAATATCCTGGCATAGGACTAGGCATACATAATACATGTGAATCTATTGGAGAATTCTTTTGTATACCTTGTACATATTTAATTAACTTATCCTTATCTTTAAATATAATGTTTTGTACTATATCTACTCTTTCATCATTATATTTAGGTTCTACTTCATAACCAAATGATTCCATTACTTTACTAGTAAGTATTGCTACTTTTAATGAATTAGCTACTACTCTAGGAGCTAAGAATAATCCTTGTAATATAGATCTATTAATACCTAAAGTAGGCCCTACTTCCATACCTTCTCCAGGTAATGTAAGTCTTTCTCCACATAGTTCTATTAAACTCTTTTTACCGACTATATATGCTCCATTTGGAGATATACCTCCTCCAAGGTTTTTAATTAGTGATCCTACTACTATATCTGCTCCTACTTCTGTAGGTTCTTTTTTAGTAACAAATTCACAATAACAATTATCTATCATAACAATAATATCTTTATCAATAGATTTAATTAAATTAATAACCTTCTCTATTTTACTTAAAGATATACTTTTTCTTGTGGAATATCCTTTACTTCTTTGAATTTCTATTACTTTTACTTTATTATTCTTAAGATAATCTTCTATTCTTTCATAATCAAAATCATCATCTTTTAAATCTATTTGATCATATTTAACACCAAAACTCTTTAAAGAAGAATTATTATCTTTAATACCTATTACTTCATGAAGAGTATCGTATGGTAATCCACTTATACTTAAAAGTAAATCATTAGGTCTTAAAAGAGCAAATAAAGCCACTGTAAGTGCATGAGACCCAGATATGAATTGTGATCTAACTAATGCACTTTCACTCTTAAAAATGGTCTTAAATACATTCTCAATAGTCTCTCTACCCTTATCATTATATCCATATCCAGTAGTAGAATTAAAATCTGTTTCACTAACCTTATTTTCTCTAAAAGCTTTTAATACTTTATTACTATTATAAAAACATATTTCATCTACTAAATTAAATTCTTTAGTTAATAATGATTCTTCATTATTAACAATAGTTTCTATATCAATCATAATTCACCTCAATTATACTTCCTGAAGGAGTATTACTGTTTATAACTTCTAATACTTTATTAGATACTTCATCCACTTCCATTAATCTATCTTGATTATATTTATTCATTTCTTCTTTTAAATATTCAGGATTCATTTCTAGTACTGAACTAGTCTTAATCCAAGGAAGTAATAAAGTAATAAATCTAATATTAGTATATTCCAAACTAAATGTCTTAGTTAATGTATTAACACCCGCCTTAGACGCAATATAATCTACACTTAAACTATTAAAAGTTCTAGTAGAATCTAGACTAGATAAATTAATAACAGTACCATTGTCCATCTTATTAACCGCATATTTAGTTACTAAGAATGTACCTACTAGATTTACTTCAAGTACTCTCATAAATTCTTCTTTAGTTTTATCTTTTATTTCATTATCTCTATAAGTAGCAGCACAGTTTATTAATACATCTATCTTATCCACAGCATTAATAATATTCTTTATTTCTTCTTCATTAGATATATCACATTTAAATGTCTTAGCATTATTTAATTTATCTAAATAATCTATTTCTTTATTATGATATAAAAGAACTAAATCATAACCATTATTATTAAGAGTTAATGCTACAGATTTACCTATATCTGAAGCAGCTCCTGTTATTAAAGCAACCATTAAATCACTTCCTCACAAAAGATTATATCATAAAACATGTTATTATGTTATAATTTACTTAGGTGATATTATGAATAAAACAGTTTTAGTAACAGGAGCTTCTAGAGGCATTGGAAGAGCAATCGCAACTAAATTTCTTGAAAATGGAGATATAGTTTACGGAACTTATTTCAATTCTAAAAAGCAAATAGAAGAATTACAAAAGAAATATGGTGAAGATAAGTTTAAAATATGTGGCCCATATAACTTTTGTAATTTAGACGAAACAAATAATTTTGTTGATTCTATATTAAATGTTGATTTCGATACAGTAGTATTAAGTGCAGGAATGTTTTCTGAAAATGATGACTTTCTTAACTTTGATATGAATGATTTTAATTCAATAATGAATTGTAATTTCTATTCTCCACTAATAATTAGTGTTAGATTACAAAATAATATTAAAAATGGTGGAAATATAGTTTTAATGAGTAGTAATGATGCATATAGTGGTGCTTTTGGTAGTATGTCTTATAGTATTAGTAAAAGTGCTATTATAAGTTTAACTAAATGTTTATGCGTTAACTATGGTAGAAAGAAAATAAGAGTTAATTCAATTGCTCCAGGAGCTATTAATACAGATATGAATACTCCAGAACAAGAGTTTGAAGCTCCATTATGGACTCCATTAGAAAGAATAGCTCAACCATATGAAGTAGCTAATGTAGTATATTTCTTATCTAGTTCAGAATCCGGATTTATAAATGGAGAAAATATAACTATTGATGGTGGTTATAGTCAAACTAGTATTTTATTAAAGAAAGAAATAGAAAGAGCTAGAAAATTTGTAGGATATGATTATCTAAATGAAATGATGTTATCTCTAAAAGAAGGAGATAAAGCTTATTGTTTAGATACTACTCCTGATTATGGATGGATAGATATTCCTGAAGAAACAGATTATATTCATAATAATGTAGAAGCTATGAAAAAAGGAGCTCTAGTTAATAGAATTATAATAGTAGATGAAGAAAAGAAAGATAGAATATTAACTAATGAATTAATAAAATATAATGTTATGAATACAGTAGATTCTTGTATTACTGTTTTATTAGATGAAAATGAAGTAATGAAGAAATATTCAAAAGAATTTAAGAGTTTTGGTAAAGGATTCATAATATTTGAAAAAGCAGATGGAACTAAAGAAGTATTTGTAGATTCATTTAGTGATAATGACCATGTCGGTTATGTAGTAGATAATGAAATGTTAATTGAACAATTAATAGAAAAATATAACACTATATTAAAAGCTATTAAAGATAATAAATTAACTCAATATAATATAGAATAAAAAAGATACTAATTAGTATCTTTTTTATTTGTTTTTAAAACAAATTTTTCTATCTCTGGCATATCTACACCATATTCTTTGATATATTCTTCGTGTTCCTTTAATTTATTATTACAATATCTAATTAATTCTTCTTTATTTTTATCATCAACATACTTAAGAGCAGACATTGCAATATGATATCTATCTATTTCATTTCTTACTCTTTGATCAAATGATGTAGTTATTGTGCCTTCTTCTTTATATCCATGAACATGAAAGTTATTGTTATATCTATTATATATTAATTGATGTATTAAATTAGGATATCCATGGAAATTAAATATTACTGGTTTATCAGTAGTGAAATATCTATTAAAATCAAAATCTACTAATCCATGTGGAGATTTAGTATATGATTCTAATTTAAATAAATCTACTACTACAATAGTTCTTATTTTTATTTTAGGGCAGAATTCTTTAATTATATTATGTGCAGCGAATAATTCTAGAGTTGGTGTTTCTCCTGCAGATGCTAATACTATATCTGGGTCTTCTTCACTTAACCATGGAACTATTTCTAATCCATTTGTGCATAAATTAATTGCTTCTCTTCTATTAAACCATTGATATCTTGGATGTTTAGAAGCCACTATTGTATTAATATAGTTCTTTGTTTTTAAACAATGATCTAATGTAGAAATAAGTGTATTTGTATCACATGGCAAATACATTCTCATTATTTCACTCTTTTTAGATGTTATATGGTTTAAGAAACCTGGATCTTGGTGTGTGTAACCATTATGATCTTGTTGCCATGCATGTGATGTTAATAATATATTAAGAGATGCTATTGGTTTTCTAAACTCTAATTCATTACAAACTTTAATCCATTTAGAATGTTGAGACACCATTGAGTCTACTATTCTTATAAATGCCTCATAACTTGCAAACAATCCATGTCTACCAGTTAATAAATATCCTTCAAGCATACCTTCACATACATGTTCAGATAAAAACGAATCAATTATATTGCCATCTTTAGATAAATTTTCATCTGTTTCTAAAATTTCACCATTAAATCTTCTACTTTGAGTATCAAAAATATTATAAAGTCTATTGGACATGGCTTCATCTGGGCAAAATACCTTAAAATTATCGTTTTTTGACATTATATCACGCAGGAATTTGCTTGCTTCTTCAGTATCTTGTTTTATAACACTTCCTGGAGTTTCAAAATCTAACATATATTTTGAAAAATTAGGGATATCTAGGTCTTTTAGAAGCTTTCCTCCGTTGGCATATGGACTACTTCCCATACGTTTCTCACCTTTTGGAATGATTTCTTTAATGTCATCGAACAATTTTCCGTCTTTATCAAAACACTCTTCAATTTTATAACTCTTTAACCATGCTTCAAGAGGCATAACATTCTCTGGATGAAGCTCATCCACTAATAATGGTACTTGATGAGATCTAAATGAATCTTCTACTTTCTTACCATTAACAAATTCTGGACCTGTCCAACCTTTTGGTGTTTTTAAAATTATCATAGGGTAAACAGGTCTATCATCATTATCTTCATTTTTTATTTCTTTTATTTTACTAATTACATAATCCATAGCATTAGCCATTAAATTATGCATATTATTTATTGAACTACCTTCTACTACTATTGGTTCATAACCATATCCCCTAAATAAATCTATTAATTCTTCATTAGATATTCTAGCTAATATAGTAGGATTACTTATTTTATATCCATTCAAATGTAATATTGGTAATACTACCCCGTCTTTTTTCTTATTTATTATCTTATTTATATGCCAAGATGTAGATAATGGTCCTGTTTCAGCTTCTCCATCACCTACTACACAAGCTGCGATTAAATTAGGATTATCAAGTACTGCTCCATAAGCATGAGCTAAACTATATCCTAGTTCTCCCCCCTCATTAATAGATCCAGGTACTTCTGGAGAGCAATGTGAAGATACTCCTCCTGGGAATGAGAATTGTTTAAATAGTTTTTTCATTCCTTCTTTATCTTGAGTAATATCCTTATATACTTCAGAATATGTTCCTTCTAAATATGTATTAGCAATCATAGCATTTCCACCATGTCCTGGTCCAGAAATATATATCATATCTAAATCATATTTAACTATTACTCTATTTAAGTGTTCATATATAAAGTTTTGTCCTACAGTAGTTCCAAAATGCCCTACTATCTTTTTCTTTATATCACTTAATTCTAATTTTCTTTCAAGTAAAGGATTATCAAGTAAGTATAATTGCCCTACTGTTAAATAATTAGCAGCATTAAAATATCTATTTAATAAATCTAATTCTCTATTACTTATCATAACAATCCTCCTTATTCTTTAATATTATTATATACTATTTTTAAATAAAAAAAAAGAAGTATTATGCTTCTTCTTTTGATTTTAAAAATTCCTCTTTTTCTTTTATTTTTGCTTCCAAATATTTTGTTAAATATTCAACTTGTTCATCAGTCAGATTATCAACTAATTCTGGTTGCTCAGTAAAAGTATTTATTAAATCATCTATTTCGTTATTATTTGTATCCATATTATCTAACCTGTCCTTGTTTTCCAAATATTTCCATTTGTTCATCAAGTTTTTTATTTTTAGCTAAAAGATTTCTGAAAAATCCTTTTTTTTGTTCTACTTCATTAGCTTTTTCTTTTACTTTTTCAATAGTAGCTGTAATGGCTTTAACACAACCTAAAGTTTTTTCACTTGCAAACCTAGGATTTTGCACATATTTTGTTAAATAAGTAATTAATTTTCCATCTGTACAATCTTTTAATAGATCCTTATCACTGTATGGTCTAAAGTAACCTGAAGTAACTAATCCACTTCCAGATGATACTATATTTTTATCTAATCCTGAGCCTCTATAATTTGGGCCTAAAAATGAAATGTGTTTAGGCATTACATAATCAGTTACATCTATAGGAATGGCATTTCCAATACCACCCATAGAATATTCTATACATGAAGTTCCAGAATAATACTTGTTAAGATGCTTTTTATTATTGCTATCTATGGAAATCTTTTCTGTATATAATGGTTCTGATGATATCATATAATCAATTGCCTCATCACCATTTAATATCTTATATACATTTAGTCCATTATCTAATACATAATGATTTACGCTAGTAGCATTCTTAACATTAAATAAATTAGATGCATCATAACTATCACTTAATTTTACTTTTAAATTTTTTTCATTACACTTTTTAATAACTGCAATAATGTTTTGTTCTAACTCTCCATATTCAGTTAATGTTGTTCCTACATTCATATTTTCCATAATCTATACACTCCCCATATAATATTATTATAATATAAAATGGCATCCAAAAGCGCAAAATAAAAAAAGTATTTTATACTTTTTTTACATTATCTCATTCTAATCTAAGACCTAAATGTTTTCCGCCTTTTTTAATTGGTTCAAATTTAGTTTCTACAAAGCCACATTTTTTGCATTTTCTTTGAAAACTAGTACCTTTTAAAGCACGAGCATCTTCATCCATAGATTCACAATCAAATACTGCTTTTTTTATTTTTTTCCAATCGCTAAATTTGTGAATACAATCATTATTTTGCATTTCTATCCTCCTGTTGGTAATTTCAATTATAACACATATAATTCATTTGTAAATAAAAAAAGAATAATTAATTATTCTTTTTCTATTAATTTTATTTTTATTCCTAAAACACCATATTTTTCTTGTTCTTCTTTAGAATAATATTCTTGCATATCACTAGGATTTGCTTCTTCATCTTCTTTATAACCCATAGATACTTTATCAAAATGTTTATATAATTCTTCAAACGAAGGATAATGATATAAACCTTCTATTCTAGTTGTTATTTTTTCAAGTGTTTCTCTATTTGTGAACTCAATTAAATCATCTACTTTTAATAGTTGTCTCTTCTCATCATATAATCTAAGTTCTATTGTTTTTGTACCATTCTTTATACTTTTAAATGGTCTGTTATTTAATTTCATTTCGTGAATCATATTATTTTCCTTTTTTATATTCTACACAAACTTTATCTAATTCTTTAATAATTTTCTCTATATCATCCTTATCAGTTAATCTAGCTCCAGAGGCATAAATATGTCCTCCTCCACCAAATTTTTCTAAAGATGTATTAATAATAGGTCCTCTACTTCTAGCATTAACCTTTATTAAATTATTCTTCTTATCTTCAGTAAAGAATACCCATACTAAAACTTCATTAATATTATTAAAATTACCTATAATATTACCAGTTAAAGCTGTGTCTCCACCGAACTTCTGAATTGTCTCATCATCGATAATGATATATCCAAGGCCATGCTCTGTAACATTTAAATGTTCTGCTACATAACCATTAAATCTTACATCTACTAGATTTCTTCTATATAAAGTATCATATAATGGTCTAAGAACTAATTCTTGCTTTTCCATTAAATCTCCAACTAATCTGAATGTTTTAGGACTAGTATAATCATACATAAATCTGTTAGTATCTGTTACTACTCCCATGAATAGTTTTTCTGCTGCTACTTTATTCATTTCTAAATCAGTATTATTTACTAATTCTATTAGCATTTGGCATACTGATGAAGCATCTTCTTCTACCCATTTTATATCTTCAAAAGAATCTACTTCCGGATGATGATCTATTTTAATAATATATTTAAAATCTCTAGGATTAGTAATACCATCTATTCTTACTATATTTGGAGTATCTAAGACAATTAGTAAAGAATCTTTTATTTCTTTTTCATCTAATTTATCCATTTTACCCATATATTTAAATATAGAAGAATACGCTCCTATTACAGATACTTTCTTTTTAGGAAATGTATTAGTTATTACTTCTTTTAAACCAATAGAACTTCCTAAAGCATCTATATCTGCTCCTATATGTCTAGCTATTACTATCTTATCGAATTCCTTAATTTTTTCATAAATTTCATTATAAATCTTTTTCATATTTACTCTTTTCTATTTTACTAAATTATATGTATCTCTAACCATCATTAATTCTTCATTAGTAGGGATAACATATATATCTATACTTGATTTATCAGTGCTTATTTTACCTTCATGTATTTCTTTAAAACCAGCAATCTTAGAGTTAAATTCTAAATCGATATCTAAACCTATTGGTTTTAATCTATTAGTAATATCTTCTCTTAATTGATCACTATTTTCTCCAGCACCTGCGGTAAATATTATACCATCAACTTTGCCTTCTAGTTCAATAAAATATTGTACTATATAATTAGCTATTCTAGCATCATACATTTCTAACGCTAATTTGCACATTTCATCACCAGACATAGCACCTTCAAGTACATCTCTTCTATCACTATAAGTAGATATACCAAGTAATCCAGATTCTTTATTTAACTTATTAGTTATTTCTTCTACTGTCATTCCTGATTCTTTAGATACATATTCAATTATAGATGGATCAATAGAACCACTTCTAGTACCCATCATAAGCCCATCTAGAGGAGTTATTCCCATAGTAGTGTCATAACACTTACCGTCTTTAATGCACGAAATACTAGCTCCAGAACCAATATGGCAGATAATTAAGTTAATATCTTCTTTTCCTAGTTTTTCTTTCATATACTCAGTTATAAACTTATGACTAGTTCCATGGAATCCATATTTTCTAACACCATAGTTTTTATACCATTCATATGGAACTGGGAATATATACTTATCTTTAGGCATTGTTTGATGGAATGCTGTATCAAATATAGCAACTTGTTTAACATCTGGCAATGCTTCTTTAAAAGCTTCAATACCTGCTAAATTACCTGGATGATGAAGAGGTCCTAATTTAGTTAATTCTTTTATATCATTAATTACTTCATCAGTAATAATAACAGATTCACTATATTTTTCTCCACCATGTAATACTCTATTTGCTATACCATCTATTTCATCTAAAGATTCTACTGCATGATATTTTAATAGTTCTTCCATTAAAACTTTAACAGCTTCTCCATGATCTTTTAAATATCTTTCGCCCTTTATTTTTTCTCCATTAACTTTAGTATTCCAAAAGCTATCTTTTAAACCTATTTTTTCTATATAACCACTAATAGTTACTTTTTCTTCAGGCATTTCTACTAATTGGAATTTTAATGAAGAACTACCTGCATTTACTGCTAAAATTTTCATAAAATCACCTACCTCTATAATTATACAACAAAAAAAGCATATTTTAAATATGCTTTATGCTAACTTTAATATTAAGTTTACTATAATAATTGCATATACTAATACTATTAAACATAGTACAAATATATCTGCAAAACCTGCACTTTGATTAGCAGTAGTTTGTTCTGTTTCAGCAACTGGAACTGTAGGTCTTACTACTTCCTTAGCTGGATATAATATTGCTCTAACTTTATCTATATATTCTTTCATTTTATTATTAATATCTTCTTCAGTAAATTGTGCTTGATCTGGATACATAATAGCAGCTTCTAAATATACTCTAACATTATTAAAACTACTCATTATTTTTTCTTCATCTATTCTACTAGATGCTGAAGGAGTACCAACATATTTACCTGTTTTATCATATTTTTGCAAATCTAAATCAAAATCATAATTTTCTTTAACAGCTTTAACTACTTCATCAATAGTATTCTTTTCTACTATTTCAATAGCTTTATTTATATCTATTAATCCAGTAGATTCGTTAATTGCAAATCCTTTTAATAAATTATCTAATCCAGATTTACTCTTAATCTCTGTTAAGATTTTAACATCATTTAATGTTTCTCTGTCTAATTCATCAGATATAACCTTAGGTTCTACCATACTTATAGGTTGTTCTACTACTGGTTCTTCTTTAAGGTATGTATTATTTAAAAAACTAATTACAGTAGTTTCATCAGTTATATTTTCTAAATCAGAAATAGATATTTTCTTTTCTAATCCATTGTAAGATAAGATAATTTCTCCAGTATTTGAATCCATTCCTTTAATATATTTTTGAATAAATTCATTGTTTTTATAGAAATTAATTAATCTAGCTTTTATATCCATAAAACATACCACCTTATTATAAATAATTATATCATAATATTCTAAAAAAAAATATATAAAAAATAAAAAAAGAAGTCTTAGACTTCTTATTTTTCTTGTAATACGTTTAGGATACCATCCATCTTCTTTTGAACTCCAGTTAATTGTTCTTCAAGTTCTTCATTTTTTCTCTTAATTTCTTCTTTTTCATTACTTAAACTAAGAGCTTCTTTTTGTTTTTCAAATAAATCAAATTTAGTCTTAGATAATTCTTCTTCTAGATCTTCAATTTGTTTTTGTTGTTTTGCATATACATCCATTAGTACTGGTTCAACAGTCTTTTTGAATTGATCTTCATAATCTACTCTTTGAACTCTTGATTCATATACTGGTTTTTCAATTGCTGGTTTTGGTTCTATTATAGGAGTTTCTACTACTGGTTTTTCTATTTTTGGTTCTTCTACTTTAGCAGCAGTTTCCATAACAGTTTGAATTGTTTTGTTTCTAGCTTGTAATTCTTCAAAAGTAGGTATTTTAATAGTTTTTTCTATTTCTGGTTCTTTTGGTTCTTCTACAGGAGCTACTACTGATACTTCTGGAGTTATTTCTGGTCCAGCAGATGTTTCATCATACTTAGAGCCAATAACATCAGCAAATTTCTTAGAAACTAATAATTTCTTAGGTCTTCTTACTGCTATTTCTTCTCCTAATAATTTTATATCTAATTTAATAGATTCTGGGAATGGTTCTTCTTCAGATTTAGCTAATGTTTTTAATATAGATTTAAGATTATTCCATTCTTCATCAGTTACTATTTCTTTTGAAGAATAAACACCATTTTCTGATACTAATCCAGAAACATAAATCTTAATCATTCCTTCTTCATTTAATTCATTTAATGAATAAACTATATAATCATTATTATTAGCTAATCTAAATTTTGATAAGATAGTAGCTTCACTTCTTATACCATCTTCATTTATTATATATATTAATTTATCAGTCATATTTATATACTCCTTCTACTATAAAAATTATATCACTATTTATTCTTTTTAGCAACAAAATATTTGCATCCAAAAGCGCAATTTTCCTCTAAATACTTATCTAAATTGCTATATTTATTAATTTTATTTGCTTTAGGATTTTTGTCTTCATAGAAACCTTTTAATCTAAGTTTTCCATAAGCCCAATCTCCTACTACATAATCAAAATCATAAAAATAATCAGTTAATTTTTCTTTAAAATCTTCAAGTACAAATCCATCTCTATTATTCTTGATTATTTCATACTTTATATTATCTATTTCTACTTGTTTATTCATATATATCACCAATATAATTATACAATAAAAAAATAGGTTTTTAAACCTATTTTAATATATATGTTTTTATTATATAGTATGCTGCTACTATAACTCCAATAATAAGTATTACTATTAAAGCTTTAATAAATCCATTAGTACCTTTTAAAGACTCTTCTAATTCACTATCAACAAAGTCTTTTTTATTAAACATAAATGTATTAGTACTATACTCTTTTGTTTTCTTTTCTTCTTCCTTTGGTTCTTCTTTTACTTCTACTGGAGCCATCTTCTTACTTTGAAGAGTTAAATCTTTATATGCTTCTTTTATATTAGTACTAGTCTTAGCACTAGTAAGAGTATTCATTATATCTAGTAATTCTGTTTCTTCTTGGATTAATTTATCATATGCTTCTCTTGTTTTAGATAATTCTTCATTTATTTCCATATGTGGATCATATCTACTATTTTTTCTTTTTTCAGAAGCATCTAATATAATATCTCTTTTTTCTTTTGCTTCTTTTAATACTTCATTAATATTATATACTTTTTCTTCAGTATCATCTTCTTGTTTTTTATTTAATTCTTCAAAATTTATTTTTGGTCTAAGATCTTTCTTTTCATTTTGCTTTCTTTCTTTATCTACTATTTCTTTTATTTTAGATATATCTATTTCTTTACTTTGATCTATAACTACTGAATTAGTATAGTTCATAGTATCATATAATTCTTCATAAAGTCTTTTATTTCTACTACTTCTACTTTCAGTAGAACTATTTGAAGAATATTTATCCATTCTAGTACCCAATAGAATCACCTACTTTACTCTTATATAAAAATAATACCACATTTTTTAACAAATTTCTACTTTTTGTAGTATAATTAGTTTAATGTGTTAAGGAGGATGATTATGTTTAAAGTAGATCAAGATAAGTGTTTAAGATGTGGAATGTGTACTGGTATATGTCCAGATGTATTCTCATTTGATGACGAAGGAAATATTAAAGTAAATAATGAAAATATAAATAATTTAGAAGAAGTTATGGAAGCTGTTAATAGTTGTCCAGTAACTGCTATTAGTAAAGAAGAAGAAAACAAGGCTTAGCCTTGTTTTTTTATTTGTGAATATAATATTTTAATTTCATGAATAGATAATTTTCTATATTTTCCTGATGGTAAATCTCCAAGTTCTATAGATCCATAAGATAATCTAGTAAGTTTTAATACATCTAGATTAAAGTATTCAAAAATCTTCTTTATTTCATGGTTTTTACCCTCATGAATAGTTATTTCTACCATACTAGTATTCTTAGCCTTATCTATCTTTTTAACCTTTATTTTGTCTATATTATAGCTTATTCCTTTTACTTTAATTCCTTTCTTTAAAGTATTTATTTCTTCTAAAGAAAGAATACCATTTATTTTAGCTAAATATACCTTTTTTATATTAGAACTAGGTTTCATCATTAAATTAGCAAATTCTCCATCGTTAGTAAGAAGAATGATACCTGTAGTATCATAATCTAATCTACCTATTGGATATATTCTAGTATCTATATCAAAGTAATCAAGAATAGTCTTTCTACCTTTGTCATCACTAGTAGTACTAACAACTTCTCTTGGTTTATTAAATACATAATATTCTTTTTCTTGTTTAGTTAAAGTTACACCTTCAACTTCAATTACATCATTAAGATCAACTTTAGTTCCAAGTTCGGTAACAACAGTACCATTTACTTTAACTAATCCTTTAACTATTAGTTCTTCTGCTTTTCTTCTTGAACAATATCCTAAAGCACTAATTTGTTTTTGTAATCTTTCCATAAAAATCACCTAAAAAGATTATAACATAAAAAAAGGAATAATTAAATTATTCCTTATTTTCTTTTATTATAAATAATTAAACCTACAATTGCTCCAATAACTAAGAATATAACTGCAGCATACATAATTCTTTGTTTTCCTGTTTGGATATTAACAATTAATTCTGCATATGCACTATCTTCTTCTTTTACTACTTTTTGGTCTACTAGTATTAGTAATCCAGATGCATTTCCATATTCATCAATATGAACAGTAGCAGTATCTTTAGTAGCAACTTTTGTATATCCTTCTGGTGCAACTGTTTCGATAATTCTATATGTTGTAGAAGATTCCATATCTATAAATGTAGCAACACCTTTAGTTAAAGTGAATTGAATCTTACCATTTTCATTATCTACTTTATAGATATCTGTATTTTCACTATATGTTCCATCATTAGGTACTTCAACTAGTTTTAAATCAACGTATTTTTTAGTTGTTTTATCATATTTTTGAAGTTTATATTTACCTGTTGTTAATGCATTACCTTCAGTATCCTTCTTATAGAAGTTAAATGAATTTGGAGTATTAGAAATTTCTATAGTATCTAATGTATAGTTTCCATTAATAGAAACACCATTTTCATCAATATCAATTTCTACTTTTGTATATACTCCATCTCCAGTAGGTAATACAAATGGTTCAATTGTTGCTATTTCTTTAAAGTAATATGTTCCTTCTGGTAGATTATCAATAGTTATATATCCATATGAATCTGTTACATATACATAATTATCTACTGCAGTTTGATCATCTACATATATATAGTATCCTGGGCTATAATAGTAGCATTTAATCTTTTCAGATTTGTCTGAATTATATAGTTCAAATTGAACACCTTGTAATGGACTACCATGTCCAGTTTTACTAACATTAATTCTTGTATAATAGTTTACTATTCTTACAGTTCCTGCTGATGCAGCAGTATATGTATTTTTAGTTCTATCATATACTAATAAATCACTATTAGAATTAATTTTAATCAATGTTGTTCTTAAGTTTTCATCTTTTGGTAATCTATAACCTGCTGGTGCAACTGTTTCTATTATCTTATATTCACCTTCAGGTAATAATGAGATTGGATAAGATGATAATGTTGGTATATTTAAACTAGTAATTGTTCCAGCCGGATCATATTTAAACATATTTCCATTAGCCATACTAAATTTAACTAATTCATTATTTGAATCTCTTATTTCAAATGTAGCACCATTAACTACAGTACCATTCTTATTTACTTTTTGAATCTTAAAGTTCTTGGCAACATCTACTATTGTCATTTCAATAGTATCAGTATTATATTTTATTCTTACTTGGTTATTCAAACATGAAATAATATCACCATTTGTATCAACGCTACTATTTTCACAACTTGTTATTTTGTGAGTTTTTGCATTGATTGTAATATTAAAGTCTGTTATTTTTTCATAACCAGCAGGTGCAGTAGTTTCACTAACTCTATATTTACCACTTAAGTTTAAGTTCTTAGGATCTCCATTTCCATCTACTACGACAGAATATGATTGATTAGTCATATGAGTTAAAGTGAATTTAGCTCCTGAAACTGTTTGTGAATCTGTATCAACTTTTTTGATTTTAAGATTTGTATTTTCTGTTGTTACATTAAAGTCATTACTATATACTTTCCAACCTGAACCGTGTAACATATCTTGAGCATCAGTTGGATCTTTAGAGAATCTAAAGAATCTAAACTCTTCTTCTTTTGTTTGAGTAGCAGGTCCATTACCTCTCATATATTTACAAGTTATTTTAGCATCAGTTATAGTTTCAGTTGATGTTAAAGTTACTGTAGAATTTGTTACTTCTGATACATTTACTTTAGGATTACTAGAAGAACATGAATTATAGTCTCCTAGACCAGAAATTGTAACTTTATAGTTTTGATTAACTGAATCCCAAGCTAATGTATAAACTTCTTCATTAAATGCTGGAGCTGGAGTAGCTTTTTCTCCATCTCTTGCAGCCATTCTGAATTGTTGATAGTAATAATATATTGTTCCTTCTTTTTCAGGTTCAGAGCCACCATTTGGATATATAACTTCGTTATATAAACTCTTGTAAGTTGCATCTCCATTCCATGCATCAGGTGCAACTGTATCAAATGTAGTTCTTCCACCTTCCATTACTTCCCAAACAAGTACTTGCATTGCAATTAATTTTAAATAATTCTTTTGATCATTAGCAACCAATGTTTTTGCAGATGTTTTATTATTTGGGTCTGGATTATATCCATATAAAAGTAATTGTCTAAGATTTTCTAATCTTGCTGCCTTTGTAGCATCATCTACAGTAGTAGAAAACTTAATAGAATTTAAATCTGTATAACCAGACATTAAGTTTTTATCTCCACTACTTGTATAATGGATTGTTAAAGATGGATTAACACAATATGTAATATAAATTGATGTAGATTTTCCATTTTTAACATATGAAACCCAATATACGTTCCAGAATGGTTTGCCTTGCTTCTTACATGCAGCAGTATATCCATTAGCACATAATTTTGCATGTTCTGTTCCTTCATACCAGTCATATTCAATTAAGTTTGCATCTTTTAGTTTTTTTGTTGTGTTATATGATTGGTCAGTTCCACCTGGCCATGCAGAGAATCTGTATGAAGCAGCTGCACTAGCGCTTGAAATACCTACTAGGAAAAGTAGTATAAATGCTAATAATATTTTAGATATTTTCTTCATCATACTACTCACCTCCCTCAGTATTTTGATTGCTCAAATCGCCAAAATCATATATTGGTACTTGATCTCCCATTATTGTTAAATCTTTAGCACTAACAATATTTCTATATGTACCAGCTTGTTTTAATTCTAAATCAAGAACTAATGTGAAATATTGTTTTTCATTTGGTAATAATAATTTGCCAGTTAATCCATTGTAATAGATTAAATTATCATACATTACCCAATATTGATTTTCTTTTAGATCAGGATTAAATGTCATTCCTGTAGGTAAACTATCTACGATTAATCCAACATATCCTGGATAATATTTTGTATTTTCTATAGAGAATGAATATTTAACTCTTATTGTTGTACCTTTCGGATTAAGAACTGAAATTGATACTTGTGATAAGTTTTGATTAGAATAATCATATGTTTCAGATTTACCATTTCTTGTAACAGTAACTTCAGTAATATATTTATTTAATGAAATTGCCATTTCTTTCTTAACTGCTAAACCCAAATTAATATTATTTCTAATAAGACCCTCAGTTGTATCTGGTGCAAATGTAATTACTTCAGTTACAGCCTTATTTGTATTTGGTAATAATGTTCCCCAAGAATTATTATTCTTTGAATCAGGAATACTATCACTAGTTCTCTTATAATCTGTAGTTATATATTTATTATTATCTATTGTATAACTTACATAATAATTACCTGCAGATAATCCGCCAAAATAGTAATTACCATTTTCTCCAGTTACTGTTGATGCAATTAATGTATCTGTTTCACTTACATATGAAGCAGGACTAATTGGATCATAGTTTTCTGGTAATGTTTCAATTTTATATAATGAAACTGCTATATCTTTTAATCTAGATTCATCTGCTGTATAAATACCATTGTAGTCTGAATCCTCAAATACAAATCCAGATATTTCTCTTGAATATACTGATGTAACTGATGCAGATGATGCATAGTTCTCTTTTATTTGTTTTCTTTCATCACAGTAATAATCTTCATCAGGATCATCCTCACATGTATAGTTATCTGGTTTTTCTGCAAGTATATGGAATACATTGTAGAATGAATTTCCTTCATTAGAACCTACTGTTTCAACATTTACTGTTAATCCAGATGCTGAACCAAAGTAAGTATTTGGGTTGAATGAACTTTGTTTTACTACTTTGATTGCTATTACGTCTTCTACTGGAACAGTTGGGTCTTCCCAAAGATTCCAAATAGATGATGTTTCACTAGAAACATTTATTTCATCAGATATTATATTTTCTGGTGTACCAGCAGTAGCATAGTAGAATTTATAATCTGTACTATTTATACTAGCTATTGATTCACTAGTAAAGTTAACTTTATATTTAGTCGTACCTATCTTTGAACTTGATGCTGATGATAAATCATTATCATAAGGTAATACATAATATAATGCAGGGTTTTCATATACATAACCATTTGGAGTTACTTCTGTTGAATGGTTATAAGCTAACATATTAAATGTATAACTTCCGTTCTTTTCAATATTCTTAGGTGTTGAAGAACCTTTTGTTACTACTGCAAGTGCATTATGTAATGTTAAAGTTACATTTGCTACTCTTGAATTTAATGGTGTTATAGGATAGAACGAAATTGATGATACTCCACCATCAGTAGTAGGTATATGTTTTGTAGCTTTAAAATCTACAGTAGTATATACAACAGGACTAATTACACTTGGTGTTACTACTGGGTCAATATCAGCATAAATTGTGAATCTTGATAATTCACCATTTTGAATATTTTGAATTTCTTCTGCGCTCATACCTGGAGTTTCAGCAGATAATACATAACGATATATCTTGTAATCTACTCCATCTAAATTAGTAGTCTCTATACTTGATGGTATCTTTTCATAATCAGTACCAAAATTGCTTAGAACATTCATATATGTTGGTAAGTATAAATCTACATATACAGTATCAAATTTTAAGTTTTCATCACTCTTTGTAGCATTAGCAGAAATTGTAAATGCTATTGGGTAATGATAGAAATTAGTTGTTTCATCAGTTAGATCTGTTGCTCTATATGATTTTATAATTGGTTCAAAAACTTTAATTCCTGAAATAAGTATAGATGCTCCAGATGCTGGTGCAGCTTGTTCATACGCATAAACATTAAAGTTAAATTCATCAACATATCTATCATAGAAATTATATACAGTTTTTGTGAAATTATCTGGGAATGATAATAATTGTCTTCCGTCATAATATTCATCTCCTAGATATCTAAGATCTGTATCATCTCTTCCAAGTGCAGTTGCACATGTAACTATTTGATGTGAAGAATTTGCAACCGTATAATTGTCTACAACTGACCCATATAATTCTAATGTACCAGTTGCTCCTGGCATAATATAATTACCATTAGTTGCAACGAATTCAGATGCTACTACGAATGGGCCTTTATTTTTTAAAGGTTCTGCTATATCATTTCCAGCAATATCATGTGCTGAATCTGGAGAATATGCCCATTGAACATTTCCAGTATATGCTAGACATGGTCCACCATATAAATTCATTAATTGTTCTTTATTAGTAAAATCAATAGTAGGGCAACCATCAGCTCCAGTTGCTACTAAATAATTGCTATTCCATTCACCAAAACCAAATAGAATTAGATTTTGATTGTTCTCACCAACTGTAGCAGTATTTATCTTTATCTTAGCATTAGAAGATTCTTCTGCAGTTGAGAATGTATAACTATCATTTGTATCTTGGTTAACCATTAATTTAAATACATCATTATCTACTTTGATATAATTAATTAATTTTTTTATACCTTTACCTTCATTATCAGATCTACTAGAATAACTAAATGAAGTTCTGAATGCAAAGTTTGATCCATAATTTATATTAGCTATACCATAAGGTAATTTAGTTTGATTATCATTAGATGTTAATTTCTTTTCATAAACATCTATATATGAAGAATAATTTCCTAATATATATGCAAATGAATCTTGGATTTGAAGAGTTGTTTGTGCATTAGCAGAATTATATGTATTTGAAGATAAAGTAATTGTATAATCGTTATAATCATCATCTGCTCTAGATGCTAATGTTGTTACAAAATAATCTGTTTCAAAATAAGTAATTGCATTTGAATAATTAACCATCTTATATGATTTAATATCATTTATAGAAATAGTCAATGTATTATCACCAGGAGTTTCTGTTGCACTACCATTTGAAACTCTTGTTATATCTTCAAATACATCTATCTTATAATCTGATTCACCTTGATAACCAGTATATGGTCTATATGAATTAGTATTAAATGATAATTTTGATATATTTGAATCACTTATAGTAAAGTTAATAGTACTAGGAACTATAAGTCCTCTTATTCCTTTAGTATTATCTCCTCTTAAACCAATTAATACTCCTACTGGAACTTCACCATTTTCTTTTCTGTTTCCTGAATATAAATCAACAAAATAACTTTCAACACCAGTTAATGCTACATTACAACTTGCTAAATCACAAGGAATATCACTAGGTAAAGTACTTAATTCTTTTATACTCTTATTATCAAGATCTGTTGCTTCTCTAACAAATACCAATGGTTTTATGTTATTTAATGTAGTTATATTTGTAGTAGTTATTCTTTCTAAAGTAAATTCAAATGTATCTGCTACTCCTATTTGAACTACTGGTTTTTCAAATGAAACATAATAGTAAGAATCATTATATATGTATTGTGAATCTACACCTTCATGTAAATAAACACTAACTTCATCACCATATCTTACTGTTGTTTCATAACCAATAGGAATTAATACTTCTACTTGTATTTTTCTACCTTCAATACTTCCTGAAGTAGTTCCTGCTTGCTTTTCGTTTAATGTATATTGTACAGTATATGTTATATCATCATATGTTCTAACTCTATTGTTATGATCTGATGTATCATTTCCTGGAGTTAAATCATCTGCATCCCATGCCGCAGTACCATCTTTAATATCAATTATTTTTTTGTTAGTAGCTACAAATGCATTGTTATCATTATCATTTGCTAATACAAAAAAATAGACTGGTACAAATACTATTGCTATAGATACTATTATTGTAACTAGCAATACTGTTCTTTTCATTTTCTTATCCATAAATACCTCCTATTGAGTATTATCTATTCTATATATAATTAAAACATTTTTTATATAAAAAAGCAATAAATTTACATAAATTACCACTCAATTTCTATGAATTTTATGTTTATTATTTTTTGAAAATATTATATAATTATACTCGGAGATGATAAGATGTTAATATTACAATATATAATTCTTGGTTTAATACAAGGATTAACTGAAACAATACCTGTTTCATCAAGTGGTCATCTAATGATTTTTCAAAACTTAATAGAAAGATTTACTGAACTAGAAATAGACTATAGTTCTATCGCAATCATGACTAATTTTGGTTCATTAATCGCAATACTAGTTATATTTAGGAAAGATATAATTAGATTAATAAAAAATTTCTTTAAATATATTAAGACAAAAGATTCATCTATTAAAAGTGATTTTAATTATTGTTGGATGATAGTTCTTGGTTGCATCCCAGCTGGATTAATGGGATTAGTTGTAAGTAAACTAGATTTATTTGATAAGATTGAAAACAATATAAAAATTGTTGGTATATCTCTAATAGTTACAGCAATTCTATTATTCATAGTTAGAAATTTTGATGGTAAAAAAGATGACGATAGACTAGGTATTAAAGAAGCATTAATAGTAGGATGTTTCCAAATACTTGGATTATTCCCAGGAATAAGCAGAAGTGGATCTACTATAGTTGGAGGTATGACTGCAGGGTTAAAAAGAGATACTGCATTTAAATATTCATTTATGTTATACATACCTTTATCTTTAGCAGCTATGGTATTAGAATTAACAGATATAAATATATCTAAAGATTTAATTTTATATTATGCACTTGCTACTATATTAGCAGGAGTTGCTACATTCTTAGTAACTAAATGGTTTAGAAAGATAGTAGTTAAAGGTAAATTAATATATTTCTCAATATATTGTTTAATAGTAGGTATATTAGTATTATTATTTTTATAATAAAAAAGAACTCATATGAGTTCTTTTTTTATTCTTCTTTCATTTCTATTTCTTTAATATCTACTTTATTAATACTATCAAATCTCTTTGATATTTTTTCTGTTGTTGTATGAATATCAAGTACATCTTTATTAACTGTTTCAATAGATCTAGATAATTTATCCCATCTATCTTTATATCTTCCAAATTCAATAGATAATTTTTGTAGTTCTTCTTGAATTATTTTAGCATATTTATCTCTTTCTTGATTTTTAATAATTACTTCAATTGTAGTTAGAGTACTCATTAAAGTTGTTGGAGATGTAATCCATATTCTCTTCTTATATGCATATTCAATTATATCATCATGATAAGCATTTAGTTCTGCAAAGATAGCTTCTGCTGGTAAAAACATAATTGCTTGATCAGAAGTCACTCCTGGAATGATATATTTTGATGCAATCGCATCAATATGCTTCTTGACATCACTTTTAAATAGTTTTGAGGCTGCTTCTCTTGATAATTTGTCCATATTTTTGTCTACCATGATTCTATAATTCTCAAGTGGAAACTTAGAATCTATTGCAACTAACCCAAGTGGTTCAGGAGCAAACACTACTGCATCTGCAATTGACCCATTTTCGAACGTATATTGTAGTTGATATACCTTATCATTCTTGTCTCCGAATACTGAAGATAGTATATGAGTTAGATTTACTTCTCCAAATATACCTCTACTCTTCTTATCAGTTAAAATTCCTTGAAGAGATACTATATCTGTGGATAAACTATCTATCTTCTTTTGAGCTTCATCTATTTTAGCTAACTTTTCTAATACATTATTGAATGTTTTATTAGTCTTTTCAAAGTTTTCATCTAATCTTTCATTAACTCTATCATTAATAACGTTTAATCTATTATCTATTCTTTCATTTTGTTTATTAAAATCATCATTTAAGTTTCTAGAAATATCAGTTTTAAAATCTCCTAATTCTCTAGTAACATTATTTTCTAAATTACCTAGTCTTTCAGTTATCTTTCCTTCATTAATATTCTTAAATAAAGATATAATTACTAATACAAGTATAACTACTAAAACTCCAATTATAATATAATCTAACATAAAAACCTCCTAATCAGTTAAGAACTTACTTACTATTTTACTAATAATATATGCGATTATAAGCATTACTAATATCTTAACAAGTATTATTGGATCAGCTATACTTTCCTTTAAACTTGCTCCTATAAACGCCCAGAAATATATCATAGGTAGTTTACCTATTAATAAAGCTACTACATATTTTTTAAAATCATAATTTGTTAGTCCAGCTGCTATATTAATAGCAAATGCTGGAGTAAATGGAACAGATAAGATTACTACTAATATTGGGAATCTTATCTTTCCTATTTTCTTTTTTATTTCTCTTACTTTCTTATTTCCTTTATATCTTTTTTCTATAAATTCATTAAACTTTCTACATAAAAGATATGCACATATGCATCCTACTACAGTTCCTGCATATGAAACTAAATATCCCAATATATTACCGTAAGTATTTATATTTACTACTACAAATAAAGATAATGGTAATATTGGAATTATGGACTCTAGAAAAACTAATAAGAATCCTGAAAGTATACCAAATTTTCCAATTAATTCTGCTAAATCATCTAAATGTTCAAAAAATTTTGTTAAAGCATTTACTAGTCTTCCCATTTTATTCCTCCAATTATATTATAGCATAAAAAAATAAGTTATATAAATAACTTATTCATTTAACCAATCATAATCATAAACTTCTACTATTTCATCATCATCTTCTTTTTTTCTCTTAACATCTTCAGGTTTCTTATAACCTTTTTTAGTCCAATTAAATAGAATAGTATCTATATATCTAATATTATGAACACCTGATAAAATAGCTTCTTTTAATGCTTCTTTTATAAGATCTTCTCCTATTCCATTCTCTATCCAATTATTAATTGATGTATATTCAGTAGGACTTAATGTTCTACCAAATTCTTTTTCAAATACTGAATATAAATCTGTATCTTTTTCATTAGATACATTCTCTATTAACATAGAAGACATCTTGTTATAGAATAAATCTAACGATATATATTCTTCTATAACACCATTGTTCTTTTTCATTTCAATAGATATAAAATTCTTTTCATTTAAAGAATTAATTATTTCTAATACTTTAGATGAATCTAAATTTAAATCTAGAGCTATTTTATTGACATCAAAAGCCACATTATTCTTTTGATTAATAAAATATATTAACATTATAAAATCTAAGCCTTCTAGGCCTATTTTTTCATAATTTTTAACTATATAATTAGGTATTATGAAACTATCATTTACTTTTATTAAATCTTTTATATCCATAATTAACCTCCATAATTCTTTATTATATACTCTCTTAATTCTTTTTTATCATTTTTTAACTTATTAGATAATATTTTATATTCAATATCATTTAATATTTCTCTTGTTCTATGAGAAGGTTCTGTTTTTAATATATTAGCAATATCTAGATTATTTAAAACTATATCATTTTCAGAATGAATCTTTAAATCTTCATAATCTTTTAATACTTTCTTTTTATCTATTCCTAATATTTCACCCACTGTTAATGATATTAATATACCATATTTATATAAAGAATAGCTATCTATTTTATTATAAATTAGCATTTCTCTAATCTTACCAATAGTTTCTCTTTCTAATCTAGAAAAAGGGTATTCATCTGAATAACTAATTTGTGCCCACATACCTAGTACATCAGAAGTTTGTTTTAATTTCTTTAATTTAGATATTTCTAAGTATTTATCTAATTTATATTTATGTATTAAAGATAATCCATATTCATAATTATTAGATCTAAATATATAATTCAATTCTTCTTTTTTCCTGTGGAAAGATAAATCTTTTATATTAGATATATTCTTTTTAATAGCATGTTCTAATTCTTTATCTATTTTAAAATTTAATACTGTTGCAAATCTAATGGCTCTAAGTATTCTTAATGAATCTTCTTTTAGTTTTTCATCAGCATTACCTACGCTTCTTATAACCTTATTATTAATATCTTTTTTAGCATCAAAAACATCAATAATATTGCCATCTTTATCCATATATAAAGTATTAATAGTAAAATCTCTTCTATTTAAATCTTCCCCAATAGTATCAACATATTCTATTTCAGTAGGTTTTCTATTATCTTTATATTTAATATCTCTTCTAAAAGTAGTGATATCAAACCAATAATTTTTATAATTTAATTTAGTAGATCCATATTTTTCATCAATACTAACATTTTTCTTAAATATCTTAACTAAGTCTTTAGGAGTAGCAGACGTTGCTATATCTATATCTGATGATGCTAAAGATAAATATATATCTCTAACATACCCACCTACTATATAAGCTTTAAAACCCTTTTTTTCAATTAATTTCAGTACTTCAATAGCTTTTTCAAACATAGTTCCCTCCATAAATAATTATAACATAAGCAAAAGAAAAAACCATTATATAATGGTTTTTTGTATACTACTTATTTACTGCAGCTTTTAATTTAGAACCAGTTTTGAATTTAACTGAGTTTGAAGCAGCAATTTTAACAACTGATCCAGTTCTTGGATTTCTTCCGTTTCTAGCAGCTCTTTTTGATACGCTGAATACACCGAATCCAGTTAAAGTAACTTTATCACCTTTCTTTAAAGTATTAGTAACAGTTTCAATGAAAGCTTCAACTGCTCTTGATGAATCAGCTTTAGTTAAACCAGATTTAGCTGCGATTGCATCGATAAATTGTTGTTTTGTCATATTAATTACCTCCATGTGACATATTTTTAATAAGCACATCTATGCTTACATACTTAAGATACCATTTTTTCCTTTTAAAATCAATAGATTTGGGCAAAAAAGTGTTAAAAACACTACTAAAATGACACTTTTTAACTTATTAATATAAAAAAAAGGAAATTATTGTAATTTCCTTTTTAATTATAATGAATTAGGGCATTTGGTAATATAAGGTATAATAAGTTCCATCATTACCATTAACTTTAACAGATCCTGTTTCATATCCTGAAATCTGATTTTCATCTTCAACTGCTGCTGATTTACCCATTATAATACCATCGTATATTGCGGCAGTTCCAGCTATACCATATGTATTTCCTTTAAGTACTGGAATTGTATTATCATATGCTCCATCTTGAGTTCCTACTATAGCTGTTCCACCTGTTACATATAGAGCAGGGGCAGTTGTAGCAACAATAGTACCACTTGTTATTCTAAGAGTTCCTGATACTAATTGAACTGTACCTCTAGGAGAAGCTGCTTTAGCTTGTAAATATGAATTTCCACGTATTTCAACTTCTGGAGGCCCAAGAGTAGATGTAACTGACCCAGACTCTTCTGGCTTATTTTCAATATATAAAGCCTGTCTATTTCCAGATGCTTCAACTCTTACATTATCAAGAATAAGTGTTCCAGTATTACTTTCTACTGCACCTTTTCCTGTTGTACATTGAATAGTTCCATCTTTTATTATTAAGTTTCCTTTTGATCTTACTGCATAATTATTTGTTGCTTTAATAGTATGATTATTTAAATCAAGAATTATATCTTTATCAACATCTGTTGTATACATATTAACAACCATACCACTTGTTACTGTAACATCTTGTAATACTTTAATAGTTGATTGTCCTGATGCTGGGGCATCATGTACTGCACCTTGAATTGTAGTATAGAATTGATTATTATTTAATTCTGCTACAGCATTTGCTGGTATCCATTTAGCAATGAATGTTACATCACCTCTTATTACTGTATTTACAGTAACTTCTGTAGCATAAGTTGTATCTGTATACCATCCTCCAAATATATAATCTGTAAGTGTTGGATCAGGCGATGGTAATGAACCAAGTGCTGTATTTGCTGGAACAGTCATATCTCCTACTGCTGATCCACCTAAAGTATCAAACGATACTATATAGTTTGATAAAACGGTTGCTACTCTGACATTTATAGTTCTTACATGACCCGTTCTAGTACCTGTAATTATTATAGTTGTTGTTCCTTCATCGATTGCAACCATATGACCATTACTATCTACTGTTACTACTGTATTATCGCTTGATGCATATGTGACTGGTTCAACATCTAAACTTGTAATTTCAATGTCATCTTCAACACCTACACCAAGCAGAAATGATACATCAGGAATTACTGCATTTGAAATATCTAATAACCATTTCGCATAATATATATCATAATCATTTGGAACTGTATTCTCATTTATACTAGTAGTATATTGAGATGAAGTATACCAACCATCAAATACATATCCTGATTTAGTTGCTGTTGGAAGTGTACCTATTGCAGTACCTTTCTTAACTCTAATATATCCAGTAGTTACTGTGCCACCTCTTGGATTAAATCCAACAACATAATCGTCTTCAATTAAATCAAGTGGTACTTCGATAACCGGTTTAACACAGTTTTTACTAGTATTATTATTTTCAGAACTTACTTGAGATACCGACATATTATTATTATGATATCTATATCTATAAGTAGTTCCACCATTTATTACTTCGTTTAGCCATACTGTATCAAAACCTGAAGTAGTGGCATATTTGCCTGTATTTTCAAACAAATAATTAAATCCTGCTAGTGCATTAGTATTAGTAACATTACTTATACCTGCTGCTGCTTTTGTATCATCCATTGTTGGGAATCTAGCAGCTTTTGTATCATTTTCAAATTTAACAGGTAAAGTAGTCCATGTAGTTACATCAGGTAATATAGTTTTTGCTGTATCATAAATATAATTTGTGCCCGGTGCATCATTTTCTAATACAAGTAATTGATCATGTATTAATACTGCATTGCCATTAAGAGTTCTCATATAATAGAATCTCTTGTTATAACCTGTTCCGTCCACATCACATAATAATGCATCCCCACTACTGTATGTATCTGAGGAAACAATATTACCAAAAGTAACTATATCCCCATCTGCATAACCTTCTTTTTTACATCCAATATTATTATTAGAATGGCATTCTACTGAGGTTAATGTAGTTGCTTTCTTACAGATCATCTTTTGCCATTTAGCTTTTAATTCTACATCCGCAGTTGGTGTAAATGGTTCACTAACTGGATTTGGATCACTTAAATCTAAATACCAACCTTCAAAACGATAATCTTCTTTTGTTGTAGTTGGTAATGAAGAAATTGATTGTCCTCTAGTTATAGTTATTGGACTAACGCTTTCCCCTCCATCTACATCAAATGTTACTGTTATTGTTTGTGAAATAAATTTACCATATATTGTTGTTGTATCTGTTATTGTTGTATTTGCAAAATCAAATAGTGTTTGATATGTACTATCAGTATACCAATCATCAAATGTATGTCCTGTCTTTGTTGGATCTGTATTTGGTCTTGTTACTGTTCCACCATAATTAATTGTTTGACTTGGTACACTTGATCCTCCATCTGTATCAAATGATACAGTGAATGTTTTAATTTCAAATTTTGCATAAATTGTTATTGGTCCAGTTATTGTTGTATTTGTAAAATCAAATAATGTTTGATAATTACTATCTGCATACCAATTTATGAAATTATATCCTGTCTTTGTTGGATCAGTGCTTGGTCTTGTTACTGTTCCACCATGTGCGATAACTTGTGCTGGTTCAGTTGAACCACCATCTGTATTAAATGTAACTGTATATTCATTAATATCAAACTTTCCATATATTGTTGTTGTATCTGTTATTGTTGTATTTGTGAAATCAAATGGTGTTTGGTAAGTATTATCAGTATACCAATCATCAAATGTATGTCCTGTCTTTGTCGGATCATTACTTGGTCTTGTTACTGTTCCACCATAACTTATTGTTTGACTTGCTACACTTGATCCGCCATCTGTATCAAATGATACGGTAAATGTTTTAATCTCAAATTTTGCATAAATTGTTATTGGTCCAGTTATAGTAGTGTTTGTGAAATCATATGTTGTTTGATAAGTATCATCTGTATACCAATTTATAAAATTATATCCTGTCTTTGTTGGATCAGTGCTTGGTCTTGTTACTGTTCCACCATGTGCGATAACTTGTGCTGGTTCAGTTGAACCACCATCTGTATTAAATGTAACTGTATATGTATTTATATCAAATTTTGCATATATAGTTGCTGTTCCTGATACTGTCATATTATCAAAATTATATGGTGTTTGATAATTATTTTCAACATACCAGTCATCAAATGTATAATTAGCTTTTGTTGGATCTGCTGGTTTTGTTACTTTAGCTCCATATGGAAGTTGTTGAGCTGCAACTGTTGATCCACCATCAGTATTAAATGATATTGTATATATTTCTCTATCATAAACATATGTTACAACTGTATCCCCTAATCTACTGATTGTAACTGTTTGAGCAGTTGGTGTTGTAAATCCAGTATAATTATTAACTGATGGTGTAACGCTTGTATCAGATGTTCCTGTTAAGTTTTCTACTATTTCATCATATCCATCTAATGTTACTTTTTGTTTTTTATGAATTACTTTATATGCTGTATTAGTATCAGGAGTCCACATAGCATATAGATTTACTGTTCCTGAAGTAGCTAAGTTAGTTACTTCTACTGCATTTGCATATGTAGTTCCTAGTCCATCTGCTTGTGTATTCCATCCACTGAATGTATATCCTGTTTTTACAAATAGATTTGAATCTAAGTTTTCAGGAGTATCATATTCAAATTCTTGATCTACCATTGTTCCTGTTGCTAAACTATCATTCTTATCAAAATGAACATTATATGTATTAGCAGTATAATCTAATGACAATGTAACTGCACTTGTTAAATTAAATGATCTTTCTAAATCAGTTACATTATCACTCCATTTAAATGTATATCCTTCTCTAGCAGTTGCTTTTAAAGTAATTGGGGTTTCATAAGGATATGTTCCGTTTGCTGTTGAAGTACTATCTAGATAAGTTCTATCAGTTATAGTAAATGCATATTGATCTCTTTGATATGTATAAATAACTTGTGCATTACCATCTGGTGTAATAGTTATATTTTGAACTGAAGGATTAACAAATCCTGTTCTTGGATTTAATGGTGCTGGAATAACATCACCAGTTGTTCCTGTACCACCTATTGTTACTTCATCATATTCTTCGGCAACAGTTAGTTTTCTATATCTATGTTTTACCGAATAAGTTGTATCAGTACTAGCAGAATATAAAGGTTCAGTTGTTATTCCACCTACTGGAATAGTAATTATTACAGTTGATGCACCTCCACCAGTAGACCATCCTACAAAATGATATCCTTCTCTGTTAATTGCAGTTAAAGTTACTTGTTCACCATAATAATGAGGTCCACTCTTATCTTGTTCTACAAATTGACTATTAATAATTGTTAAATTATATTGATTTCTTGTGTAATAGTATTCTACAACTGTATTACCAGTACCAGAAATTGTAGTAGTTTGAGTTGCTGGTGCTGTAAATCCTTCATATGTATTTGTAGCTGGTGTTATAGAACTATCTGTTGTTCCTGCACCAGGTACTGTATCAGCTATTGTATAAGATGTACCGTTAACATCCATTTTATAATGTTTAACTGTATATGGTGTATCTGTTTTTGCTGTATATACTGGTGTTAATTCTATATTCGAATCTATTGTAATATTTCTTGTATAACTTGTTTCTCCATCTAACCATTCAAAATCATATCCTGGTCTTTCTACTGCAGTTACAGATATTTGTTTTCCATAAGGATAACTACTATTTGCATCTGATTCTGGGGTTAAATATGTTCTATCAGTTACACTAAAATTAAACATTAATCTGTCATATGTATAAGTAGCACTACCAGTTCCATCACCTTTTATTTCTACAGTTGTACTTGCTGGTGTTGTGAATCCTGGTCTTGTTTGCATTGGTGCAGTTATAGTTGTCCCTGTTGTTCCATGACCAGTTACATATTCTTCATCATATCCATCTAATGTTACTTTTTGATATCTATGAGTTACTGTGTATGGTGTATTTGTATTTGGTGAATATGAAGGAGTTACACTTGTATTTCCTGTTAATGTAATAGTTCTAGGATTATCTGAACTTCCATCTTCCCAAGTTGTAAATGTATATCCTTGAACATCTTTTGGACTTACTGTTATTTCAGTTCCATATCTATAAGTTCCATTTGCTAAAGAACTATTTGTATTTGAATTAGCTTCATAATTACAAGGAACTCTATTATATACATAATCAATTGATGCTGTACCATCAGGTAATATTTCTAATGCTTGTACTGTTGGATCTATAAATCCTGTTTCTGGTTTTATTTGTGGATAAATAGTTGTCCCTGTTGTTCCTGTACCATTTTCTTCTACAGTATCATAAAGATCTCCAGTCACTTGTTGATATCTATGATATACTGTATATTTTGTATTTGTTGCTGCTGAGAAATTAGCAGTAAAACTCAAATCATTAATTGTCCCTTTATTAATTGTAACTGTAGGAGTTAATCCTGATAAATTAGTACCTGTCCATCCAGAGAAATTATAACCTACTAATGTTGGATTACTTAAAGTAAATTCATCATCTACTGTATATGTAGTTGGGTTATTACCAGTAGGAGTACCACCTGCTAAATCATAAGTAATATTGTAAGTAATAATACTATATCTTGCTTCTATAGTAGTATCTTCAGTAATATCATCATTAAAGTTTACTGGATTACCATTAACAAAATATCCTACAAAGTTATATCCTGGTATATTTGTTATAGTTGGTTCTGTTATTTTAGTACCATATGGAACAACTATTGTTTCTTCTGTTCCATTTCTATCTACTGTTACTACTAATTTATCATAATAACCTATTTCTGAAATAAATTTAAATTCATAAGTTAAACTAGCTGCTTTAGCAATAAATGGTGTCATTAATAATAATATTAATAAAGATTTATTAATCTTTTTAAATTTTAAAGTAAATAATAATCCTGATAATGATAATACTCCAAGAGTTACATAAATCCATAAATTATCTCCAGTAGTTGGATTAATAATTATTACTGTGTCTGATTCAGAACCATCTTCTTCAATAAAAGTAATTTTAATTTCTGTATCATCATTAGCAGTTCTTTGATTTATATTAGTTACTTCTGTTTTATAAGTAGCCTTTACTGCTATATCTTTTTTTGTTCCCGCATCTAATACTTCATTTTCATGTTTATCATAAGTATATTCGATATAAGGATCCGTATTATTATCTGTTATTGTTTTAATAGTATATTTTTTAGAATCATTATTTTTTATTGTAACAGTGTATTCTACATATTCGTTAACACTATGATATTTAACATCAGTTACTACTCTATTATTATCGAAACTTGTTATTGAAGCTTCAGTAGCACTAGATTTATCAGATATAACTGCATTAGTTATATTTATTTTTTCAACTCCTGCTAAAACTCTACTTATATTTAAAACGGAAAAAGCTAACATGATTATAAAACATGTTAGTACTGTATATTTAAAAATAAAATTTGCCCTATTATAATTCTTAAACATAAGCATCCTCTATTTTATCTTATATTATTATTTTATAATAATAATATAAAAAAAACAATTTCTTTAATAGAAATTGTCTATTATTTTACTCTAAATCGTAAATCTCATCTTGAACAAAATCAGATGAATCTTCAATTGAATAATCTAAGATATCAAATTTTAAATCATATGGATCTTTAAAGTCTATAGATACTACAAATGTAGTATTATAATCATATTTTTTATCAGTTTGAATACCTGAAGCAGTAATACAATTACTACCACTCTTACAGGTAAATCTTTCAGTAATATAATATAGTTTTTTCTCGGTATTTCTAAAGAAACCTCTATAAGTTACTTTATCAACATCCCATAAAACTATTTCATCTGATTTTGCTTTGCCACTTTTTGTTTGATAATTCTTAAAATACTCCCCTAATTCCTTTTTAGTATATGTGTGTTTATTAGTTTGAGGTGGATTTACCTCAGTTTCAGGAGTATTCTTTATATTATATAATAATAAAATATTAAATCCTAAAGATAAGAATGCTATTAATATAGCAAAAAAATCAAATAATTTCCCTTTTTTCTTCTTATTCATATTATTCTCCACTTCTATTCTTAAAATTAAAGTCTATTGGACATCCTTCAAAATCGAAGTTTTCTCTTATTTTATTCTCTAAATATCTTAAATAAGAGAAATGTACTAACCCTTTATCATTAACAAACATATCAAATCTAATAGGTTCAGTAGATGTTTGTACTGCATAATATATTTTAAGTCTTCTTCCTTTATAAGAAGGAGCTTTGTTTAAATCATATGCATCATTAATTACTGCATTTAAAGTACTAGTTTTTATTTCTTTCTTACTATTTTCATATACTTTAATAATTTCAGGCATTAAAGTATGTATCCTTGACCCAGTCTTTGCACTCAAAAAGACTATTGGAACATACGGTAGAAATTGGAACTCTGCTCTTACAAGTTTAGTATATTCCTTAATATCCTCATCCTTTTTAGTATCCCATTTATTTACTGCAATTACCATTGCTTTACCAGCTTCAATCGCATAAGAAGCAATATGTTTATCCTGTTCAATTATACCTTCTTCAGCATTAATAACAATTACACAAACATTACTTCTTTCAATAGCTTTCATTGCTCTAAGTAAACTATATTTTTCTACAT
>CAMYZX010000005.1 GCA_947304025.1 uncultured Bacillota bacterium
AAGGGAAATTAGTTATAGTAGTTACTCATTCTAAAAAAGTAATAGATTATTCTACTAGAGTAATAGAAATAAAAGATGGAAAAATATTTAAAGACCATAAACTAAAAAAAGTAAAAGAAACATATCTAGATTCGGTGGAGAGTAAAGAACACAAATATCTTTATTTGATTAAACATGCGTTTAAAAATTTGAGAAATAATAAAAGAAGAAATCTATTTATAACACTTGCTTCTTCAATAGGAATAATAGGTATAATACTTAGTTTATTTCTTGGAGATGGAGTTAAGAATTATATTAATGATTTAATAGTTAGCAAAAGTGATCCGAATGTTTATACTATTGAGAGTAAGTATAAGTATTATGATGGAGATTTATTAAATAAAATTGCTAGTATTAAACATATAGATAAGGTTAATAAAGAATTAAATATTCCTATAGCCAATATTAGTATAAAAGATACTAAATATGATTTAACATATTTAGATTCATTAGAGGATATAAAAGTAGAAAAGGGAGATAATACAGGTTTATTAATTAATAAATCTTTAAATAAAAAAGTTAATATTGGAGATACAGTAAAACTTACGTTTATAGATGATTATAAAGTTTTTGAAAAAGATATTAAAATTACAGGTATAATACCTGATACTGGTATTGGTTTAATTGATGATACATATATATCTATGATAGAGTATTCTAATTTAGAAAAAATATATAAAGATATTAACCCAAATAATATTAGTATAAGAATAGATTCTAAGGATAATATAGAGTATATTAAGAAAGAATTAAAGAAACTTAAGATGACTCCTAAAACTAATGAAGATTATTATAATGAATTAAAAAAATATCTTGATATAGCTAGTTTTATACTTAGTGTATTTTCCATATCATCACTTGTTGTTAGTACTATTATGATTAGTATAATAATTAATATTACAGTACTTGAAAGAGTTAAAGAGATTGGTTTATTAAGAAGTATTGGTTATAGTAAGAAGTCTATTAAGAATATATTTAAGAGTGAGAGTTTATCTCTTGGAATATGTATATGGTTATTTAGTATTTATATTTCTAGTCTAGTGATTAAAATAGTTAAATATATAGTTAATAATAAGTTTGATATTAAGATTAATACTAATAATATAAAATATTATTTAATATCATTATTTATTAGTTTATTTGTTACTTATATATCTAGTTTAATACCATCTAAAAAAGCATCTAATTTAGATCCAATAAATGCTCTTAGAAGTGAATAAATATGATATAATATTAAAAGAAGGTATTTGTTATGAAGAAAATGTATATTATTTCTATTTTAGTAATTATAGTAGATAGAATTGCTAAAATACTAGTAGAAAATTTATTAGATGGGAAAGTATTAAATGTTATTAAGAATTTCTTTTATTTAACATGTGTTAGAAATGAAGGTGCTGCTTTTTCAATATTAGAATCTAAAGTAATGTTATTAATTATATTAAGTATATTAGCATTAATATTTTTAATATATTATGTTACTAAAAAAGATAAGAATGGTATAGGATATTTCTTTTTAATAGGTGGTATAGTAGGTAATTTAATAGATAGAATATTCTTAGGATATGTTATAGATTTTATAGGATTTAATATTTTTAAATATAGTTTTCCAATATTTAATATAGCGGATATATTTATAGTACTTGGAGCAATATTTGTTATCTTTGAAAAAGAAAAGAAATAATGTATAATATTTAAAGGAAGTGATGGATATGAATATAATTTGTGATAAAGAAAATATTAGAATAGATAAGTATCTATCAGAACTTGATAGTGTTGATTTAACACGCGCTAAAATACAAAAATTAATTAAAACTGGGAATATAAAAGTTAATGATAAAGAAGTAAAAGAAAGTTATAAAGTAAGTATTGATGATAATATAGAGATTAATGTAGTAGAAGAAGAATCTAAATTACAAGGTGAAGACATTAAACTTAATATAGTTTATGAAGATGATGATTTGTTAGTAATAAATAAACCTAGTGGAATGGTAGTGCATCCTGCACCAGGGAATAAAGAACATACTTTAGTAAATGCATTAATTAATTATAGTAAATTAAGTACTAGAAATGGGTCTTTTAGACCAGGAATAGTTCATAGAATAGATAAAGATACTAGTGGACTATTAATCGTTGCTAAAAATGATAAAGCGCATTTATTTTTAGAAGAAGAATTAAAAGGACATAATATAGTTAGAACATATATAGCTCTTGTAAATGGTGTTATTAATCATGATACAGGTAAGATTGATGCTCCGATAGGTAGATGTGAATCTGATAGAAAGAAGATGGAAGTTACATCAAAGAATTCTAAAGAAGCAATTACTAATTTTAAAGTATTAGAGAGATTTAAAAATGTAACTCTTCTTGAATTAAAACTAGAAACAGGAAGAACACACCAAATAAGAGTACATATGAAATATATAAATCATCCAGTATGTAATGATCCAGTATATTCTAATAATAAGAATATAGATAATTATGGACAATTATTACATGCTAAAGAAATTAGTTTTATCCATCCTACTACTAAAGAAAGAATGACATTCTCTTGTGAACCAGAAGATAAGTTTTATGAGATAATGAAAATATATGAGGAAAAGTAATATGGATATAGATAAGAAATCGTTATTAGAGTTAAAACTAGTTCACTATTTTATTACTAAAGAGAATTTTGTTCCTATAATAATACATGGAATTGAAGATGAAATATGGCTTGAAAATAAGCATAGTGAATATAGAATAATTAGATTAGTAACTAGAAAAATATTTAATGAAGAACAATATAATTTTGATATAGATAAAACTAAAGATATTTCTAAACAAATAAAAAGAAAGACTTTTAATCCATTTATGACTATGTTAACTATCTATTTAAACTTTGATGAAGATATAAAAGAAATAGTTACTAGTGATAGAAATAATACAAATATAATAATTGATACAGAAGAAGAATTATTATCAAATGAAATAATTCAAAAGTATTATAAATCTATAAATGACGATATAGAGTATAAAGAAGAGGGAATAGAGTTATTAGCAAAAATAACTAGTGATATAACTAAAAAGAATATAGAAGAGAATGAGAGGTTTAGTACTATGTATAAACAAAAGAAACCAATTGTTACATGGATATTAATAGGTATAAATGTATTACTATTTGTACTTAGATATATCATAGGAGATGACTTATTACAGATAGGAGCATTAATTCCAGATAGTGTTAAGAATGGGGATTTATATAGAATTATATCTTCGGGATTCTTACATGTGAATGAAATTCATATATTGTGTAATATGTATTCGTTATTCGTGCTTGGACCTACGATAGAACATTTCTATGGTAAAGTAAAATATATATTTATATACTTATTAAGTATGATAATTGCTTCTTTATTTGTAATGGTATTTGAAAGTAATAGCGCTGCTGCTGGTGCTTCCGGAGCAATATTTGGGTTACTTGGATCATTATTATATTTTGGATATCATTATAGAGGATATCTTGGTAATCAAGTAATAGGTCAAATAATACCAGTAATTATTCTTAACTTAGTTATTGGATTTATTACACCAGGAATAAGTAACGCTGCTCATATAGGTGGTTTAATTGGTGGAATAGCAGTATCATTCATGCTTGGTATAAATGATAAGAGTGAAAAGTCTCAAAGAATTACAGGAACTATATTAACTATAGTATTAACTGGATTCATGATATATTTAGCATTCTTTAGATAAAATAAAAAATCCTAATTATTTAGGATTTTTTCTGTGTTCTTAAAATTAGTTTTTGCTATCTTATTTAAGATATCTTTGCCATGTTTGTTAACAATATCTTTTCCTGCTTCATCAACTACAGTAGAAGCTCCAAGAGGTAATACTTTATCAATCGATTTACCAAGTTTTTCCATTTCATTTAAGAATATATATCTACTTATAATAGAAGAACATCCAACTGATAAGCATTTATCTTCTGCTTTAGTAGTAAATGTTATTTTTCTATAAACATTCTCATTCATATCTTTAAGATATCCATAATAACTTCTTGGAGAAGTAAATTGATCTATAACAACCATATCTATCATAAAGTTATCTTGTTTTAATAAACCAAGTATAACTCTATTATGAAGAATAGTTTTTATCTTATTCATGTTATATCCTTTAGCTTGCCATTCGTTATATTCTTCATTAGTAAGGATATATGTTTGATGTGGTATATTTTTTATTAACTCTGGTGCTATTTTCATGATCTTATCATCAGTAACTTTTTTAGAATCTCTAACACCTAAATCTTCTAGATAAGATATCTTATCTTTAGATACATATGAAGCCGTAACTACTATAGGGCCAAAATAATCACCAGTACCAACTTCATCAGATCCAATAGAAGAAATATTATAGTAATCAGTTGTATCTATATCTTCTTCTTTCTTTTCTTTCTTAGTATTATCTTCAGGCATTTTACCTGTTAATATCTTTTCTGTTTCTTTCCAGAAGTTTGCATCTATATCTGCAGATACTCCTTGGAATACAACTTTGCCAGATTCATAAAGAGTAACTACAGTATCTTCTTCATCTGCTTGAAATATAGCATATGCTGGAGTCTTATCTCTTCTTAAATCTTTAAAATGTTCAATCATTTCTTGCTTAGTTGCTTCACTTACTTTAAATGATATTGTCATATACATCACCTACAAGTATATTTTATCATATAATCTTTATTTTTTTCTAAAAATATACTATAATTTATAATAGAGGTGTTAAAATGAAGTTCAACCTAGTAGATATTATAATTGTATTATTATTGATATCTGGCTTTATAACTGGATATAAAAAGGGTTTAATTAAACAAGCTATATCTACTATAGGTTTAATAGTAGTAGTAGTCTTAGCATTTCTATTAAAGAATAATTTATCTATAATTTTGTATGAAAAGTGTCCGTTCTTTACAGTTGGTTTACTAAGAAATTATTCTTCATTAAATATATTATTTTATGAATTAATATCATTCTTTATATTATTTATAATATTCAGTATAATTCTTAAAATTATTATGAAGATAATAGGTATAGCTGATGATATATTAGAAGATTCAGGATTATTTAGAACATTATCTAAGATATTTGGTGGATTACTTGGAGTATTAGAAACTTATGTATCTATATTTGTAATTCTACTTATATTAAGTATGCCTATATTTAGTTTAAATTTTACTAAATATATACATAAATCTAAGTTAAAGAACTATATATTAAATAATACTATATTAATATCTCATATATCTGAACCATTAGTAAAAACTATTAATTCTATTAATGATTTAGAAGTACAAAAGAATATAGGTAAAGAAGAATTTAATTGTACAACAATAGAAATATTTAGAAAGAATAAAATAATAAGTGACAAGTCATTAAAGTATCTAAAAGATACTAAAAAATTAAATATAAATTGTGATTAAAAAAGATAAGGAGGGAAATATATGAAAAAGAATAGTGTTGTGGTTTATGTATTTTTTGGAGCAATACTAGGTGCTGCTGTAGGACTAGCTCTTGGAATAGCTTTTAATAGCGTATTTACATTTACTTTAGGTGGCGCAGTAGCAGGTCTAGTTATTGCATTACTAACATCTAAAGAAGGTCTAGCTGTTCCTGCTAAAAAAGAAGCTTCTGCTCCAAAGAAGAAAACAACTAAGAAAACAACTAAAAAAGTAACAAAAAAAACTACTAAGAAATAAGTAGTTTTTATTTTGTTTTTATTATATAATTTATATAGGTGATTTTTATGAAATATTATTGTATTGGTATTAAAGGTTCTGGTATGGCAACACTTGCTTGTTTACTAAGTGACCTTGGTTATGAAGTATCTGGTTATGATGATGTAAAAGATTTTAAATTTACAGAAAAAGGATTAGATGCTAGAGGTATTAAAATATATTATGATGGTACTAAAGAAATAGATAGTGATACTATTATTACTGCTTCTAAAGCATTTAGTGAAGATCATAAAGAAATAAAAAGAATTAAAGAATTAGGATATACTATAACTCCATATAATCAAATAATTGGAGATTTAACAGCTAAATTTAGAACAATCTCTGTATGTGGAACACATGGTAAAACTACTACTTCTTCAATGATAAGCCATGTTGTTAATAGTACAATAGGTTGCAACTTCTTTATTGGAGATGGAAGAGGACATGCTAATCAAGAAAATGATTTATTTGTAATTGAATCAGATGAATATAATAAACATTTCTTAGCATATCATCCTTCTATATCAGTATGTACTAATATAGAACTAGAACATACTGAATGTTATGATGGACTACCAGATATAGTTAATAGTTTCTCTAAATTTTTAAATGAATCTAAAGAATATGCTGTAGTATGTGGAGATAATGAAAACATTAGATCAATCAAATTCGATAAAAAAGTTACTTATTATGGTGAAGACGAATCTAATGACTATGTAGTAAAAAATATAGATGTTAGGGAAGATGGAACTCATTTTGATATATATCATGAAAACTCATTACTTGTTAGTTTAATGGTTCCAGTATTTGGAAGACATATGGCATTAAATGCTACTGCTTGTACTATAGTTTGTTTAAATCTAGGAATAGAAGTAGATACTATTAAGTCTTTATTAAAAGACTTTAAAAATGCAGAAAGAAGATTCCAAGAAGAGAAAGTAGGTAACTCTATAATAATTGATGATTATGCACATCATCCAACAGAAATAAGAGTAACTTTAGAGGCTGCTAAAGCTAAGTTTAAAGATAAAGATATAATTGCTATCTTTAAACCTAATACTTATTCTAGAACAAAAGAGTTTACTGAGGATTTTGCTACTGCTTTATCTATAGCAGATTATGTTTATATTACTAATATAGATAGTAATAGAGAAAAACAAGAAGACTACCCTGGAGTTAATTCTAATATGATATTAGATAAGATGACTAAAGGAAAATTATTATTAGAAGATGATATATCTGATCTATTAACTCATAAAGATAATGTATTTGTATTTATGAGTTGTGCAAGTATATCTCATTTAAAAGCAGATTTAATTAGCGAATTATTAAAATAATTTGCTAATTTTTTTTATTATGATATAATAGAAAACATATTTTTAGGGGTGGTTTTATGAAAAACACGGAGGTTTCTAGAATAATTGATATACTTGGATTTTCTGATGTAGAAGAATATAAAGAATATTCCAAGAATATGTCTGTAGGAAAAGTTTCAAGGGCTTTTGATGAATTCAAGAGTAATACATCTGTTGAAGATGCATTAAACTTATTGAATGCTTTATTAAAAGATACAAAATTTCCTATTACTGAAGAATTAACTGAAGAATTATTAAATGATGATGATTTAAGAGAATATACTTTATCAACAGAAAAAGTAGGTAATAAATTACTTGCTGCTCTTTGTAAATCTGCTAAAACAGATGAAGCAAGTGATAAGGAAGATTTATCTGATGATGCAGATACAATAGTAGCAGAAGCTAAAAGACTTCACGATGATGATATTGAAAATTTACCTACATATACAGAATTACAAGAAAGACTAATATTCTCTAAGTATTGTTGGTTCAAAGCAAAAATAGCTGGATATATTTATACACAAAGACATAGGCCTGAATTCAAAGAATTTATTTACCACGTTGAACATTTATATGATAACGATTTAATTGATAAAAGAGCTAGAGGTAAGAACAAAGATAGTTTTGCAATTAAAGCTCTTGGAGAATTATATAGAACTACTGATATACCTGCAATTGTAAATGTTAGAAAAGATAAAGAATTATCTGAAATGCTAGATTTTATGATAAAACTTAGAGATGATATTTCTTTAAATAATATTAAATTAGTTAGAGTAATTGCAAAAAGATATATGAATCGTGGATTACCAATTCAAGATTTAGATCAAGAAGGTAAGATAGGATTATTAAAAGCAATTAATAAATATGAACCTCGAGGAGGTAAATTTAGTACTCTAGCTGTTTGGTGGATAAGACAAGCTGTTACAAGAGCAGTTTTAACAGATTCAACTACTATAAGATTACCTGTAAATATGGGAGAAAGAGTACATAGGGTAAAAAGAATAAAGAATTTAATAACAGAAAGAGATGGAATTGAAGAACCTAGTGTTGATCAAATCTACGAAGAATGTGTAAGATCAGGAATAAATTATAATAGAGAACAGATTAAGAATGCTCTAGATGCAGCTTTTATTAGTAATCCTACTTCCGCAGATAAATCTGTAGGAGAAGATGATGATGCAACTGTACTTGATTTCTTAACATCTAATAGTATTCAAAGCCCAGTTAAACAAGCAGAACTTTCTGATACAATAGAAAGAATTAAAAAAATACTTGATGGTTATGTAGAAACTGAAACAGGACGACCAAGCAAAGATAATGCTTTTATCCAATTATCTTTTGCTGATCCTAAACGAAAAGAACGTAATGCTGAAACTGGTGAAGAAACAATAAAGAAATCAATTATTATTCTTACTAAAAATGAATATAGTGATTTAACAGATCCAGTAGTTAAAATTGATAGAGCAAAGGATCCAAGACCATTTACTAAAGAAATAATTGAGGAAGCAAGACGTAATGCAAAGATAGAAAAACTTAAAGAGTTTTTAGAAAAATATGGACTTAGTGAAAATACAATTTTTTTAGGCAAGAAAAAATTAGATTTGACTTTTGGAGAAAGAAAAGCTTTAGCATATGCTCTTAGAATAGGTATAGATTATCAAATACCAAATTCTACTATGACAACTGAAAGATTTTTAGAAAGAAGAAATTATAATAATGCTTTCTTTGATTCAGAAACTACAAAAAAACTAACACTTGAAAAAGTAGGAAAATTATTTGGAGTAACTAGAGAAAGAGTTAGACAAATAGAAACTAAAGTAAATGCTAAACTAGGGCCATATTTAACTAATACATTACCTGTTACTAAAGAAATACGTGATATATGTGTTGATGATGATTCTATTAATATATACGATATTTTTGAAATGAAATATAAAGGCTCTTATGAACTTTCTGTTAAACAAAATGATATTGTAGATATAGATGATGATGGTAATATAACTCCTTTAAATCCAGGAAATATTACAATTCGTTTAAAAGGTAAGAATTCAATTAAAGAGTTATCTTTATCAGTTAAACCATCTTTAAATGAATCAATAAAGTGTTGGGTTGCTCAAAGAAGAAGTTTAGTATTAAAATTAGAAGAAAAAAAAGATAATCAATAAGATTATCTTTTTTATATTGCTCTATATTTATTAGCATCTTTAAATGGATTCTTTTTATCTATACGGTCATAGAATAATATACCATTTAAATGATCTATTTCATGTTGGAAGACTATTGCTAGTTCTTCTCTTAATCTTAATACTTGTTTATTTCCTTTTTCGTCATAGAATTCTACTTTAATTCTAGCACTTCTTGGAACAATACCTTCGATAGGTCTATTAATACTAAGACATCCTTCTCCTTCTTCAACATATATTTTTTCTTCAGATTCACTAAGTATTTTAGGATTGATAACTACATAGTTTTCAAATTTTCCTTCTTCATACTCATATACTACTACGAAATATCTTTTTGCAATACCTAATTGTATTGCACTAAGACCCATACCAGGTCTTAAATCGTATTTTTCTGAAAGTTCTTCTATTTGACTATTTTTAAGCATTATTTTAATGTCTTCAATAGTTTTTAATGTTTTTTTATCTAGTGGGAAGGTTACTTCTTTACTAATTAATCTAATTCTTTTATCATATTCATCAATAATATCTTTACTTAGAATCATATTTTTTCACCACCTGCAAGGTATTTTAACATAAATTATATAATTTATCAAATCTTGTAAATAAAGTGTTATGTAAAATGTCTAAATATAGTTTAAAAATCTAAATTATGATACTATTATTTTAAAGGATGAAGAATATGAGTAGACTATTTAATAAGATGGATAAAATTTTATTAATTTTATCTATTATTATGTTTATATTTGGTTTATTTATGATACTTGATGCTTCTAGTATGAGATCATTTATAGATTATGGAACTAATAATAGATTCTTTTTTAAACAATTAGTTATTCTTATAATTAGTTTTTTTGCGTCTATTTTTACTATATTCTTTTCTACTAAAAAGTATAATAAACTAGTAATACCAATATATATATTTATAGTAGCTTTATTAATATATTTATGTTTCTTCGGAGAAGATACTAATGGTGCTAAGAGTTGGGTATATCTTGGACCATTTGGCTTTCAACCAAGTGAGTTTGCTAAATTAATAATAATTGTTTTCTCAGGAGTTTATTATAGAGCTAATCAAAGAGTATTAAATGGTTTTTGGCAATCTGTAATACCTTTAATAGTAGGAGCAGTAGTAACAGGATTAACGTTACTCCAACCTGATGGTGGAACAGGATTAATACTATTCTTAATAACAATGATATTATTCTTTATATCTCCAGTGCCTAAGAAAAATAAACTAAGAGTACTTATAATAGGAGCAGGATTAATACTGGTGATTTTATTAATGAAAGTATTTGGATTAAATATTTTAACTAAGGCACAATTAGATAGATTTAATTTCTTAGAACCATGTACTAGATATCAAGAATCTACTGGATTTCAAGTATGTAATGGTTATATAGCTATTAATAATGGTAAATTAATAAGTATATCTCCAGGTAATTCAATGCAAAAGTATTTATATTTACCTGAAGCATATACAGACTTTATATTCCCAATAATAGTAGAGGAATTTGGTCTTATACCAGGAATAGTAATTATATTAATTTATATAATTATTATTTATAGAATTCTATATCAAGCAAGAAGAAGTAATAATATAGGAAATGCTTTAATATGTTATGGAATAGCTACTTATATATTCTTACATGTAGTTATTAACTTAGTAGGAGTTCTAGGTTTATTACCTCTTACTGGAGTACCATTACCATTCTTATCTTATGGTGGATCATTTGCTCTTACATTAGCTATAGCATTATCTATAGTACAAAGAATTTCTATAGAAAATTATAATGAAGCACAAAAAAAGATATTAAATAATTAAAAAATAGGGGAAAATACCTTCTAATTCGCGAATATATTAATTAGGAGGTGTTTTTTTATGCAAAAAAAATTAATTAATATATTTAGTTTTATAACATTATTTATTTTATTTGGAATAAGTATTTATTGTATCTTTGATAGTTCTACTGCTAAAGCAGATGAAGTAGAAAATATTCAAAGAGAAAAGAAAACAGTATATGTAGATATAAAAGGTGCAATAAATAATCCAGGAGTATATGAAGTAGATTATGACTCTAGAATAATTGATGTTATTAATTTGGCTGGTGATTTAACCGAAGAAGCAGATACTAGTATTCTTAATCTAAGCAAAAAAGTAGAAGATGAAATGTATATAATTATTTATACTAAAGATGAAATGAAAGAATATAAAGAACAAAATATTCCATCTAAAACTATTGTTAAAGAAACAGAAAAGAAAATAGTATGCCCTGATGAAGATAATGATGCATGCTTAGCAGATAGTACTTCTAATGTTACTGGTAAGATTAATATTAATACTGCTACTAAAGAAGAATTAGAATTATTACCTAATATAGGAGAAGCTAAAGCCAATAAAATAATTGAATATAGAGAAAATAATAAATTCGAAACTATCGAAGATATAAAAAATGTATCTGGTATAGGAGATTCTCTATATGAAAAAATTAAAGATATTATTGAAGTATAATAAATTAATATTATTATTGATAGTTATGTTATCTTTAATATTTATAAAAATATATAAACATAATATAAAAATAGATATTAATCAAAAAGAAATATATGGCTATGTAAGAAAAATAACTGATAATTATATAGAAATTAAATCTCAAGAAAACATAATTGTATATATAGATAATCCTGAAGTAGAATTAAATGACTATGTATTAGTAAAGGGAGAATTATATTATCCTAGTAATAATACTATATTTAATTTATTTAACTATAAAGAATATTTATCTAATAAAAAAATATATCTATTAATGAAATCAAATAACCTTCAAGTGATTAAACATAATAAAAATATTCTTTATACGGTAAAAAATAATCTATATAAAAAAATTAATTCTTATAAGTCTAAAACATATTTAAAAATATTTATACTTGGAGATAAGTCTAGTTTAGATAATAAAGATATATTTAAGAATTTAGGCATAATTCATTTGTTTAGTTTGTCTGGGCTTCATATAAGCATTATTTGTTATATACTTAAAAAGTTTAAATGCAAAAATATAGTTATATATTTCTTTTTGTTATTCTTTATGTTTTTAACTAATTTTGGCATATCCACGATAAGGGCTAGCCTTAGTTTTTTGTTCTTTAATATTAATAACAGATATAAATTAGATATATCTCCTGAAAACAGATTAATAACGCTTGCATATTTGTTATTAATAATTAACCCTTATTATTTGTTTGATTTGGGATATATATTTTCTTTTATAATAACTTATTCGATTATTCATTTTAAATATAAAAATGTTATTAAAATATCTTTAATAACATTTATTACTTCAGTACCACTATTAATAAATAGTAATTTTAGTATTAATTTTTTATCTGTTATATATAACGTAGTTCTAATACCCATAGTAAGTTTTATTATATTCCCATTGTCTATATTAACATTAATTATTCCAACAGATAATATTCTTTTTAATATTACAAATATATTTGAAAAGTTATGCTTGTTTTTAGATTCGATTAAGATATTAACTTTTTCTTTTAGTAAGATTCCATTAATATTGATAATGGTTTATTATTTAATATTATTTTCTAAAATAAAATATAAGTTTTTAATAAATATATTTATGATTGGTATATTTTATATTATAGGAATATATGTTTTTATACCAAGAGTATATTTTATTGATGTAGGACAGGGAGATAGTACATTGATTAGATATAAGAATAAGAATATATTGATAGATACTGGAGGTAGTTATTATAAAAAATTATATAGAAATAGTATATTATTCTTTAAATCAGTTGGAGTTAAAAAAATAGACTATCTAATTCTTACTCATGGAGATTATGATCATATGGGAGAAACTAAAAATATTATAAATAATTTTAAAGTCGATAAAGTGATTTTTAATTGTGGAGAGTTTAATGAATTAGAACAAGATTTAATAGAAGAAAATATTGAATATGATTCTTGCGTTGATAGTTTAGATGATATCTATTTTCTACAAACTAAGATATATGGTGATGAGAATGATGATTCTAATGTGTTATATTTAGAATTAAATAATTATAAATTCTTGTTTATGGGGGATGCTTCATATAAGAAAGAATTAGATATATTAAAAAAATATAATATATCCGATATAGATGTATTAAAGGTAGGACATCATGGTTCTAAAACGAGCAGTAGTAAAGAATTCATAGATAGTATTAATCCTAAATATTCAGTTATTAGTGTTGGGAAGAATAATAGATATGGTCATCCAAATAAGGAAACTTTAGATAATTTAGAAGGATCTAAAATATATAGAACAGATATAGATGGAAGTATTATGTTTAAAATTTATAAAAATAGGATAAGAATTGAAACATGTTCGCCTTAATATGTTATAATGATTATAGGAGGCTATATGAACATAAAAGTAAATAAAGTTAAGATAGTTGTTACTGTGCCAGTAGAGAATACTAAGGAAGTAAGAGATGCAATTTGTAATGCAGGAGCAGGGGCAATAGGTAACTATAGTTATTGCACTAATACAATTAAATCTGTTGGTACATTTATACCTAATGATGATGCTAATCCTTATATAGGAACTGCAAATAAATTAGAAGTAGTTAATGAAGATAGGTTAGAAGTTATATGCGAAATAGAAAAGGCTAAACATGTGGTTTCTGAACTTAGAAAAGCTCACCCATATGAAGAACCTGCAATAGATATTATTCCATTAATAAATGAGGAGGATTTATGAGAATATTAGTAACTGGAGGAACTGGATATATTGGTTCCCATACATGCGTAGAATTACTTAATGAAGGATATGAGGTAGTAGTTTTAGACAATTTATCTAATAGTAAAATAGAGGTATTAGATAAGATCAAGAAAATAACTAATAAAGAAGTAAAATTTTATGAAGGAAATATGATAGATAGATCTATTTTAGAAAAGATATTTGATGAAAATAAGATAGATGCTGTTATAGATTTTGCTGCTTTTAAAGCAGTAGGTGAATCTGTTGAAAAACCTATTGAGTATTATACAAATAATGTTTCTACAGTATTAGTATTACTTGATGTTATGAAAAAATATAATTGTAAGAATATAGTTTTTTCTTCAAGTGCTACAGTTTATGGGACTCCTAAAGAAGTTCCTATAACTGAAGAGAGTGAAACTGGAGGAACTACTAATCCTTATGGAACATCAAAATTATTTGTAGAACAAATATTAAAAGATTTATATAAATCTGATAATACATGGAATATTGTAATACTTAGATATTTTAATCCTATTGGAGCACATGAATCAGGTTTAATTGGAGAAGAACCAAATGGTATTCCTGCTAATTTGATGCCTTATATATCTAAAGTTGCTAATGGTAAATTAGAGTGTTTAAGTGTATTTGGAAATGATTATGATACAAAAGATGGAACTGGTGTAAGAGATTATATCCATGTTGTAGATTTAGCTAAAGGACATATTAAAGCTATTGAAAAGATATCTAAAGATAAAGGATTATTTATATATAACTTAGGCACAGGAGTAGGATATAGTGTACTTGATATAATTAATGCTTTTGAAAAAGCAAATGGTATTAAGATTAATTATAAAATTGCTCCAAGAAGAGAAGGAGATATAGCAGAATGTTATTCTGATCCTACTAAAGCTGAGAAAGAATTAGGATTTAAAGCTACTAAGACTATTGAAGACATGTGCAAAGATGCATGGAATTATGAAAAGAATAATAATTAAAAAAGAACTACATTGTAGTTCTTTTTATAATTTTCTATATAAACCAATTGCTTTACCAACTATATAGACTCTATCTAATATAATTGGAGCCATAGTATCATTTTCAGGTTGTAATCTAAAATATCCATCTTCTTTATAAAATGTTTTAAGTGTTACTTCATGTTCATCAGTCATTGCTACAACAATATCTCCGTTATTAGCAGTTTCTTGTCTTTGAACAATAACTATATCACCACTATTAATTCCTACATTAATCATAGAAGTACCATCAACTTTTAAAGTGAATACTTCTTTTTTGTTTGGAATTAAATATGCTGGAAGTGTAAAGAATTCATCAGGCATTTCAATTGCTTCAATTGGAGTACCTGCAGTAACAGTTCCAAGTAGTGGGACATCAATAACTTCCTTTTCTTCATATTCGTTTTCTACTAGTAGTTCAATAGCTCTATTTTTAGAATCCCCCTTTTTAATATATTTCTTTTGTTCAAGTATATTTAAATGACTTTGAACAGTAGCAGGGGATGATAGACCAAGAGCTTTACATATTTCTCTTACAGTAGGTGGATAACCATTTTTTGCAATACTTTTCTTTAAAAAATCTAATACTAATTCTTGCTTTTTTGTAAGTGTTTCCAAATATATTCCTCCTTATCTAAATAAATAATAACATAAATTTTACACAATGTCAAACAAATGTATGAATTTTTATAAAATTAATTGACACGAACAACTGTACGGTATACAATGGAATCATGAGGTGAGAGGTATGAAGAAATTTTTTGAATTATTATTTGTTTATTTATTAGGAGTTGTTTTTCTATTAGCACTTGCATTTAGAGTTAGTGAAATAGATAGAAAATCTATTTCAAATACCTCAATTGCTAATAATACAATTAATTTATCTAATTATGAATAAACTATTTTATATAGTTTTTTTATTTTATATTTATTTTTTCTATTTATTTTGATATAATAACTATATAAAAGAATATAGGGTGATATATATGGATCAAAAAGCTATAAACGTAATTAGAAATTTGGCACTGGATATGATAATGAATACAGGCGCAGGGCATCCTGGAATCACTATGACTTCAGCGCCTATTTTATATACACTTTTTACTAAATTTTTAAATGTAAATCCTGCTGAAAGTAATTGGATTAATAGAGATAGATTTATTCTTAGTTCACAAAATGCAGCAGAGGTTTTATATGCGACAATGTTTTTAAGTGGTTATCCTTTTATGCTAGAGGATTTAAAAGCATATAGAAAATTTGGAAGTAAACTTCCTGCTACTGCAACATTAGGTACTCCTGGTGTTGAGATATCTACAGGTTTTCCTTCAGAAGGATTTGCTTCTGCTACAGGTATTGCACTTGCAGAATCAATATATGAAGAAAAATATAATTATAAGAGTAAAGGACTTTTTGATAAAACTAGATTACCTAAATTATTTGATTATTATACTTATGTACTTATTGATGATGAAGAAATAATGGATGGCTTAAATTATGAAGCAGCATCTTTTGCAGGTAATTATCATTTAGGAAAATTAATTGTTTTATGGGATGCATCTGGAGTAACCAAAGACGGACCAATATCAAAGAGTTTCTATGATGATACATTATCTAGATTTTCATCTCTTGGATGGAGTACAAAATTTGTTAAGAATGGTAATTCTGTTACTGAATTAACTAATGCTATTAAAAAAGCAAAAGAAGATATAAATCATCCTACTATAATAATGGTTAAATCTGTTATAGGAGATGGATTAAAGAATCAAGGATCTAATCTAGTATTTAGTGATCCTATTCCTAAGAATGATTTAGATGAATGGAAGAAAAGAATAGGTGCAGGTACTATACCATTTACTTTATTAAAAGAACCAGCATCATTTATAAGAGATCAAGTAGTTAATAGAGGTAATAAAATATATGAAGATTGGAAAAAAGTTTTAGAACAATATAAAACAATATTAACAACTGATCAAATGAAAGAAATAGCAAATATTCCATATAATACAGTTGATTTTAGAATATTTGATATAGATTTTGGTATAGATTATGAAAATAAAGAATTGCTTAGAGATAGTAATCATAGAGTTATGAATACTATATCTGATAATGTATATAACTTTATTGGAGGTAGTGCTAATTTATTTAGTTCTACAAGAACTTATTTAGATAATAAAGGAGATTTAACTCCTAAGGATTTACATGGTAAAAATATTATGTTTGGAGGAAGAAATGCTCTAATGGGGTCTACTGCAAATGGACTTGCAATTTCTGGATTTAGACCATTTGTATCTACTCATATGGCATATTCTAGTAAATTAATACCATCTATTAAGATGAGTGCTTTAATGAATCTTCCGGTTACTTATATATTTACTCATGATTCAGTTACTGTAGGAAATGATGGTCCAGTAAATCAACCTATAAATGAATTATCTTCATTAAGATCAATTCCTAATTTGTTTGTATTTAGACCTGCAGATATAAAAGAAATAATTGGTACTTGGGATATAATATTATCAAATAGAATAGCTTCAGTTATTTCATTACCAAAAACAGAAATAAAAGCAGAACAAGGAACATCAAAAGAAAATGTAATAAAAGGAGCATATATTGCTGGTAAAGAAAAAGCAATTGCATCACTTGTATTACTTGCTACAGGAGCAGAAGTTCAAGTAGCTAAATCATTACAAGTGAAATTATTACAAGAAGGAATAGATTCTAGAGTAGTAAGTATGCCTTGTATGGAATTATATAATTTGCAACCAGATTCATATAAACAGCAATTATTCCCTAAGAATACTCCTATATTTGTTATAGAGTATGGAAGTAATTTTGGATTTGAAAAATTTGTACCTAGTTCAGATTATTTATTTACTATTAATAAATTTGGAGTATGTGCTTCAAAAGAAGATGTTCTTAAATATATGAATTTGGATATGAATTCTATGATAGAAAAAATAAAGAGTTTACTTAAGTAAACTTTTTTATTATAATTATTTATGGAGGGATATTATGTTACACGATTTATTATTAGTGGGCCTTGGTCTATTAGCAGGAGCAGTAATCGGATTCTTCTTAGCTAAATTCTTTATGGAAAGATATTTAAAGAAAAATCCACCTATAAATGAACAAATGATTAAAATTATGATGAGTCAAATGGGAAGAACACCAACTCAAAAACAAGTTAATCAAATGATGAAGGCAATGAATAATATAAAATAGAGTTTTTAACTCTATTTTTTTTATTTTTTTATTGAAGTCATTTACTAAATATTTTATAATGATACTAGAGGTGATAAGTATGGTTAATATCTTGCCAGCAGATACATATACAGTTATAAATAGAACTATATTAACAGAGAATGATAGAAAAATACTAACTATGCTTTATCAACCAATAATTGGATCAGATTCTATTAATTTATTTTTTACTTTATGGATGGATTTAGATAAGAATGAATTTATGAGTGGTGAAGAAAATCACCATCATTTAATGACTTCTATGAGTATGCCGTTGGATAGAATAGTTTCTGCTAGAGAAAAATTAGAAGCTATTGGATTACTTAAGACATTCTTTAAAGAAAGAGAAGATTCTAATACTTATGTGTATGAATTATTTTCTCCTATATCTGCAAATGAATTCTTTTCTCATCCAATACTAAATATTGTTTTATATAATGCAGTAGGTAAAAATGAATATATAAGAATAACTAATTATTTTAGAATACCTAAGATTAATATAAATGATTATGAAGATATAACTAAAGAGTTTACTGAAGTATTTTCTAGTACTCCAAGTACTACTTTTGAGAATAATATACAAAATCTTAAATCAAGTAATTCTCTTGGGATAGATTTAGAAAATAAAATAGACTTTGATTATTTAATATCTTCTATGCCAAAAGAGACTATTAATGAAAAGACATTTACTAAAGATATAAGAAAATTAATTAATGATTTATCTTGGATATATAATTTATCTTTAGATGAATTAAAAGATATTATACTTAGTTCTTTAAATAATAAAAATATGATAGATAAAACTGTTTTAAGAAAGAATGCTAGGAACTATTATCAATATCAAAATAATGGTAAGTTACCATCATTAATATTCCAAAATCAACCTGAATATTTAAGAAGTCCTATCGGTAAAGATTCAAAGAGAGCTAAAATGATTTATACATTTGAAACTATATCTCCATATAATTTTTTAAAAAGTAAGAATAATGGTGCTAAACCTACTGATAGAGATGTTAAATTAATAGAAAATTTAAGATTAGATTTAGAACTTCAACCTGCAGTAATTAATGTGCTTCTTGATTATGCATTAATGGTTAATAATAATAAATTGAATAAAAACTTTATAGAAACAATTGCAGGGCAATGGAAGAGGCTTAATATAGAAACTGCCGAAGAGGCAATGAATCAAGCATTAAAAGAGTCTAAGAAGAAAACTTCTAAGAATAATACATATTCTAAGAAAGAAACTATAGTACCAGAATGGTTTGGTAAAGAAATAGAAAAACAAGATATAACTGTAGAAGATGAAGATGAAATGAAGAGTCTTCTAAGTGAATTTAAATAGAGGGTTTTATGAAAGATATAAAAGAATTTAAAACTATTAAAGAAAATAAAACACTATTAGAAAAAGAATATAGAGAAGCTTTAAAAGATGAGTATTTTAAGAAAATAGTATCTTCTTTAGGATTAGAAGATGAAGTATTAATGAAATATACATCTAAATTAATGGAAGCTGCTAATGAACTTAAGAATAGTGAAAAAGATGACAGGTGTTTAATAAATGAAATACCTGGTTTTATATTTACACCATATGTAGTAGATGGACAACTTAATTTTACATATAAAGCATCTAAAACTAAAAAAGAAGAATTAGATGATGTAGAATATGTTAAAAATGGATATAAGTTTGAAGTATCTAAGCAAATTAGAAATGCTAAAATGAGTGAAATATATACTGATGATAAAAATAGAATTGAACTTATAAAATGGGTTACTAATTTTATCAAAGAATATAAAAAAGGTAATACTACTAAAGGATTATATTTAAGTGGTAATTTTGGATCAGGTAAATCATATATAGTATCAGCATGTATTAATGAATTAGTAAAAGATGGATATACTGCTGCTATGATTTATTATCCTGAATTTTTAAGATCATTAAAATCATCATTTTCAACTGATTTTGATGAACAATATGATTATGCTAGAAAAAGTGATTTGCTTTTATTAGATGATATAGGAGCAGAGAATATGACTAGTTGGTCAAGAGATGAAATATTAGGACCAATTATTCAATATAGAATGGAAAATAATTTAGCTACATTCTTTACTTCAAATTTAAGTTTAGAAGAACTTGAAATACATTTAAGTGAAGGAAAGAATTCTGTAGATAAAGTAAAAGCAAAAAGAATTATAGAAAGAATAAAATATTTAACAAGTGAATTAAAATTAATAAGCAAAAATCAAAGAAAATAGCAGGAGAATATTATGAGCTATAACTGTGAACACTCAAATATAGACAGTACTCTAAAAGATTTTAAATATTCTGTTTTAAAACCAGTTAAGTTTTATAACAAAGTAAAAACTCTTCCAGAATACTCAAACATATCATATAGTCAGTTTAAAGCCAGAAACGTTAGTTTCGATATTTTTGAAGCGGCTTTTTTAAGGGTTAGTAATGATACTGTAATAAATGATTCACAGTTAGAGCATATATTTGAATATTTAATTAATAATATAAAAGTAAGTAGTGATACTAATATTAAAAAAATAGTAAAACGCATAAAAAAACTAAGAATAGAATTAGTACAAAGATTAGGAAATCTAGATCCAGAAGCAGATAAAATAGCTATTAAAAATATAAATACTATTATAGAAAAATTAGAAATGCTAAAAACTGTTATGATTGATACTTTAAAAAGTAAAAATGCTCAAGTAGAAAATGAAATAGATTTTGATATATTAATGGATGATTTATTAAATCCAAATGACTTAAGTACATCCAATTTATTATCAACATTATTTTATAATTTGCCAGTATTTGGAAATAGCAAATCAAATTCAAGAAAATTTAATGAGAGAATATATAGAGCAATACTATCTGCTATGCATAGAAATAATAATGAATTAAAGAAATATTATATATGTTTAGCAAATTATATTCATCAAACTAATATATATTTATTAGATAGAAGAGTTATGAATATATGTGGATTTAATGCTTATAATAAAAATGCTCCTACTAAATTGAAAGAAAAAATATCAAAATTAGAATTTGATCATAAAAGAGCAAGATATAGAATAAATGATTTTATAGTTACTATAGATAATGAAAGTACTTCTAAATATGATGATGCAATTAGTATAGAAAAAATGCCTGATGATTCATATATTTTAGGTATTCATATAGCAGATGTATATTCATTAGGAATATCCCCTGCAACTAGAGAGTCTATTGAATATAGATCAAGAGCATCTTTGTGCGAAAATGTAGATAAAAATGCAATTAGTTTGTTTGTAGAAATATCTAATACAGGGTTAATAATAGATAAAAAAATATTAATGACTACTATTAATGTTAATAATAATTTATTATATGATGATGTTTCAAAAATATTATCTTATAAAGGTAATGATAAATTATGCCAAACTATTGTAGATTTAATAGGTTTATATAATATAGTAGACAATTCTAAATTACCAGATTTTCCTGGACCATCTACAATAGCACATGCTTTAGTACAAAAATATATGCTTTTATATGGATGTGTTGTAAGTGGTATAGCTAGTGAAAATAAATATCCAATACTTTATCAAACAGGTAGTGATAAAAAGAGTGAAGTAACATTAAATGAAGTACATGTTAATACAGGTTTTGATGATAATGGATTAAATACTTATGCAAGATTTACTTCTCCTATATGGGATGTAAGATCATTTATTAATCAAAATTCTATATGTAGATGTATATTTGATAGAATCGATTGGAAAGAAAAAAATGATTTAAGATTACAATTAAGTGGTTTTAAAAATAAGATAAATAAAGAATTAAGATTAAGGATTAAAAATAGTACAAATGATAGAGATAGTTTACAAGAATAAAAAAATATGTTATTATTGAATAAATCGATGAGAAAAGACGAGATTATTTAAGAAGGTCTTAAAGAGAGTTAATGATGGTGGAATATTAACAGATACCTTGAATAATTACTACTTTTTGAGAGGAATAATAATTCCCGGTAAAACCGTTATTAGAATTAAGTAAAATTAAGGATGGTACCGCAGAAATCATGCTCCTTTGCATGAGTTCTGTGGTTTTTTAATTTAGAAAGGAGGTCTTATGAAAAAAGGAGAAAAATATAGACATTTTAAAGGTATGATAGTAGAAATATTAGAAATAGCAAAAGATTCAGAGACTTTAGAGGAAATGGTAGTATATAGACACACGGACACGGATGAAGTATGGGTAAGACCACTTTCAATGTTCTTATCTAAAGTTGATAAAGAAAAATATCCTGATGTTAAACAGGAATATAGATTTGAAAAAATAGGAGGATAATATGAGAAATTTTAAAGAAGAAGAAAGCTTACACAATTTAAATCACAGCTGTGCTCATATGCTTGCACAAGCTGTAAAACATTTATATCCAGAAGCTAAGTTCTGGGTAGGACCAGTAATAGATGAAGGATTCTATTATGATATAGATCTAGGAGATAAAGTTATTACTGATGAAGATATCGAAGCTATTGAAAAAGAAATGAAAAAATTAGCTAAAGATGGAAAGAGAATAGTTAGACATGAATTATCTAGAGAAGAAGCTTTAGATATGTTTAAAGATGATCCATATAAGATAGATTTAATTAATAATATGCCAGAAGGTGAAGTAATATCTTGTTATTCACAAGGAGATTTTACTGATCTTTGTAGAGGTGGACATGTTGATACATTAAAAGAATGTAAGAATTTTAAATTAATTAAATTCTCTGGTGCTTATTGGAAAGGTGATGCTAATAATAAAATGCTTCAAAGAATATATGGAGTATGTTTACCAACACCTGAAGAATTAGAAGCACATTTAGCTGAATTAGAAGAAGCTAAAGAAAGAGATCATAGAAAGATAGGTAAAGATCAAAATTTATTCTTTACTCATCAATTAGTAGGAGCAGGTCTTCCATTATTTACACCTAATGGTGCAACTATAAGAAGAACTCTAGAAAGATATATACAAGATAAAGAAATAAGACAAGGATATAAACATGTATATTCACCAGTACTTGCTACTACAGAAATGTATAAAATAAGTGGACACTGGGATCACTATAAAGAAGATATGTTCCCAATAATGAAACTAGATAATGAAGAATTAGTTCTAAGGCCAATGAACTGCCCACATCATGCTTTAATATTTAAGAACGATCATCATTCATATAGAGATTTACCAATTAGAATTGGTGAACTTGCTAATGTATTTAGATATGAAGCATCAGGAGCAGTATTAGGACTTGAAAGAGTTAGACAAATTTGTCAAAATGATGCACATTTATTTGTTAGACCAGATCAAATTGCTGAAGAAGTAGGGAAAGTTATTAATCTTATTTTTGATGTTTATATAAATGATTTTGGTTTCTCGAAAGATTCATTTAAATTTAGATTATCTAAGAGAAGCAAAGAAAAAGAAAAATATATTGATAATGATGAAATGTGGGAAACTGCAGAATCTCAATTAAAACAAATAATGGATGAATTAAAGTTAGAATATTATGAGGCAGAAGGAGAAGCTGCTTTCTATGGACCAAAGATAGATATTCAAATTAAGACTGCTTTAGGCCATGATTTAACTATTCCAACTTGTCAATTAGACTTCTCATTACCAGAAAGATTCGATTTAACTTATATTGATGAAAATGGTAATAAAGTAAGACCAGTAGTAATCCATAGAGCAATCTTAGGATCATCTGAAAGATTTATGTCTTTCTTATTAGAAGAAAAGAAAGGAATACTTCCTTTATGGCTTGCTCCAGTACAAGTTAATATAATTCCAGTTAATAATGAATATCATTTAGAATATTCAAATAAATTAAAAGAAGAATTATTTAATTCTGGTATTAGAGTAGAACTAGATGATAGAGATGAAAAACTAGGTTATAGATTAAGAGAATCTGTTATTAGAAAGATTCCATTAACTCTAGTTGTTGGAGATAAAGAAAGAGATAATAATACTGTTTCTTATAGAGAATATGGTTCAGAAGAAACTACTACAGTTTCAATTGATGAATTCATTAAATTAATTAAATCTAGAATAGAAGAGAAAAAATAAAAAAACCAACAAATGTTGGTTTTTTTATTTACTTGCTTTCTTTAAAGTTCTTGCTTCTCTTGTAGTAGTTTTAATAGTAACACCATTAATATTTACTTTTTGATAATTTAAATTTTGAACTCTTTTAGTTTTATTATTTGCATGAGATTTATTATTTGCAAAATTCTTTGTCTTTGCAGTTAATTTATTAGCCATAATTTCCTCCTTAAAAACTTTACTTCAATAACTTTATCATATTATTTTGATTTAGTCAATTGATTTCCCTTTATTTTATAGTATAATTATCTTAAAGGGAGGTAATTAATATGTATATACCAATGTTTATTAAAACAGATTATTCTATTCTTACTTCCTTACTTAAGACAAATGATTTAATTGATTTTCTAAAAGAAAAGGGTATTACTGCTATAGGTATAGTAGATGATAACCTTTCTTATGTCATGGAATACTATAATGAATTAAAGAAAAATGGTATAAAACTAATACCAGGTTTAGAAGTTACAATTGATGAAAAGAAAGTATATTTATATGCTAAAAACTATTCTGGATATCAAAATTTATGCTATATAACAAGTAATCCTATTAGTATAGAAAATATAAAGAATAATTCTTCTGATTTAATTATGGTTTTACCGTATAAATCAAAGGCTCTTTATGATAAATTTAACTTGCCGGATACATATTTAGCATTCACTGAATCTGATGAAATAGATTATGACTTTAAAAATATATATTTAAATATAGTTAAATGTTTAAATAAAGAAGATTTAGAATATTTAAAATATCTAGAATTAATAAAAACAGGTAAATCTATTAGTGATGAAATAATTATAGATAATGATTATTATAAAGAAATAGAATTAGATAAATCCATTTTAGATAATTATAAAGAAATAGATAGTTTATGTAATTTTGAATTAAAGAAGAATGATCTTCTTCCTAAATATAGTTTTATAGAGGAAGACTCTAAAACTTATTTAGAAAAGTTATGTAAAAAAGGATTAATGAAGAGATTTGATAACAAAGTTCCAATGAAATATGCAGAAAGATTAATGATGGAATTAGATGTTATTAATCAAATGGGATTTAATGATTATTTCTTAGTAGTTTGGGACTATGTTAAATTTGCTAAAAAGAATAATATTTTAGTAGGACCAGGGAGAGGATCTGCAGCAGGATCATTAGTTAGTTATTCACTTGGAATAACTGATATAGACCCAATTAAATATGATTTGTTATTTGAAAGATTTCTTAATAAAGATAGAATAACTATGCCAGATATAGATATAGATTTTGATTCTAACCGAAAAGAAGAAGTAGTTAATTACGTAATTGATAAGTACGGTAGAAAGAGAGTCTCAAATATTATAACTTATGGTACTATGAAGTCTAAGATGGTTCTAAGAGATGTTGGAAGAATATTTAATCTTGAAGATAAAATAGATTCGTTTGTTAAATATATAGATTCAAATATGTCTTTAAAAGAGAACTTAGAGAATATAAATATTAAGAATATGATTAGTAATGATCCACTTCTTAGTAAAGTATGTATGATATCTTTAAAATTAGAAGGTCTTAAGAGATTAACATCTGTTCATGCTGCAGGAGTAATAATATCTAATAAAGATCTAGATAGATATATTCCTTTATATGATAATAACGGTACTTTAGTATCAGGGTATACAATGAATTATATTGAGGATTTAGGACTTCTTAAGATGGATTTCTTGTCATTAGATAATCTAATATTAATAAGTAATTTATGTGAAGAAATAAAAGAAATTAATATAAATAATATACCTTTAAATGATCAAAAGACACTTGATGTATTTAAAAAAGTAAATACTGATGGAATATTCCAATTTGAAAGTTCAGGAATAAAAAATGTTCTTAGAAAATTTAGAGTAGATAACTTTGATGACCTTGCAGTAATACTAGCATTATTTAGACCAGGACCAATGCAAAATATAGATAGCTATATTAAGAGAAAAGAAGGTAAAGAAAAAGTTACATATGTATCTGATGCCCTAAAAGAAATATTAGGTAGTACATATGGAATTATTATTTACCAAGAACAAATAATGAGAATAGCACAGCAAATGGCGGGATTCTCATTATCTGAAGCAGATAACTTAAGAAGAGCAATGTCTAAGAAAAAGATAGAATTAATGAAATCTTATCAAGATAAGTTTATTGAGGGTTCAATTAAGAATAACTATACTAAAGAAGATGCAGAAAAGACATTTGAGTATATACTTAAATTTGCATCATATGGATTCAATAAATCACATTCAGTATCTTATTCATTGATATCTTATCAAATGGCTTATTTAAAAGCTCATTATCCGTCACATTTTATGAAATATTTACTTTCTAATGTAATAGGTAATGAAGTTAAAACTAAAGAATATATTGATGAATGTAAGTTAAATAATATTAATATATTAATGCCTGACATTAATAAGAGCGATAAAGAATATACTCTTGAAGATAAAGGAATTAGGTTCCCACTTGCTTCTATTAAGAATATAGGTGCTACCATATCTAATTCTATTGTAGAAGAAAGATTAGTTAATGGTGAATATAAAGATTTTATAGATTTCGTTTCTAGAAACTATAGTAGAGGTGTTAATAAAAAAGTATTAACTTCATTAATTAATGCATCATGTTTTGATTCATTTAATGTTAGTAAGAAAACATTAATAGATAATCTAGATTCAATTATTAATTATGCAGAATTAGTTAAAGATTTAGATTCGTCTTTAGTAGATAGACCAGAATTAGATATTAAAGAAGAGTACTCTAAAGATGAATTGATTAATATGGAATATGATAGCTTTGGTTTCTATTTATCAATGCATCCAGTACAAAAATATAGAGATAATAATATTACTACAAATAGTATTAAAAATAATTTTAATAAAACTATTACTATATATTTGCTTATTGATAAAAAAAGAGAAATTAATACTAAGAATAATGAAAAAATGTTATTCTTAACTGGATCAGATGAATATAATTCTGTAGAGTTAGTTATGTTCCCTAAAGTATATGAAAGTTTTTATAATATAACTAGAGGACAAGTATATAAAATAATAGCTGATGTTGAAAAGAGAAATAGTAGTTATCAGTTAATAGTTAAACAAATAGAAAAAGTAGAAAAATAATTTTTTCTACTTTTTTTTAGGCTTAAAATATAGTATAATTATACTAGGTGATACTATGAATAAAACGAAAATAGTTGCTACTATTGGGCCTAGTTCATCTGATTATAATATATTAAAACAGATGGCTTTGGCAGGGGTTTCAGTATTTAGATTAAATATGGCATATGCTTCTCTAGAATTTGCTAGAGAGGTTATTCTTGATGTTAGAAGAATATCTTTAGAAATAAATAAAGAAATAGGTATTATGCTTGATACAAGGGGACCTGAACTTAGAATAGGTGGCTTAGAAAAACCAATTATTCATCTTGAGAAAGATAAACTTATTAGAATTATAGACCAATCTATAATTGGTAATAGTGAAATGATATCTGTTAATGAAAAAGAAATAGTAGAGCATACTTCAGTAGGTAATAGTATCTATTTAAATAATGCTAATGTTAAATTAGTAGTTATTAATAAAGATGAAAATACTTTAGTATGTAGAGTAGTTAATGAAGGGGATATTATTTCTGAATCTACGATTAATATTCCTGATATTAAGTTTAATATTAATTTCTTATCTAATTATGATAGAGAAGTTATTAATTTTGCGGTACAATTGCAAGTTGATTATTTAGCATTATCTCATGTTAGAGAGGAAATGGATGTACTTGATGTTAATGATTTATTAATTAGTTTAAATGATAATGATATTCAAATAATATCTAAGATAGAGAATAAAGATTCACTTGAAGAAATAGATAAAATACTTAATGTTAGTGATGGTATTATTATATCTAGAGGAGATCTAGGAATAGAAATATCTTTAGAACAAATACCAAGACTTCAAAAAGCATTAGCTAAAAAGATTAAAGAAAAAGGTAAGATATGTATTATATCTACAGAAATGTTATCTACAATGAAAAATAGTATAAAACCTACAAGAGCAGAAGTGTCAGATGTTGCTAATGCTGTACTTGATAATGTAGATGCTTTAATGCTTGGAGAAGAAACTGCAATTGGTAATTTCCCATTAGAAACAGTTAAAGTAATGAAATCTTCTATTGAAGAAACAGAAAAAGATATTAATTATAAAGAAATATTAACAAATATAATTAAGAATAAAGATATAGATATTAGTAAAGCTATATCGTATTCTGCTTGTGAAGCGGCTTGCGCTATTAAAGCAAGTGCTATTGTATGTACTACATTAAGTGGAACTACTGCTAAAGATATCAGTAATTATAAGCCTAGTTGCCCATTAATAGCTATATCTCCTAATGCGAAAGTAGTTAGAGGATTATCTATTAATTATGGTATTATACCTATGACAGTGGCTCAAGCTGATACTACTGATGAGTTAGTAGATATATCTAAAAAAGCATGTGATAGAGCACTTGAATTACATAATTCAGATAAAATAGTAATAGTAGGTACATTTCCATTACATAATGTGAAATATACTAATTTCTTAAAGATAGAAGAGATTAAGAAGGAGGAATAATGAAAGATAGATTAGAAGAATTAACTACTGAATCTTCTAATATTCTTTATAATCCAGATGGAACTATTAAACCTTTTTATATATTATCTTCTGAAAGAGATATAAAAGAGACTCAAATTAAGAGTGATGAAAATGAATTAGATTTTAAATATAGTCAAGGAACTATATCTAAAGAAGAATATGAGAAAGGTAAAGATAATTTAGAAACTAAATTATCTACTCAAAATAGTACTTATAATGATCTAATATTTATGGAGATAGATTATAAGGATATAGAAGATATAAAAGAAGAATTAAAGAATGCTTCTTTAAATAAAATAGCTTTAGAAAGATTAGCTTCTTCATTAACTTCTATAATAGAAAAAAATCTAGAAGAGTTTAAAAGTAATAATAAAAACTTTAGTGAAGAAGAATTTAAGATATGGAATACTAATTATACTAGATTAGCTGGTATATATTCTAAGATGAGAGAAATAGAAAGTTTTATTCAAGATTTAAATGAATAAAACTTTTTTATTTGTAATTTTTATTTAATTATGTTAATATATTAACTACTTTTATTGGAGGTTGGGGAAATGAGCGTTAATGAAGTATCAAAAAATTTGCTTCTAGTATATGGTGCTGTTACTGCTACATCTTTAACATTTAACGGAATATATTCTATTAGAAGACATAATAAAGCATTTGCTGAATCAAAAAGACAATTAAAATATAGAGATGATTTATCATCAAGATCAGTGACAGCATTATATAGTTTAGAAAGATTTAATAGAAATATAAAAAGAGCATCTGCAATTATGTCTGCAATACCAGTCATACAAGTTTTATATACAGGAGTGAATATTATAACTCCAAATGATTTTTATACAAAATTCTGGGATAAACAAATAGAAAAGATAAATAAAATAGAGTTGGAAACAAGAAGAGAATTTTTGGAACAAATTAAATGTGTTCCTTTTATACCTGAAGATATGGAAGAAAAAATGAAAGATGAAGAATATTTGCCTAGCGAAACTGAATATAGAGATGTAATGATGCAGAATATACCTGAAAATGGTATGGGGCTTATCCTTATGGTTAGACCTTTTACCAAAAAATAAAGATATTAGGAAACTAATATCTTTTTTATTGTAAAAAAAGGGTAAATATTATATAATTATTATGGTGATAATATGAAAATGAGTTTGATTGGTGCTGCTATATTATTAGTAGTTTTAGTACCTTTAGTTATATTAGGAGGACTACCTTTTGAGATAGGAGTAGCGGTTATTGCTGCATTATCTTTTAGGGAATTAGCAGCATTATTTAAGAAGAAAAATAAGCTTCCTTTGATAATGGAAATATTTTCATATATTGCAGTTGTAGTTATTACATTAAGTTTAGAATCTATATTACAAGCAATAGCATTAGTTATAATGATATTATTTGTACCATTGATAATATTTAAAAAGAATGAATATACTTTTAATAGTGCAACTAGTTTGCTTGGAATAATTTTATTTATTGGAGGTATATATCATACAGTTATTAATGTTAGATTAGATTCTATATGGGAATTAGTGTATTTATTATCTATAACTATTTTGACTGATACATTTGCATATTTAGGAGGTAAATCCTTTGGAAAAAATAAATTGCTTGAAAGAATATCTCCTAATAAGACAATAGAGGGTAGTTTAATAGGATTAATAGTAGCTACATCTTTATCTACAGTATTCTATTTATTCGTAATTAATCCAGGGGAGAATATTATATTAGTTATATTAATGACTTTTGTATTATCTATAATAGGTCAAATTGGAGATCTAGTATTTAGTGCAATTAAAAGAGAATTTGATATTAAAGATTATTCTAATATAATACCTGGGCATGGAGGAATGTTAGATAGATTTGATAGTATTGCTTTTGTAAGTTTACTTTATATAGTAATTAAACTATTACTTTTATAAGTTTGGTATCATTTTAAAAAACAGGGTGTATACTAGTATTAAATTGAGGAGGTATTATGACTTTTATATTGTTTATATTAATATTAGGATTAATTATATTTATACATGAATTAGGCCATTTTATAATGGCTAAGAAACATGGTATATATGTTTATGAATTTTCATTAGGATTTGGTCCAAAATTATTTTCTTTTCATAGAAAAAATGATGAGACTGAATATATGATTAAATTGATTCCACTTGGTGGATATGTAATGCTTGCTGGTGAAACAGATGAAGATGATAAAAAAATAAAAGAAGAACAAAAATTATATAATAAGAGTTTCTTACAAAAAATGTCTGTTATGTTAGCAGGAGTATTTAATAACTTTGTTCTAGGATTTATTATTATATTTATTTTAGGCTTAATATATGGAACATCTTTTTCTACAAATAAACTATATGATTTAGAAAAAGATTATCCTTTGTATAAAGCAGGGGCTAGAAATGGAGATGCAATTCTTAAAATAAATAATACATCTATTAAGAATTTTGATGATGTAGAATTAGCATTAGCTCTTGCAGGAGAAGGAAAGACAATAAAAATTACTATAAAACATAAAGATAATAAAGTAGATACATATAAAGTTAAACCTAAATATGATGAAGAATCTAAATCTTATTTTTATGGAATTAGTATTAAAAGTGTAAAAGGTAAAGGGTTAATAGATGCATTTAAATATGCATGCGTAAAACTAGTATCTATCTTTAAAGGTTTAATAATAATTATTATTAGCTTATTTACTGGTAAATTAGGTATTAATTCGTTATCTGGACCAGTTGGAATATACAAGGTAGTAGGAGAAGCTTCTAAAGGAAATATGGCAGTTTATTCACTATTATATTTAACTGCATATTTATCTATAAATGTTGGATTTATGAATATTCTTCCATTTCCAGCATTTGATGGAGGGCAAGCATTCTTACTTATTGTAGAAAAGATTATACGCAAAAAGATTTCAACAAAAGTAAAAGCAATTATTAATGGAATTGGGTTTGCTTTATTGATGATATTAATGGTATATGTTACAATAAAAGACATTATAAATTTTTAGGTGAATTATGAATATAAAGATAGTATATATGGGAACACCAGAATTTAGTGTAGGCCCATTAAGAGAAATAATAAAAGATTATGATGTAGAAATGGTTGTTACTCAACCAGATAAAGAAGTGGGTAGAAAAAGAATATTAACTCCATCTAAAGTAAAAGAATTTGCTTTAGAAAATAATATTAAAGTGTTTCAACCTACTAAGATAAGAGAAGATTATCAAGAAATAATAGATATAAAACCAGATCTAATAGTAACTTGTGCATATGGCCAAATAATTCCAAAAGAATTGATTGATCTTCCAAAATATGGATGCATAAATATTCATGCATCACTTTTACCAGAGTATAGAGGAGGAGCTCCTATACATCATGCGGTGATGGATGGGAAATCTAAAACTGGTATTACTATTATGTATATGAATGAGAAAATGGATGAGGGAGATATTCTTTATCAAGAAGAAATAGATATATTAGATACTGATAATACTAGTATTATGTTTGATAAATTAAGCAAGCTAGGTTCTAGTATGATTAGAGAGTTTATACCTAAATTAATTAATGGAGAAATAACTCCAATTAAACAAGATAATAGTAAAGCAACATATGCATATAATATATCTAAAGAAGACGAAAAAATAGATTTTAATAATATTACTTTAGATATATATAATAAAATAAGAGGACTTAGTGAAATACCTGGTTCATATGCTTTTTTAGATAATAAAAGAGTAAAGATATTTAATTCTAGAATAGGAACTAAAACAACTGGTTCTATTGGAGAAATAGTAGGTATTTATGAAGATGGAATAGGAGTTAGAACTAAAGATTCTGAAATAATATTAACTGATATTCAAGTAGAAGGTAAGACAAGAGAATTAGTTAAAGATTATTTAAATGGTATTCAAGATAAGAATAAATTAATAGGAAAAATATTTAATTAATCAGGGAGGGTTTATGAGAGATTATAATTTTTCATTTGGAAAAGATAAAAAGGAACTTGATGAGCGAGTAGCAGCTATTACTAGATGCTATATATTACTTCATTATGGGTATAATACGGATGATGAAAATAAACTTTACAGGGAAGAGTTTAAGAAAAGATATGTTGCTTTTTATAGAGCAGTAAATGAAAAATCAGAGTATTTAGATGAGAGACATATTAGTGGTATTGTTGAAGAAATAAAGGAATTAATACTATTACCTCATTATCAAACAACAATGAGTTTCTTAGATGGCGTTGAATTAGGTGAACCCGAAGAATTTAATTCGCAAATAGAAGCAGATTATGAAAAGAAAACATTAACAGAAACTGTTAAGCGTAACTTCTTCCATAACAACAATTGTGAATTTGGAACTAAGACAAGAGACCATGTTAATTTAACTCAATGCGGTGTTATTGATCCAATGGCAAATGACGATACTGAAGATGCATTCATATTTGCAGCATTAACTACTTATTTCAGAAATACATATTCAACAAAAAAGACCGGAGATGCTAAACATTTAGTATTGACAAGTGCGTAAGAAATTACGCACTTTTTTATTTGTTTACAAAAAAATGTAAAAAGTGTATACTTTTTATTTTTTTTATGAAAAATATAGACTTTTTATATTATATATAATATAATTTAAGTAACCAGTGGAGGAAAGTGGTTGATTGTGGGGGATGTATATGTTCATGGGAGAGTTTCATCACAATTTGGACGAAAAGAACAGACTTATAATTCCATCTAAATTTAGAG
>CAMYZX010000006.1 GCA_947304025.1 uncultured Bacillota bacterium
TAGATTCACCTAATTTAGTTCTTCTTTCATTATGACCTATTATTACATATTCACAATTAAATTCTTTTAACATATCACAAGATATTTCACCAGTATTAGAACCTCCATTAAATATAGATACATCTTGCCCTGCTACCTTAACATTTTTTGTATCTAATAAAGGTAAATAGATGTATGGTGGAGCTATAACTACTTCCTTATCTGTAACACCTTCTAATTTTTCTACATATTCCTTATAATCAATTCCAATATTATTTTGTTTCCAATTTCCTACAACTAATTTTTTCATATTATTTTCTCCTTTACATAACTCTTTTAAATAATTTTTCTAATTCATATTTTGGATAATGAATTATAGTTGGTCTTCCATGAGCACAGTTATATGGATTTTTGCAAGTTCTTAAATCATTTATAACTCTATTCATTTCTTCAATTGATATTTGTGTATTTGCTTGTATTGATGAATGACAAGCAAGTGATGCTGCTAAAGAATCATTAAATTTTTCTAAATTAAAGTTCTTAGCATTATTAATTATACTTTCTAATATATTCTTAATAAAATATTCTTCAAATCCTTCTTTAAACCATGTTGGATGAGATCTTACTATGAATGATGATTCTCCAAACTCTTCTATTTCTATACCAATATTTCTTACTATATCTATATTATTTTTTAAAGTAATAAATTCATCTTTAGTATATTCTAGATTAATTGGTATAAGAAGATTAATTCTATCTTTACCAGGATCTTTTAATAGCCTCTTAAACTTTTCATAATTAAATCTTTCTGCTGCGGCATGTTGATCTATCAAATACATACCATCTTCATTATGACATACTATATAAGTACCAAGTACTGAACCTATTACAGATAATTCTGGGAAAGGTTTAGTTTCTTCTTCTACCTTTTCATATTTAGTCTCTGGTTCAGATACCTCAAAATTGCTTAAATCTAAAGTTAATTCTTCATGACTACATTCATGTTTTTCTTCTTTAGGCTCTTCAGTATATTTAACTACATTCACTTCTTTAGTAGATATATCTACACCTAAGAAATTATTATCTAATGCTTTTTCTATTAAATTAAATACTAATTCTTTTAAATCTTCAAAATTAGAAAATTTAATATCTAGTTTTGATGGATGTATATTTACATCTATTAAAGATGGATCTGTTTCTATTTCAAGTACCGTAATTGGATATCTACCATCAGGTTTATATTTATGATATGCATCATTTATTACTCTATTTAAATCAGTATTTCTTACTACTCTACCATTTACTAAAGTAATCATATGATTTCTACTTGATTTATTTTCATCTGGAAGTGATATATATCCATGTACTTCATAGTCATCGTTTTCTCCAGATATTTCTAACATCTTTTTAGCTACTGTATTACCATATATTTCATTTATAACTTTAAGTAAGTTATTAGAACCATCTGTTCTTAGTATTACTTTATCATTATTACTTAATACAAATCTTATATCAGGGTGAGATAATGCTGCATGATTTATTACTGCTGTTATGCTTGATAATTCACTAGGAAGTGAATTTAAGTATTTTAATCTAGCTGGAGTATTATAGAATAAATCTTTAACTTCTATAATAGTTCCTTTTCTTAAATCTCCTTTTTCTTTAGAGATTATTTTTCCTCCTTCTAAGACTATTTTAACGCCGGTTTCACCATTACTAGTAGTCAAATTAACTATTGATACAGATGCGATTGAAGGAAGTGCTTCACCCCTAAAACCAAGTGTATTTATACTATATAAATCATCTTCTTTTAATAACTTACTAGTAGCATGTGTTCCAAAACATAATTCTGCATCTTCTTCATCCATACCAGAACCATTATCTACTACTCTAATTAGTTTAGTACCCGAATCAATTAGTTCTACTTTTATTTCAGATGCTCCAGCATCTATAGAGTTTTCTATTAATTCTTTGACTACTGATGCGCATTTTTCTATTACTTCACCAGCTGCAATTTTATTAGCCAAGTTTTCACTCATCACTCTTATTTTGCCCATCATTATCACCTAAAATAATTATACTATAAAATAAAAAAATTAGAACAATTTGTTCTAATTTTTATTCATTAAATGCTCTTAATGTTGGAAGTCCATCATCATCAAGTTCATCATTATATGCATTATCACCATTTATTATACTTAAGATGCTTGGTGCTTCTTCAGTTGTATAAACTCCTACTGCTAATGATGCTTCATCTGTACATTGTGGCCAAATTCCATAACATCCAATAGCTTTATTGTTTGGATCAGTATTGAATTTGTTTCCTTCTCTTGCTGTATATCCTTCAGTTATTTGACCTAATCTTATACTATGTGATAATCCATCTTGTCTGATTGGAGTAGTTAATGCTGAATCATCAATTACTAATTCACCAGCATTAAAGTTATTATTACCACCATAATATGAGATACCATCCATTGATATAAGATGAGGGCTTTCTAATGGTTCGTCAGCAACAAGTGTTACTTTACCTGTGTTAACGCATCCATTTGCACTCGCATATGTAGCAATACCATCAACATGAGGATTTGGTTCATATGCATTTGGCACAGATATCAAATGGAATACTACATCACCTAAGTTGTAACTATTTTTAACAGTACCACCTTGTGCTGATATTCCTGCAACATATCCTGAATTTCCATAACGTGTTGTATTTGGATATATAACATTTCCAGAGTTATAACAGTTTTCTACTTCATCCATACCATAACCAGTAATACCACCAATATCAGTAGGCGAATTATTTGCAATTACATCACCTCTGTTATAGCAGTTTTTAACTGTATTACAATAGTGGCCACATATACCACCTGTATATCCTCCACCATTATTTATAATTGTTCCTGTATTATATGAATTTGTTACTGTAGTTGCACTATATCCTACTATACCTCCAGACATTGGTCCGATTGTAGTATTAATAGTTCCTGTATTATATGTCTTATTTATTGTAGTATTTGTACCATAGCTGAAGATTCCTCCAACATAGCCATAACCTAATAAATCTCCTGTATTATAGCAATTTTCAATTGTACTTCCTTCTGTTTTTGCAACAATACCAGCCAAATATGAAATATTACCAGAAAGATCTCCTGTATTATAGCAATTTGTTATTGTAGCACGAGCACTAATATAACCTACTATTCCACCAAAATAATCACTAGAGTCCCTTCCAGTTAATTCGATTGATGGAGTATAATCTCCTGAGTTATAGCTATTATCTACGGTTACTGTATTAGCATACACAGATCCATATAGCATTCCACTACTACCAGACCATTCAAATCCTACCATATCACCTGTATTATGAGAATTTGTTAATTCTGCAGTTGTTGCGAATGCTTGTCCAAATATACCACCGATATTTCCTCCACCATGTGTTACAGTGTTAGTTAATGTTCCAGTGTTAACATTGTTATCACATACAAGATATCCATCTGTATTAACATATCCGAATAGTCCTCCTGCGATAGAAGGTCCACCTGTAAATGTAATATCTCCTGTATTTGTATTATTTCTAAATATTATTGTTGGTTCATCAGATACTAGAGCATCTTCCATTCTATGAATAATTCCAGATCCAGAACCATTACATGTTAAATCCATATTATTTGTTGTATTTGTAATTGTTAATGTTCCTGCATTATTGTTACCACTATAGTTCGAAACAACTCCTGCTCCATCCCATCCATCAGCAACTCCAGTACCAAATGTAGTTACATTATCGACAGTCAAAGAATCAAATGCATATCCTAATAATGCACCAGTATTACCACCAGTATTATAGTATACATCTGATAATATCATGTTTTTAAATGTTGCATTTGTAGCATATCCAAATAATCCTTTATGTGAATATTGATTATAAGGAATACTATCATTTGTAAGATATAAACCACTTATTATTTTATTGTCTCCATCATATGTACCATTAAATGATTTAATAATATTTTCCCATGCATCATCATCCCAATATTTATATCCTGCTGATATCCATACATGTGCATTACTTAAATCTCCCGCTTCTGCTTGATCATTTAAATTATCATTTAATTTTATGTTTTTAGTTTGTTTTATAAACTTACCTTCGTAAGTATTTCCTTCATTAACTGATTTAGCAAAACATGCTAATTGATTTGCAGTTTTAATTTGATATGGATCACTTTCTGTTCCAGAACCACCTTCAAATACATTATCTGGTGTTAATGCTCCTGTTACATCACAGTCTCCATCCCATGTTTCTATTAAATCTAATGTTTCATTTACTGTTACTACTAACTCTTTTGATTTTGTAATTGGATTTACTATTGCACTTAATAAGTTATCTAATCCAAATACACTTGCTAGTACTGTAAATGATAATGCTAATGTTGTTACTCCAGTAATAACACCAGCTACTACTTTTTTCTTATTTGTTTTTAGTTTTTTAAACATTACTGCATATATACCAAGTCCACTTACTACAAATAATAATGTTATTAAGATAATATTATCCATTGTCTTTGGATTTGAAGGATTTACTGGTACTACCTTCTTTTCACATATCTTTTTAGTTTCGTTATAGATTTCATCATCTTTACATTCAACTGGTTTTTCTGGTGTTACACAGATTCCAGTTTCATTTCTTTCCATTCCTGCAGGGCATAAACACATACTTTCATCATCTGATAGTATTTCTCCTTCAGGGCAGCTTCCTTCATCATAATTATATGTTATTTTTAATTCTGTTGAGCTTGTACCATTTGTAGCTCCTGGTAACACTTTAGCAATTACTGCTACTCCATTTGTATCGTTACCATTGATTGCTAATCCATTTTCAGGTAATGATGTTGTATATTCCATCTTATCACTTGAAGATGTAATAGTTATACTTCTAAGTGTTCCTGCTCTATCTCCTGAATTTGTGATTACAATTTCGAATCTTACTTCATCTCCAATATCTTGGAAATAAGCATCTAGTTCCTTGTTTTCTAAATCTATATTTGTTATAGATCCTAATGTTCCATTATTTCCTAAATCATTAATCTCTGTTATATTTACATTAAATGTTAGTGCTTTAACATTGAATATAAATAAAAACATTCCTAGGAATAATAATATTTTCTTCATATATCCACCTCTATTATAATTATATCAAAAAATTCAGCAATTCAATAACAAAATCAACAAAAAAAGACTGTTTTACAGTCTTTTTTTTATTCAAATTCATATGGACTATCTTTAGTTCCGTCTCCAGATATATATTTACTTATTCCATGTACATAGATAACTTTTTTAGCTTGTATAGATTCTTCCAATTCTTTTGCTATTATTTTATCTTCTTCAATAACATATACTTTATTATCTTCTAATGTATTTGAAGTATAAGTATTATTTAACATTCTTATTAAATAACTATCACATTTTTCTTTATTTATATCTAATATATTGTTATATGTGCAAGTTTCACTTGCATTAATAATATCTGATATATTAACAAATGAATAATAACCATAATATTTTGGAATACCTACTGTATAGTTATTATTTCTTTTTTCATTCTTAACTATACTTTCTAAATCAGAAGTTTCACTTCTTATATATCCTACATAGAAAATCCCTTTTACTGAGTTCTCTTTCTCTAATTCTTCACCTTTAAAATAATTTATATCATTAGATAATCCCCAAGTAATATTATTATAATTATCTATAGAGATCAATTTTAAATCATTAGTATTAGTTATACCTATAATTCTATATAAATTTTCATTATATTTAATATAGTTCTTAGGATCTTCTCCTTTATAAATATAATTTAAATCATAAGGCATATTCTCATTAAACTCTGTTTTAGTTAAAGAATTATTATCTATAATATGATTTATTAATAAATCAGTTTCATTAATAAATGTATATTCATTATTAATTATATTAATATATCCTGTATTTTCATCACTCTTTTTTAACAAATTATTTTTTACAAGAACATTAGTATCTATTCTTGTTTCCATATCTTTTTCTTTAAACAATTCATTATAATAAGTTCTATTATTATTAATATATTCTTTAGCTGCTTTAACAGCTTCATTTTCTTCAACTACTGTTACAGTTTTATGCTTATATATTTCTATGCCTATTAAACCTAAACAAGTAATTATAATGATTATGTATCTAAAAATTTTAAATTTTTTATCTTCCATTTTATCACCTATATTAATTATAACTCTTTTAACATATCTTTTAAAGTCTTAACTACATCTTTTGGTAATATCTTTTCAAGTTCTTCATCTTTTGCTTCTTTTATGCCTTTTAAAGATCCAAAAGTTTTTAATAACAATTTCTTTCTCTTATCCCCTATTCCAGGTATCATATCAAGCTTAGAAGCAAAAGACCCTTTACTTCTAATTTCTTTATGATAACTAATAGCAAATCTATGAACTTCTTCAGATATAGTCTCTAAGAAATGAAATAAATCACTATTCTTTTCTATTTCTATTTCATTACCATTTCTATCTACTAAAGCAGTAATTCTATGTTTATCATTCTTTTTCATACCATAAACTGGTATATCTAATAACAAATTATCCATTACTTCGGTAGCGGCGTTAATTTGTATCATACCACCGTCTACCAATATAAGATCTGGTTTAGAAAGATTATCGTTTATTACTCTAGAATATCTTCTTTCCAAGACTTCTATCATCATATGATAATCATCTTTAGCATCACCAATTATCTTATATTTTCTATAATCCTTAGTACTCTTTTTACCATCGACGAATGTAACCATTCCTGCTACTCTAAATGTACCAAATAGTTGTGAGTTATCAAAACTTTCTATCCTATGAATATTAATACCTAATAGATTAGATAACTCCTCGGATGCATGTATTGTTCTATTATAGTCTGATTTTATTAGAGTTATTTTATCTTTAATCTTAATCTTAGCATTTTCTCTAGCCATATCTATCAATTTCTTTTTAGAGCCTTTTATTGGAGATATAGTCTTAATGTCAGTTAATTCTTCGATTAAGTTAGTATCTACTATTTCAGGCACTAATATTTCTCTTGGTTTAAATCTATCATCATCATAGAAAGAAATAATAAAGTTCTCTATAGCATCTTCTTCATCTTCATTTAATTCATATATATAACTATCTCTTTCAGTTAAATTACCATTTCTTAAATGTAATACTTGTATAGATATATAATCATCCATTACATAGTAATTAAATATATCTCTATTAATATTATCATTTAAGTCTATTTTTTGTTTTTCTAATACTATTTTTATATAATCAATTATTTCTTTTAATTCTTTAGCTTTTTCAAAGTTTAATTTTTCTGAAGCAGATTCCATCTCAGATTTTAATTTATTCATTATATTATCATAGTTACCATTTAAGAAAGATGTTATTTCTAATACTATATTATCAGTTATAGATTCATCTATATCTAATTTACAATATCCAAGGCATTCTCCAATATGATAATAAAGGCATAAATCATCTTTAAAAGTTTTACATTTTTTTAATGGATATAATCTATTTAATATTTGAACTATCTTTTTAGCAGCCATACTATTTGGATATGGTCCAAATAGTTTTACATTTTTTCTTTTAGTTTTTTTATTAGGTCTAACTATAGATAATTCAGGATATTTTTCATAAGAAAGCATAATATATGGATATTGTTTATCATCTCTAAAGATAATGTTATATTTTGGATCATATTTTTTAATTAAATTTATTTCTAAAAGTAATGCTTCTTTTTCTGAACCAGTAACTATATATTCAAAATCATATATATTAGAGACAAGCATCTTAGTTTTACCATATTTAGTACCATTAAAATAACTAGATACTCTATTTTTTAGTTTTTTAGCTTTACCAACATATATAATAGTACCAGTTATATCTTTCATTAAATAACAACCTGGTTTAAGTGGTAATAATGCTAATTTCTTTTTAATATTATCAAGTCTATTATCCATAATTATACCTCCCTTCTTTTTTGTATTATATCATATTTTATAGTATAATTAAATTGGTGATGAAAATGATTACTAATGAATTAGAAATCAAAAAATCTAGATTTATTACTTATTTATATAACTTAGATGATGAATCAAAAGTAAATGAAATAATTGAATCTATTAAAAAAGAACATAAGAAAGCAAGACATATTGTATATGTATATAAAATAAATAATACTGCGAAGATAAATGATGATGGAGAGCCTAAAGGAACTGCAGGTATGCCTATATTTAATGTTATAGAAAAGAATAATCTAAATAATGTATTAATAGTAGTAGTTAGATACTTTGGAGGTATTAAACTAGGTGCTGGTGGTCTATTTAGAGCATATTCTAATTCGGCTTCAGAAATAATAAAAAAAGCAACTAAATAATTAGTTGTTTTTTAAATGCTTTAATTTTAATATTTGATCTTCATAGTAACTAGTTTTTGTAACATAACTACCTACTACTAAAACATCTACTTTATCTATTAATAATTTAGTGTTTTCATAATTAATTCCACCGTCTACTCCTACTAAGAAGTTTGGTTTTAATTTTCTTAATTTATTTATTTTTCTAATAGTACTTGGGATAAACTCTTGTCCCCCATATCCAGCTTGTACACTCATTATTAATAAATAATCTATTTTATTAAAATATTTTTTAATAGACCTAATACTTGTCTTAGGATTAATAGCTAATCCTACTAATATTCCATTTTCTTTTATTAAATCTAAGTATTTATCTATTTCTTTCTTATTAATTGCTTCATATTGTAAAGTAATAATTTCTGGATCAAGTTTAATTGCTTCATTAACTTGAAATTCTAAATTAGTACTCATAATATGTATATCATATGGTATATCTTTTTTTATTTTAGAGAACTTCTTTAATTCAAAAGAAGGTTCAGAAGTAAAAGTTCCATCTAATATATCTAAATGAATATAATCAGCACTTGTATTATTTAAAGTTTTAATTGTTTCTTTTATCTTATCTTTATTTCTTAGAATTGAAACTGATACCTTCATTTTCTTTCTCCTTTATAAATTCTACATAATCATTATATCTTTGTTCATTTATTTCATTATCTTTAACCATTTGTTTAATATAACAATCATCTTCTTTTATATGCATACAATCACTATATTTACAATAATTTCTATATTTTTCAAATTCAATAAAATTATCTCTTATATCTTCTTTAGTCATATTCTTAAAATCTAAAGAAGAAAAACCAGGAGTATCTGCAATCATAAGATCCTCTATTTGATAGAATTCAATTGCTCTAGTAGTATGCTTACCTCTTCCTAAAGCCTTAGATATTTCATCTGTTTTAAGATTTAGACTAGGATCTATACTATTAAGAAGTGAACTCTTTCCAGATCCAGTTTGTCCAGTTAATATAACATATTTATCTTTTATAGCTTCTTTTAATTCTTCTATTTCAGTATTAAGTAATACTGTATAACCAATTTTTTTATAATAAGAAATAATATTTCTAATAGTATCATCTATATATAAATCGGTTTTAGATACTACTATTAATGGCTTAATATTATTAAACTCAATAATATCTATCATTTTATTTAATAATATAGAAGAAAAATCAGGATCTTTAGTACTAACTACAATAATAGCAATATCTATATTACTAACTGGTGGTCTATCTAATTTATTTTTTCTTTTATAAATAGCAGTAATTATATTGTTTTCATCAATTTCTACATTATCTCCAGCAAGAGGAGTAATCTTTTTATTTCTAAAAACTCCCCTAGCTTTACAGACATGTTTTTCATCATTTACTAAAACAGTATAATCATTACTAATTACTTTTACTATCTTACCTCTCATTAGTTAGATGATTCCTCACTATTTGTTTCTTCAGTTGTTTCATTATTAGTTTCTTGTTCCATTGGAACTAATTCTTGTTCATCTAATTTAGATACTACTATAGTTATTCCAGCACCTTCAATTACATCAGTACCTTTTGCTCTACTTTGAGAAAGTACTGTTCCTGGATTTTTAGTATTATCAACTTGTTCTTCTACTGTAACAACGCATCCGAATTCTTTACAGAATTCTTCAACTTGACCTCTAGTATAACCTGTAAAATTTGGATATACTTCAGTCATATTTGGAGTATAAAGAATAATTGTATCTCCAGATGCTAATTCTTTATCTTTAACTGATTGATCTACTATAGTATTTTCTTTATCTTTATAATTATCTTTATTTTCTACTTTTTTAGTTTCTACAATTACATTTAATCCTTGTAATTCAAGCTTAGCTTGTACTTTATTAACATCTTGTCCTGTATAATCTTCAATCTTTACTTTATCTGAACCAGATGATTTATATAATACAATAGTAGCTCCTTTTTTAACCTTAGACCCTGGAGCAGGATCAGTTTTTGATATCTTACCTTTTTCTACTTCAGAAGTATAATCTGTTTTAACAGTAGGACTAATCTTTAACCCTAATTTCTCTAATTTTTCTCTTGCACTTGCTTTAGTTAAACCAGATACATCTGGTACAGTTATATCTTTAGTCATAGTTAAATTAGGTATTATTATGAATACTGTTAATAATGCTACTACTAATACTCCTACTAAAGCAATTAATACCTTAGTAAATATTCCTAATTTTTTATCATTATATTCAGATTCATCTATTTCTTTCACTACTACTTCTTCTTTCTTCTTAGCTTTTTCTGCTTCTTTTGCTTTTATATCATCTTTTAAGCTATTTACTACTTGAGTATTTTCATCACTATATTCATTTTCTGGATATTTGAATACTATTCTTTTTTCATCTTTTCTAGACTTATCAAGGCAAGTTTTAATATCATCATAAACTTCTCTTACATTGTTATATCTATTCTTAGTATTTTTAGCAGTAGCTTTTAAAATTATATTTTCTAATGCTTGTGGTACTGAAGGATTTTCTTTTCTAATACTTGGCATTGGATTTTTAAGATGTTTCATTGCTATTTCTACAGCAGTTTCTCCTTTAAAAGGCATTGTTCCTGCAAGCATTTCATACATTAATATACCAAGTGAATAAATATCAGATTTAATAGTAGAGCCTTTACCACTAGCTTGTTCTGGTGGTAAATAATGTACTGATCCCATAACTGAATTAGTTTGCGTTAAATCAGATGCATTAATAGCCATAGCTATACCAAAATCTGTTATTTTAACCATACCATCTTCTAGTATCATTATATTTTGAGGTTTAATATCTCTATGAATTATATAACTATCATGGGCATGTGCTAGTCCATCAGTTAATTGAGATATAATGTCTACTGTTTCAGGAACAGTAAGTTTACCTCTTTTCTTAATTAATTGTTTTAATGTTTGCCCTTTTATATATTCCATAACTATATAAAAGTTACCATCATCTTCACCTACATCATATATTTGAACTATATTTGGATGATTTAATAGAGATGCATTTTGTGCTTCTCTTCTAAATCTTCTTACAAATTTTTCATCATCTGCAAGGTCACCTCTAAGTACTTTAATAGCAACATCTCTTTCTAGAATAGTATCATATCCTAGATACACATTTGCCATTCCACCTTCACCAATTAACTTAGTAACCTCGTATCTATCATTAATTTTTTGCCCCTTAGTAATCATTTTTATTCTGCCTCCTTAGGAAATAGACATGCTATTGAAATATTATCAGTACCACCTCTAATATTAGCTTTTTTAATAAGTTTAATAACTCTTTCTTCAAGTGGTCCTTCTTGTAATAATACTTTTTCAATTTGAGTATTATTAAGCATAGCAGTAAGTCCATCAGAACATAATACTATACCTTCTATTTCATCTTCTACTTCAAATATATCTATTTCAATAGGATTATTAGCACCTAATGCTCTCATAAGAATATTCTTTTTAGGATGATTCTTAGCTTCTTCTGGAGTTAATTCTCCATTCTTAACAAGCAAATTAACTAAAGTATGATCTTTAGTTATCTTAAATAATTCATTATCTTTAAATACAAATCCAGAACTATCTCCAATATTACCGAAAAGAAGATATTCTTTTGAATAAATAGCAAGAACTAAGGTAGAACCCATTCCTTTACTTTCGGGATGAGAACTAGTATATTCAAATATCTCATTATTTATATCTTCAATTTGTTTTCTAAGCCATTTAACTGTACTTGCTTTATCTCCTAATTTTTCCATTTCCATAAATGCTTTAGTTAAATGATTAATAACAAGTGAACTTGCTACTTCTCCAGCTTTATGTCCACCCATACCATCTGCTACTGCAAGTAAGTATTCATCATTTAAATTCTTTATAATTGTTACACTATCTTCATTGTGTTCTCTTACTCTTCCTGTATCCGTTAAATAATAACTATCCATATCTATTCTCCTTCTACTTTCGCTCTAAGTTGCCCACACGCTGCAGAAACATTAGATCCGAACTCTTTCCTTATTGTTACATTTATATTATTCTTCTTTAGTATATCATAAAACTTGCCTATTTGACTAGTATTACTTCTTTTAAATTCAATATTTTCAGTCTCATTATAAGGTATTAAATTTACATAGCAATTAATACCTTTTAATAATTTTGATAATTCTATAGCACATGCTTCTGTATCATTAACATCTTTAAGCATTATATATTCAAAAGTAACTCTTCTATTTGTCTTGTCTAAATAATACTTAACTGCATCTATTATTTCTTCAATATTATATGCATTATTTATCTTCATTAATGAACTTCTAAGTGTATTATTTGGAGCATGTAAACTAATTGCCAAATTCACTCCACTTTCTAAGTCTGCAAATAATTTAATCTTAGGAACAATACCACTTGTAGACACAGTTATATGTCTTTGGCCTATCGCAAGTCCATAAGCATCAGTAACTATATTCATAAAGTCTATAAAGTTATCATAGTTATCAAAAGGTTCACCAATACCCATAACAACTACATGACTTATTCTTTCTCCTACATCATCTTGTACTTTCATTATTTGAAGTAGCATTTCATCTACAGTTAGGTTTCTAATCTTTTTAAGTCTTCCACTTTGACAGAAAGCACATCCCATATTACAACCTATTTGTGATGATATACAAATACTAAGACCATAATCATGAACCATTAATACTGATTCAATTTTATTGCCATCACTAAGTTCAAATAAATATTTTTTAACAAGTTCATCTTCTTCTTTTTTAACTAGTTTTAATTCATTAAAAGAAAAATCTCCTTTTAACATATCAATAGTTTCTTTTTTAAGATTAGTCATATCGTCGAATGATCTAATTCCTTTTCTATATATCCACTCAAATACTTGAGTAGCTTTAAATTTCTTTTCTCCTTTATTTATAAAGTATTCTTCTAATTTTTGTCTAGTAATACTAAATATACTTTTCATATCTTCACTTCCATATTTAATTATATCATATTTTATAGTATAATTAAATCGGTGATTTCATGGAAATAGTAGGAATAATATGTGAATATAATCCATTTCATAATGGGCATTTATATCATATAAACAAAATAAAAGAAATGTTTTCTGATCCATTAATTATTCTTGTAATGTCTTCTCATTATACTCAAAGAGGAGATCTATCAATATTAAATAAATGGGATAAAACAGAAATAGCACTTAATAATGGAGTTGATCTTGTTATAGAACTTCCATTTGAATTCTCTACTCAAGGTAGTGATATATTTGCTAAAGGTGCTATTGAAATATTAAAAACGCTTAATACTGAATACTTAGTATTTGGTTCTGAATCAAATGATATAGTTAAACTAAATAATTTAGCTTCTATTCAAAATACAGTTGAATATAACTATGAAGTATCTAAATTAATGAAACATGGTATATCTTATCCAAAAGCAGCATCTAGAGCTCTTAATCATCTTCATGGTGAAGAAGTAGATACTCCAAATGATATATTAGGTTTATGTTATATAAGAGAAATAAAGAAACAAAATGCTAAAATAACTCCATTAACTATAAAAAGAACTAATGACTTTAATTCTAAAAAATTAGATGGTAATATTATTAGTGCAAATCTTATTAGAAAAAATCTAGATAGAATAGATGTATCTAGATATGTGCCTAAGAACGCATTAAAAAATTACTATAATATAAATATATTTAATTATTTAAAATATAAAATATTATCTTCAAATGACTTATCTATATATTTAGATGTAGATGAAGGTATTGAAAATAAGATAATTAATGAAATTAATAAATCTAATACTTTAGATGAATTAATATCAAATCTAAAATCTAAGAGATATACATATAATAAATTATCTAGAATGCTTATTCATATATTAACTGGATATACTAAAGAAGAAAATAAGAAAAGAAAAAATATTAGATATTTAAGAGTACTAGGGTTTAATAAAAAAGGAAGATCATATCTTCATAGTATTAAAAAAGAAGTAACTTTACCTATTTATACTAATTTTAATAAAGAATTAGAACTAGAATTAAAAGTAACAAAGATATACTCTTTATTAGTAAACGATGAATCTTTAATAAAGAAAGAAATAAAAAATATAATCATTAAGAAATGATTATATTTTTTCTTTTAAATCACTAATTTTTTTAGATATTTCTTCATCGTAGTTCTTATATATAGTTTGAATTATTATAGTTATAGGAAGCGCTATTACTATTCCAACAAATCCTCCAAGTACTCCTCCTGCAAATACTGCAAATATTGTTAATAATGGAGGTACTTTATTTGTTTTACCATATATCTTAGGTAATATTAAATATCCATCTATTTGAGGGAATATTAAACAAACTATTATTGATAATACTAATAATTGTGGTGATATAACTGATGCTGTTATTATAGCAATTATATTCATTACAATTCCTCCAAAATATGGAATTAATGGTGAGAATGCTGCTATTATACCTAGTAATAAGAAATGTGGATGACCTATTACTCTATATAATAATGTGTATTCTACAAACATTATTAATACATTAATAAATAATCCTTTAAAATAAGATGTACAAGACTTATCTATTTCTTTTACAAGATTATATGTTTTAGCAGTTTTTAATTTAAAATATTTCTTTATTTTTCCTCTTATTTTATCCATATCTATTAGTAGATATATAAATGCTACTAAAGATATTACTACATTACTAATTACGTTAATTGAAGCACTGATAATCTTACCACCAGTTACTGCTATATCAGAAGCAAATTCTTTTGATATCTTATTAAATGCTAAAGTTAATCCATTTTCTATAGAAGATAAATCTATATTAAATCTCTTAGACATATCTTTTAAGAATTGTATTAATCCTGATAACATATCTGTTAACTCATTAGTAAATACAGGTATTATATTAATCACTATATAAGCAATAATTGCTAATACTATTAATAATATAATAACTATACCAAGCCATTTAGGTAGTTTCTTTTGCATAAACTTAAGAAATGGATAAAATGCATAAGCAAGTACAAAACCTATTATAAAAGGTTTAAAAATAGCTAATAACTTAACAAATACTCCTGCCCATAAATCTTTCATTAAATATAACAAAAATATTATTCCTACAATCATTAATATATTAAATAATTTATTATTTTTCATGTATCCTCCTATTTATCCTTTGAATCAATAATTATAGTAACTGGTCCATCATTTACTAAAGATACTTTCATATCTGCACCAAATTTACCAGTCTTATAATCAATATCTGATTTAGATAATTCATCTATAAATAATTCATATAACTTTTCTGATTCTTCATACCCCATTGCATCAGTAAATGATGGTCTATTACCATCTTTTGTATTTGCATACAATGTAAATTGTGATACTAATAATATACTACCATTAATATCTTTAATAGAATAATTCATCTTTTCAGAATCATCCTCGAATATTCTTAAATTAACTAATTTTCTAACTAAATAATTTATATCTTCGATAGTATCACCATGAGTCATACCAAGTAGTACTACTAATCCTTTAGAAATACTATTAACTGTATCTTCATAACTAACTGAAGCGTCTTTACATCTTTGTATTACTAATCTCATTTAAACACTCTTTCTACTTTTAGAATTTCACTATTTCCTTTTAAATCAGCCATATATTTTTTAAGCTTATTACTATCAGTTACTTCAATAGTTAATTCATATATATTATTAGTTTGAGTATTAGTAGTATTAACATTTAAAATACCAATATTATTACTAGAAGTAATAGTAATAATATCTAATAATAAATTCTCTTTCTTACTAGCAGTTATATCTATTATAGTAATAAATTTCTTAACTATATTATTATTCCATCTAACATTAATTAATCTTTCATCAAGAGCTTCTAAGTTATGACAATTACTATTATGAATAACAATACCATTACCACGAGATATATATCCTACTATAGGATCCCCAAGTATTGGATTACAACAATGAGCAAGTGTTACTTTGATTTCATCTATTCCATCTACTAATACATCATTTTTAAGATCAATAACATTATCTTTATTCTTAATTACTTTTTCAAGTAATTCTTCTTCAGTAAATCTATCCTCTTTATAAGCAAGAGATACACAAGTAATAGGACTATATTTACCAGTACCTATTCCTATATACATTTCATTATCATCTGCTACTTTTAATTCTTTTAAAATATTAGGTATTCTACTTTCTACATCCTCAATAACAAATTTCTTTCTTCTTACTTCTTTTAAGAATAATTCTTTACCTTTACTTAAACTAACTTCTTTATCTACTTTAGAGAAATATGCTTTTATCTTATTCTTAGCACCACTAGTTTTAGCATAATCAAGCCATTCAAGTGATGGGGTAGCATCTTTCTTAGTATTAATTTTAACGATATCTCCATCTTTTAAAGGAGTTGATAAAGGTACCATAGTATCATTAACTACTACTCCTACCATTGTCTCACCAATCTTAGTATGTACTTTATATGCAAAGTCTACACCAGTAGATCCTTTAGGTAATTCAAAGACATCTCCTTTAGGAGTATATACATATATATTATCTCCAAGCACTTCATCTTTAACACTATTAACAAAATCTTCAGCTTCAGGATTACTTTCATTAAGTTCCATGATATTTCTAAATAATTGAAGTTTTTGTTCCATAGAAGCTTGAAGTTTCTTACCCTTCTCTTTATAAGACCAGTGTGATGCAATACCTCTTTCTGCAACCTCATCCATTTCATGAGTTCTTATTTGTACTTCATATAACTTATTATCATACCCAAAAACAGTAGTATGTAATGATTGATACATATTTGTCTTTGGATTAGCTATATAGTCTTTAAACCTATTAGCTTTAGGCTTAAACTTAGAATGTATAATTCCTAAAACCTGATAACAATCATTAACAGAATCTACAATTATTCTAAGTCCATATATATCATATATTTCACTAAACTTTCTTCCCTTTTGAAGTTTATTATAAATACTATAAATAGACTTAACTCTACCCTTTATTTCAAACTTAATACTATTATCAATAAGAAGTTCAGAGATTCTTCTAGTCATTTCTTTTATACAAGCTTCTCTTTCTTCTTGAGTATTATCAAGTAATTCTTCAACAGATACAAAAGCATCTGGTTTATAGTATTTTAATGATTCTACTTCAAGTTCACTCTTAATAGTAGATAGTCCTAATCTATGAGCAATAGGAACAAGTATTTCAAGTGTTTCTTTTGCTTTTTCTTTTCTACTAGATTCTTTAATTGCCCAAAGAGTTCTCATATTTTGACATCTTTCAGCTAATTTTATAATGATAATTCTGACATCTTCAGTAAGACCAATAATTATTTTTTTATAATAATTGATTTGTGTTTCACTATCAGTAAATACATTCAAATTATTAATCTTAGTAATACCATTTACTAACTCTGCAATATCTTTTCCAAAATTCTTTTTTATATCATCAATATTTGCATTACCAATATGAACAGTATCATGAAGTAAAGCTGCGCTAATAGTATCACTATCAGCTTGTAAATCAGTAAGAATATATGCTGTATTAAGTGGATGTTTCATATATGGATCTCCACTCTTTCTTACATCATTTTTATGTATTTCTGATGCATATTCATATGCTTTTTTGATAGTATTTAATTCTTCTTCACTATCAATATATCTTTTACAAGCAAGAAGTAATTCCTCAATAGAATTAATCTCATTCATAAAATCACTTCCTTTCTAGAAAAAAGAATTAAGCATTTATTCCTTTAACACTTAATTCTTCTACTTTTCTTTTCTTAGGTTTATCTTTCTTTTTATTATTGTTCTTTTTAACTTGTAATTTATATTCTAATATAACCCATAAAGAACCTGATATTAATATAGAAGAATATGCTCCTGCTATAAGACCTATTAATATAGCTATATCAAACTCTAATATTTCTTTAGAACCAAATATAATTAAACATATAATTGGAAGCATTGTAGTAATAGTAGTATTAATAGAACGAAGCATAGTTTCTTTAATAGACTTATTAGCTATTTCTTTTAATTCATCTTTAGTTAATACACTATTAATCTTCTTATTTTTATTTTCTCTAATTCTATCGAATATAACGATAGTATTGTTAATAGAATAACCGATAATAGTAAGAATTGCTGCTATGAATATAGAATTGATTTCTAAATGCATAATAGCAAATAAAGCAACTATCATAATACTATCATGTATTAAAGCTATTATAGAACTTAATGCATAACTAAACTTATATCTAATAGTTATATATAAGATTATTCCAATAATTGCATATATTAATGCAATTATTGCATTCTTAATCAAATCTTTCTTAACTAAATTAGAAACTACAGATATATCAGTCTTAGCTTTATAATTAGTTTCTAACATATTATTAACTTTATTAATATCTTCTTTATCTAATATTTCAGATACTTTAATATAATATCCATCACTATCACTTTCAGAAGATAATATTTCATATCCAAGTCCTTTAATATCTTTATTAATCTTCTTAATACTAGCATTCTCAGCATTAGTAATAGTAATATCAGTACCACCAGTAAAGTCTATACCAAAGTTTAATCCTTTATTAACAAATGCAAATACACCAGATACAACTAATATAATTATTGGTACTATTATAAATTTCTTAAAGTTACCAACAAAATCTTTATTAAGTTTTTCTTCAAATTTAGAATCAACTTCTTCAAGGCTCTTCTTAATTTCACTCTTTCTTTGATTAATAAACATTCTAACTTTTTCATTAAAGAAACCAGTCTTAATGAATGAATATGTAATTAATCTAGTTATTAGAACTACTATTAACATAGTCATAATAATATTGATTATTAACATTGTTGCAAATCCTTTAACAGAACTTTCACCAAATATAAATAATATAATTGCTATGATAAATGTAGTAACATTTGAGTCTAATATTGAACTAAATGAATTCTTAATACCATTTCTATAAGCAGTCTTAAGATCTCTACCTTTTCTAAGTTCTTCTTTAATTCTCTCACTAGTAATAACATTAGCATCTACTGCCATACCTATACCAAGTACTAACGCTGCAATACCAGGTAATGTTAATACTCCTTCAATTAAATAAAATACTAAGAAAGTCATAAATGTATAAATTAATATAACTGACGATGCTATAAATCCACTAAATCTATATCTTAAAGTCATAAATAATATTATTAAAACTATACCTATTATTCCAGCAAGTTCAGTCTTTGTTAATGAATTAGCTCCAAAAGCAGAACCTACAGTTTGACTAGATATTTCTTTAAACTTAACATTATTAGATCCACTATTAATTAAATCTACTAAATTAATAACTTGCTCTTCAGTAAAGTTACCTTGAATAATAACATTACTACTAAATCCTTGTGATACAGTAGCAGCACTTAAACACTTAGCATCATTTAAATCAGTAAATGATCCACACTTAGCTGTACTATAACTATCTTCTCCATCAACATAATCAAGCCAAATAACTATTAACTTATCATCTGATTGACTAATTTGTGATGTAACATTATAGAATAAATCTTTATCTTTAATGTTTAATAATACTGCTGGTCTTCCTTGTTCATCAGTACTAACTTTAGCAGCAGTACCAGTAGATAATACACTCTTATCCATTAATTTATTATCACTACTATCTCTAAATGTTAATTCACCTGCGATAGTAATATAATCTCTTGCAGCTTCAGCATCTTTAACTCCTGCAAGTTTAACTCTTATTTTATCTTTTCCTTCAATAGTAAGTTCTGGTTCAGTAACACCTAACTTATCTATTCTTCTAAGCATTGTTCTATATGTATCTTGAACATCCGCATTAGTTAATTTTTGACCTTTTTCAGAAGGACTAATTTGATATAAAATTTCAAATCCTCCAGCTAAATCTAATCCTTTAGTGATGTTATCAAAAACATTAGGAATTAGTACGGTAGCACTAAGTACTACTACTAAAACACTAGCAAATAAATATCCAAATTTAACCTTAGAACTTGTAAATTCTTTAACCTTATTATATTTACCTTTAATAGCAAGAATTATATGAGATATTATAGGTAATATATTAAGTAATATATACCATATAATTCCTTTATCAAATTTCTTTGCTATTCTTACATTTAATCTAATATAATAAAGCATAAATAAGAATGCACTAGCTACAAATATTATATTTGTACTAAGCATCTTAAACTTCATTAAGAAGATTAATAAACATACTCCAATAGTAAGAATATATTCAAAAATGTAATACCATTTAAAATCAACCATTTTTAATAAATAAATATAATTAATTATAGGTATCCATGCTAAATATCTTTTAACCTCTCCCTTTTTAAATAGCATAAACATAGTTAAACTTGGTAATATGTACCCAGCTACTATGCATACTAAAATTGTAATTAAACTGTTCATATCTTAGCCTCTTTTCCTTACATATATAATTATACAAAATATTTAGTAATAATAAAAGCAAAAATCGCATATTTTTGCATAAAAAAAAGTTCAATTAATTGAACTTTTTATTTATCAAATGGTGCCTCCTTAGGGATTCGAACCCTAGACCCACTGATTAAGAGTCAGTTGCTCTACCAACTGAGCTAAGGAGACAAATTACTAGTTAATTATAACACAATTTTATAAAAATGGTATAGTTTTTTTAAAATTTATTAAATTAATAAAAAAGAGCATTAAATGCTCTTTTTATTAACTTCTTAATTTAACGTTTAATGTTTTTTCTACTGATGAAACTATATTATTAAATACTTCCATAACTTCTTCGTCAGTTAAAGTCTTAGTGTAGTCTTCGAATGTTAGATTAAATGCTAATGATTTATTATTTACTCCAACATTTTCTCCTTCATAAACATCAAATACTTTGACATCAGTCAGAAGTTTGCCTCCGGCTTTTTTAATTACTTTAATAACTTCTTCTGATGTAATAGATTTATCCATTGCAAATGCCATATCTTTAGATATAGATGGATATTTATTTATTTCTTTATATTTTAATTTAGATACTCTATTTTCTAATAATTTATCTAAATTAATTTCACATATATATACATCTTTTTCTATACTTGGATGAATCTTTCCTAAATATCCTATTTCTTTACCATTAAGATTAATTACTGCACTTTGTCCTGGATGCATAAATTTAGGTATATTATCTGTTACTAAACTATATCTATTTTCATATCCTAGATATATTAATAATTCTTCTACTACACCTTTTAAGATATAGAAGTCTACTTTTTTATTATTACCTAATTCTAAGAAATATTCTCCATTCATTAATATACATAGTTTTTTATCTTCATAGTATTTATCTTCTTTCTTATAGAAAGTTTTAGCTATTTCAAATATAGAAATATCTTTTAAATTACGCGCTTTATTATAACTATATACATTTAATAACGATGGCACTAAAGATGTTCTAATTGTATTTCTATCATTAAATAATGGATCTAATAATTTAACTGATTCAGTACCTTCTTCTTTATACATATCAGATATATTATCTGCCATGAATATTGGAGTTAATACTTCATTTAATCCTAGATCTACTAATTTATTTCTAATAAGTCTAGTAGATTTATCATAAGTACCTTCTTTAACATTTAATTTAGGTAATTTACCTTCGATATTATTAATACCATATATTCTACCTACTTCTTCGATTAAATCTTCTTTAATAGTAATATCTAATCTTCTAGATGGTACTGTTACAGTAATATTATTATCTTTTTCTTTAGATGTGAATCCTAATCTATCAAATACACTAATAATAGTTTTAGCATCTAAATTAGTTCCTAAAACATTATTAATATTATCTACTGTAATATCAATAACTTTATCATCCATATTAGTTTGATTATATTCTAGTAGTCCACTTAATACTTCTCCTGAAGCATATTTTTCAAGTAGTGTACATGCTCTTTCAATAGCCATATATGTTCTCTTTGGATCTAATCCTTTTTCGAATCTATTACTTGCTTCACTTCTTACTATTTTCTTAGATGCTTTTCTTACTAGTACACTATCAAATATAGCTGATTCAATAATAATATTTTTAGTATCATATTCTACTTCAGTAGTAAGACCACCCATAACACCAGCTAGTCCTACTGCATTATCTTTATTAGCAATAACTATCATCGAATCATCTAATTCTCTTACTTCATTATCTAAAGTAGTTAATTTTTCATTCTCTTTAGCCATTCTAACTATTAGAGTATCACCTAATCTATCAGCATCATAGAAATGAAGTGGTTGACCAGTTTCTAACATAACATAGTTAGATATATCTACCACATTATTTATTGGTCTAATGCCAGATGCCATTAATCTATTTTTAATAAATTCTGGGCTTTCTTTAATAGTTACATTCTTTACTTTTTTAGCTAAGAATAATGAACAATTATCTGTTTCTACATTAACTGTAAATTCATCATTAACATTATCTTTTATTTCATTATGAGATAAATCTATATCTTTTACTTTTTTATCATATATAGCACCTAATTCATAAGCCATACCTAATATACTAAGTAGGTCTCCTCTATTAGCAGTTAATTCAAAATCTACTACTTCGTCATCATAACCTAAATATTTAAGGGCTTCTTCTCCAATAGGAGCATCTTCTGGTAACTCTGCTATTCCTGTTCTATCTTCTTCAGTTAAGAATTTATTATCTAACCCAAGTTCAGCTCTAGAACACATCATACCGCATGATTCTACTCCTCTAATTAAACCTTTTTTAATTTCTATTTCAGGTAATTTAGCGCCTACTAAAGCTACTATTACTTTAATACCAACTCTAGCATTTGGAGCACCACATACTATTTGTAATACTTCATTACCTACATTAACCTTACATACATGTAAGTGATCTGAATCAGGATGATCAGTACATTCTACTATTTGACCAATAACTAGATTGGTAGCATTAACAAATTTACCTGCAGAATCATATTCATTTCCTACTCTAGTCATATCTTCTGCAATAGTAGTTATATCTAGATTATCATCTAAATCTATATAATCTTTAACAAAACTTCTAGATAATATCATTATTCATCATCCTTTCTATCAAATTGATTTAATAATCTTATATCATTTTGATATAAATATCTTATATCAGGAATACCATATCTAAACATAGTAATTCTATCCCATCCTGGTCCAAAAGCAAATCCTCCCCAAATATCTGGATCATAACCATTTGCTCTTAATACATTAGGATGAACTATACCAGCTGCAAATACTTCTATCCAACCAGTATTTTTACATAGATTACAGCCTTTTCCTCCACATTTAAAACAAGTTACATCTACTTCATAAGAAGGCTCAGTAAATGGGAAATAACTAGGTCTAAATCTAAGATCTAGATTCTTACCAAGCATCTTTCTAGCAAAAACTTCAAGAGTACCTTTAAGATCTGCTAAAGAAACATTATTTTCTTTCTTATCTATAACTAAACCTTCTATTTGAGAGAATTGTGCAGCATGTGTAGCATCTTCTTCTCTTCTATATGTTTTACCTGGAACTATTATTCTAATTGGTTCATTATCTTTAGATTCCATGTATCTTGCTTGTACTGAAGATGTTTGAGTTCTAAGTAATACTTCATCAGTTATATAGAAACTATCTTGCATATCTCTTGCAGGATGTCCTTTAGGCAAATTTAATCTTTCAAAACAATATTCATCTGTTTCAAGTTCTGGTCCATCAACTACATCATATCCCATAGATACAAATAGATCTTCAACTGCTTCTATAGTTAAACTATTTGGATGTTTAGAACCTCTTCTAATTCTTTTAGATGGTAATGTAACATCTATTTTTTCACTTTCTAATTTCTTATTTAATTCTTCTAATTCATATTTAGATTTTGATTCTTCATATTTAGAAAAAATATCATTCTTAAAATCAGTAATTAATTTACCATATTCTTTTTTCTTTTCTACATCTAAATCTCTTAAACAATTAGTAAGTTCAGATATAGGTCCACTTTTTCCTAAATAATTGATTTTAAATTCATTTAATTTAGTTAAATCTGTTGCTTCTTCTAATTTAACATCTAAAATCTTTTTTAATTCTTCAATCTTTTCTTTCATATTTCCTCCTAAAAAAGAAAAAGAGTCTGTGATGTAAGGACGAATTACCGTGGTACCACCTTACTTCATAGACTCTTCTATGCTCTTTAAATGCTTAACGCGCATACACGCTATATTTCTATAGAACCCGAAAGAGTGAATTCATATAAAGTACTTGTTAATATCTCACCATCATTAACTCTCTTGGAAGCACTTTTTATATTACTATTTTCTTTCTTCACGCCTGTAAATAAATTATAACACAAAGATTCCCCTTTATCAATAATAAAAAAGTGTATTTACATACACTTTTATTGAACACTCTTTGGCATTGTCATTGACATAACCATCTTAACTGATTTATTTTGTTCTTGTTGTTTAGTTAATAAAGCACGGTATATATCTTTTTGTTCTTCAGAAGTCTCTAACCAAACACCATATTCTTTTCTTGTATTTGGAACCATTACTTCTTGCATAATCATTTTACCATTTTCTAACTTAACTTCTTTAATTTCTTCAGTTTCTGGAGAACGAGGCCCAGCAAAAGCTTTAACTCCTTTTTCAGCTAAAACTTTAACCATCTCTTTAGCATCTGCTTTTGTTTCTACATTTTGATACCAAGCATGAAAATCGTTATCTAAATAAACATGGTTTTCTCTTTCGATTGGCTTACCATAATGATCTTCATCATAATAAGTTGTTCCATCAAAATATATAAAGAAAAATTCTCCATCATTTTCAATAAGAACCATTCTTGGTTCTAATTGCTTTTTTTCTGTGTCTTTTACTAATTCTGCCATAAAAATTATCTCCTTTTTTAAGTGACATTATATTAGCATAATCTAATATCAATGTCAATACTAATGTCTACTTACCCAAGTTGCTGGAACTTGTTCATTAGAAGCTGTATGAGCTTTTTTTGTTTCTTGTCTTAATATTAAAGCTCTAAATTTGTTCTTTTGCGTTGGTGGAGTTATTTGCCATATTCCTATTTCATTTTCTTCACCAATTTCACCTGGAAGTAATGAACCCACTTTAGTATTATCATTAATAGGATCCCCTATTTTTATGCGACCTGCAAATGTATTAAAATCTGAATCTAAATACTTAACACATTCAAAAGTACAATCCTTACCTTCAGTATCTTTACCTTTAGCTACAGTTTTGTATCTATAAAATACTCTACCTTCTTTTTCAGGTTCTACTCTTTCTATTTCTTCATGAACTAATCTTGTTTTAGTTTCCATAATTATATCCCCCTTTCGGAATGAAAAATATAGTATCATAAACATAAGTTATTGTCAATTAGATAAAATGATTTATAATATTATTTAGGTGATTTTATGAATGAAGAAAATCTAATTAAATACTATAATAAATTTAATGAAGATAAAAGATTAAATACTAAACATGGAAACATTGAATTTATTACTGCGATTAACTATATAAATAAATATATAAAAAAAGATGATAAAGTACTTGATATAGGTGCTGGTACAGGTAAATATTCAATATATTTATATAATAAAGGATATGATGTTACTGCAGTAGAATTAGTAAAACATAATTTAAGAGTTCTACAAAAAAATGAACCTAATATTAAAGCATATCAAGGAAATGCTTTAAATCTTAAATTTGATGATAATTCTTTTGATATAGTTTTATTATTTGGCCCTATGTATCATTTAATAAGTTTTGAAGACAAATTAAAGGCATTAAATGAAGCAAAAAGAGTTTTAAAACCTAATGGTAAAATATTTATATCTTATTGCATGAACGAATATGCTATTATTACTCATGGATTTATAGATAATAATATAAATGAATCCTTAAAGAATAACTTAGTAGATAAAAACTTTAAAATAACTCCGGTAGAAACTGATCTATATTCTTTTGTTAGACTTGAAGATATTAATAAGTTAAATGAATTAGCTAATTTAAAAAGAGTTACTATTCTAAGCCATGATGGACCTACAGAGTACATTAAAAAGACTATTAATAAGATGGATGATGAAACATATAAGAATTATATTAAGTATCATTTAGAAACATGTGAAAGGCCTGAATTATTAGGTGCTGGAAGACATATTTTAGATATTGTAACAAAATAAAAAAAGGACTATGTCCTTTTTTATTTATCTTCTTTTAAACCTTTTTTAATACCTCTTGCTACTTCTTCAGCGACTTTACCTGCAGCTGGTGCCATTTCCTCAGTTGCTTTTTTCATAGTAGGTGTCATTTCTTCAACACCCTCTTTAGCTATAGGCATAACTTGTTGTGTAGTATATGCAGTTATTTCTCTTCTATGAGCAACCATTAAGCACATTCCTCCAGCAGCAGCTAATGCAAAGCTAAATACACTCATAAATGATCCTATTGCAAATAAGCCCATTCCTCCAAGTATACCTCTTTCATTTTCTCCAAGGGCACTATTTCCAAAATTAATTGCTCCTAATATTATTAGTATTATACTTACTACTAGTAAAGATAATCCTACTATTAATAATATCTTTCCTACTTTTTTAACTTTAGTATTGTATCTTTGATAATTTTCTTCGTTTAAATATTCTCCCATGATAATCTCCTTTAATATAATTATACTATTTTTAAAATAAAAAAAGAACTATTAATAGTTCTTTTCTTTTTAAAATGGTGACCCCGGGGGGATTCGAACCCTCGACCGCCGCCTTAGAAGGGCGTTGCTCTATCCAGCTGAGCTACGGAGCCAAATATATGTCTTTTTCAAAAGACATATAAATTATAAATCATTTTTAATAATTATTCAAGTAGTTATTATTTTCTTGATACATATTTTCCATCATCAGTAGAAATGATGATTTCATCACCATTATTTATGAATAATGGAACTTTAACGGTCATACCATTTTCTAATTCTGCATCTTTTTGAGCATTGTTAGTAGTATTTCCTTTAACTGCATCCATAGTACTAGTTACAACATAACTAATCTTTGTAGGTAAAGTTAAACCAATTAATTCATCATTGAAATAAGATAATTCTACTTCAAGATTTTCTTTTAAGAATTTAGCTTCATTTTCGATTTGTTTACTAGATAATTCTACTTGGTCATAAGTTTCCATATCCATAAATACATAACTATCTCCAGTAGAATATAAATATGTCATAGCTTTCTTAGATACATTAGCTTTTTCTATTTTAATATTAGTATTCATAGTTTTTTCTAATGTAGTACCAGCTTTAATATTTTTTAATTTCATTTTCATGAATGCAGCACCTTTACCAGGTTTAACATGCATAAAATCTACTATTTGGTATAATGTTCCATCAATAATAACAGTCATACCATTTTTAATATCATTAATATCTATTAACATTTAAATTCCCCCTATTTCTTTTCTTTATGAACTGTATGTTTTTTACATACAGGACAATATTTATTTAATTCTAAACGGTCAGTTGTAGTCTTAGTATTCTTTTCAACAAAATAGTTTTCACGAGATACTTTACTATTAGTCTTACATTCAGTACATTCTAATGCTACATGTCTTCTAGCGTCTTTATTTTTCTTATTATCAGCCATCCTAGATTCCTCCTCTTTTTTTACTACTAATAGATTATAACACATTATTATAAAAAATCAAACAAAAAAGAATAACTTTTCGTTATTCTTTCCATTTAAATGTATTAACTATTCTTCTTGCAGCTTCATCTGCATCTTTACCGTCACCACGCCATACAGTTTCATGTACTAAAACATATTTTTTCTCACCAACTATATAGTATTGAGTGATTCTTTCATTTTCTCCTTCAAGATTGAATGTATATACTATATTCCCAGTATCAGTAGTACTTCCATTACTAGTTAAAGTATAACCATATGCACTTGCTTGTTGCATTAATTGATATTGTATAGCTGTTCTAAAACTCATATGATCTTCTGCTGCATATGAATTAGGTAAACATTCTACAGATATATTATTTGGCACTTCATTCTTATCATTCTTATTTGCAAAGAAATATTTACTTAAAGTAGAATGATCATCTCTTTTAACCCAAGTATCTGGAATAGTAAATGATCCATATCCTGTAGTTATTTGATTATTTGTTGTTACATCATCACTAATCTTCTTTGTTAAAGTACAACCTGTAAATAATAAGCAAATTGCTAATACTATTAAAAATTTCTTCATATTATCCTCCTAAGTAAAAAACTAACTATTAGTTAGTTTTTTCAGCTGGAACAGCTTTGTTTTTCTTATAGTAAACTAATCCTGCTATTAAGCCTGCAATTACAACTAATAGTATAATACTTACTATTGGTCTAGCTGCAAACCAAGCAATTGCTATTACTACTAATGAGATTGCTAATCCTATTAAGAATGATACAACGCCTATCATAGAATTAACTATTTTTCCAAGGAATGGAATATATCCAATTAATGTTGTTATTGGTCCTAAAATTGAACCTACAGCCATTACTACTAATAATACTCCAATTATTCTAAACATCCATTTAGATACTTTATTAGCTTTTTCAATACTATTAATCATACCAGCGCCATTTGTTTCGCCTTCTACTAATTTCTTAATATTAGTATTTTTCTTAGTAGTATATTCGCCAATAGTATCTCCTGTTTGTTTTCCTAATACTGATACTTCTTTATAATCATTTTTAGTATAAGAAATACGAATATCTCCTACTGCTGGATTAGCAGCATCAGCACTATTAGTTATATATTTATTATTATATACTGTATAACCTTCAGGTAATGTAATACCTTCTTCAATTCCTACGTTTTTATTAGCAGATAATAATTTCTTAAAACTACTAATTAAATTATAAGAACCTACTTTTAAAGTTTCTTCAGTCTCAAATCTTTCACTTTCGTATTTAACTTCTACTGGATTTTCATGTCCACTAGGTGTATTAAATTCTGAAGAATCAATAATCTTTTCACTCCATTCTTTTGAATAAGTGTAAGTAGTCTTATCATCCTTTGTTTCAGAATCTTCTACCCATTGATAAACTTCCACTGTTCTTACTAAAACAGGAGTTTGTGTGCTTACATTAAATGTACTATCTGTCATAGTAGCATTATTGTAATCAAGTTTACCAGTTGTTGCAATAAGTTTTCCTTCATACTTATCATCAACGCTTGAACTAGATACATCAACAACTTGATCTCTTAGTTCTTTTACATTTTTAATGTTTTTAACATTATTTTGTTCATTCCACCATAATAGCGATATACCTCCAATTAACATAAGGATACCAACAATTATTCCTGAAAATGAACTAGTCATCTTACTTAAGAATCCTTGTTTCTCATTTGTAACAACTACTTTATCGTTACTTGCCATATTTTTCACCTCTAGTAAAATTATAACTCAATATTTATGTATAGACAATAAAAAAACCAACTATTGTTGGTTTATTTACAAATGGTGACCTATACGGGATTCGAACCCATGAATGCCGCCGTGAAAGGGCGGTGTGTTAAGCCACTTCACCAATAGGCCAAAAATATAAAATTAATGGTGGGCCTAAATGGACTTGAACCATCGACCTCACGCTTATCAGGCGTGCGCTCTAACCAGCTGAGCTATAGGCCCAATTCAATAACGCTATTTAATTTTACATTATTTTTTTATAAAAAGCAATATCTTTTATAAAAAAAATATAATTATTTTTTAGGTATAAAAAAAGCGATTATTCATCGCTTTCTAATATTTCATTTAATCTATTAATTGCTTCCTCTACTGAATAATCATCCGGTATCATTACATATAGTTCTTGATTAGGATAACTATATGTATAAGCGCTATCCCCAGTACCTGTAACTCTATATGATTCTATATACCAATCTGGCATATCATTTAATTGCATTTTAACAAGTGATGATATTTCATTGTTAGATAAACTAGTTTCAAATGTACCATTTAAAGAATTTAGTATTTTATCATAACTAGATATTAATGTTTTAGAAGAAGTAATCTTCTCAAACAATCTCTTAATAACTTGTTGTTGATTCTCTACTCTATGACTATCTCCTGAAGAATAAGCATATCTTTCTCTTGCAAATGCAAGAGTACATCTTCCATTTACATTATAATTCCATTCTGGTTCAAATGTACAATCATCTGAAGAACAAGTAAATGTATAAGTCTCATCATTATATATATTTATCCCATCTACTGCATCTACCAAATTAACAACAAAATTAAAATTAACTCTAATATAATGAGAAATTTCTATATCAAAGGCATTTTCTAAAGTAGATATAGTAGTATCTACACCACCTATTGTACCTGTATGAGTAAGTTTATCTTTATACTCTGTTCCTGGTATTGTTAAATAATAATCTCTAGGTATACCAACAAGCAATATTCTATGTGTATTAGGATTAATTGCTACTAACATATTAACATCAGATAATGATCTTGATGGTAAATAATCACTTCTAGTATCAATACCATTAATTAATATAATAAAAGGTTCTTTTTTTACATCTATATCAGACTTTTCTACTTCCTTCTTAGTTTTTATTTCGATTGTATCTAATATTCTTACATAATTAACATATTCACCATTATTTTGAACCATAACATCATAATTACCAGAATTAACATATACTATTAAATCTTCATCATATGTTAATTGATTTAATAAATCATATATTGAATCTTTATAACTAATATTTACATCCACTCTATCTAATAAACCAGATTCAATTAAATCTTCATTCTTTGATTCTTTAAAAGAATATATGTTTCTTCCTTTAATATCACCTAATTCTTTATATGTAGAATCATCATTTACTAAAACATAATATATATTAGTTTCAAAATCTAATCCCAAATTATTCTTTAAAAAATCAATTGTTTTATTAATTCTTAATGAAGCAAAAGTACATATAGTTAGATATATTAATAAAACTAATAAAATAAACTCTACTAATTTTTTGCCAAGTTTCTTTCTAAATAGTATTAATCCTATTATTAACATAATAAAAATTAATACACCAATAATTATTAGATAATGTTTTATTGGTAATATATTTAATTTATATAATTTAAAACAAAAATACACTGTAATAACCGAGGCAATTAACCATAATAATCTAGATAAAATTTTAGAAAACAAACTTGCTCTTTTTCTTTTTCCCATATTATATTCCTCAATTAAATTATAACATAAAAAAAAGTAAAAATATTTTTACTTTTTTAGTCTTTATAATTCTTTAAAAATTCTTCTTTAAATTCTTTATATTTATCATTCTTAATAGCTTCTCTAGCATCTTCAGTTAATTTAATTAAAAATCTAATATTATGTATAGAAAGAAGTCTACCAGCTAAAGACTCATTAGCTACTAATAAATGTCTAATATAAGCCTTAGTAAAGTGTTTACATGTATAACAATCACATGATTCTTCAATAGGTGTAAAATCTTCTCTAAACTTAAGATTTTTCATATGTAATTTACCATACTTAGTAAAAGCATTACCATGTCTTGCTATTCTTGTAGGAAGTACACAATCAAACATATCTACTCCTCTATCAATAGCTTCTACTAAATCTACTGGTTCTCCTATACCCATTAAATATCTTGGTTTATCTTCTGGCATATATGGAATACTATAATCTATAGCCTTATACATATCTTCTTTAGATTCATGATCATTAGCTACTCCACCAATTGAATATCCATCAAAATCCATTGCAACTGTTTCTTTAGCTGATTTTTCTCTAAGGTCTTTAAAATATCCACCTTGTATTATTCCAAATAAAGATTGATTTTCATTATTAAAAGCATCTTTACCTCTTTTAGCCCATCTTAATGTTCTTTCAATACTCTTTTTCATATATTCATAAGATGCACTTGCTGGAGGACATTCATCAAAACTCATAGCAATATCACTATCAAGCATATTTTGAATATATATAGATTTTTCTGGAGTTAACATCATTTCAGTACCATCAATGTGGCTTTTAAACTTAACTCCTTCTTCAGAAATAGCATTCTTTCCTTTAGCTAAACTAAATACTTGAAATCCTCCTGAATCAGTTAGAATTGGTCCATCATAATTCATAAATTTATGTAGACCTCCTGCTTTATGAACAATAT
>CAMYZX010000007.1 GCA_947304025.1 uncultured Bacillota bacterium
AAACTAATTTACCACTTGGTTTTTCACCCTTATAATCAATCTTAGCCATGTATTTTCCATATAATTCATAGTCTTTAATATTTAATTTTTCTAGTAATTTAGTAATTTCTATCATTTCCATCACCAATCTCATTATACTACAAATAATAAAAAAAAGAACTCTTTATTTGAGTTCTAAAATTTCATATCAAGTAATTCTTCTAAAGAAGTAATTTCTGGATACTTACCATTTTCTAATTCTCTAACAAACTTAACTGCTACTCCACCAGATTCTTGCCATTCCTTTAGATTGCCAGAAAAATCATCAACAAGAATAGCTCCTTTAGTTTGAGTCATCATTGTTTTAGAACATGATTTAGGTACTGGTATAATAGTTAAATCATCAAATAATCCATTAATAAATCTAATTTTAGCAGCTGCTTCTTTTAAAGAATTAACATGTGTTAATATACTAATATTAAATTTTTTAGATTCTTTTAATTTCTTAATATTATCTATACTATCACTTAAAGCAGGACTTTCATTAATTAATTCTTCCCAATCTATTTTAGAATAAAGAAGTCCTACTTCTTTAGTTTGAGTCTTAACATCAAGATTTAATTTTTTAGCTAAATTATATACTGGAGTAATAGTATCTAATATTACTCCATCAAAGTCTATATATAAATTTTTCATAAATTAACCTCCTTTACCATATCCCAATCTGGTAAATATTTAAATTCCATTTCTTCTTTAGTAACTGGATGTACAAATCTAAGTTTATAAGCAAATAATTTAATTTGGTCTTTTTCACCTAGTCCATATCTTTGATCTCCATATAATGGAAAACCTCTATTAGACATTTGTAATCTTATTTGATGATGTCTACCCGTTTTAAGATCTACATCTACTAAACTTAAATCTTTTTCTTTATCATAATATAAAGTAGTATAAGAAAGTATACTTTCTTTCCCATTTTCTAAATCTATATAAGAATTATTAGTTTTTTCATCTTTACTAATCTTATCTATTAACATTTCTTTATCTAAAGTTTTACCATGTACTATAGCTAAATAGTTTTTATGTAACGCATTTATTCTAACAAGTTCACTAAGTCTTGAAGCAGCCTTAGAAGTCTTAGCAAATACCATTACTCCACCTACTGGTCTATCAAGTCTATGAACTAGTCCTAAATATACATTACCTGGTTTATTATATTTTTCTTTTAAATAATCTTTAATCATAGTAAGCACATCTATATCTTTAGTATCATCACCTTGAGAAAGTACATTATATGGTTTTACTACTACTATTATATGATTATCTTCATATAAAATATTTAGTTTATTCATTTTCTTTTTCCCATCTTCCATATATTCCACAAGGTAAATTCATTCTACTATTTTGCATAGATAAACCTAATTCTCCATGTTGAATTATACCTTTATCTCCAAAGTTAAGTAATAATATATTTCTTAATACTTCAGAACTAATACCTGTAGTATAAGAATTAATTAAGAAGAATAATGGATCATCACTTAATACCTTCATGCATAGTTTAACTAAGTCATAAAGATTTTCTTCAAATCTCCATACTTCTTTATTAGCTCCTCTTCCAAATGAAGGAGGATCCATTATAATTGCATCGTATTTATTTCCTCTTCTTATTTCTCTTTCTACAAATTTAATTACATCATCTACTATAAATCTAACATATTTATCTTCAAGCCCTGATGATTTAATATTTTCTTTAGCAACATCTACCATACCTCTTGAAGCATCAACATGAACTACATCTGCTCCTGCATAAGCACAAGCTACAGTAGCTCCTCCAGTATATGCAAATAAATTTAATACATTTATTTTTCTACCAGAGTTTTTAATCTTATTAATCATAAAATTCCAGTTATAAGCTTGTTCTGGGAATAAACCTGTATGTTTAAATCCCATTAATTTAAGATTAAATGTTAAATCTTTACAATGTATTTGCCATTCATCTTTAATATTATTCTTCTTTTCCCAAGCTCCTCCACCAGTAGAACTTCTATGATATACAGCATCAGCTTTCTTCCATAATTCTGGGAAAGATTCATCTTTCCATATTACTTGTGGATCTGGTCTTCTAAGAATTACTCCGTTCCAGTCTTCTAATTTTTCACCATGAGCCATATCTAATATCTTATACTCATCAAAATCATTATAAATTTTTAAAGTACTCATCTCAATCACCTAAATAAATTATATCATATAGTAACTAATATTTTCAAAAATACTAGTACATAATAAAAAAATGTGTTAATATATATATTTAGAGGAACACTTAATTTAATTGAGTGTCATCCTTTTAATGGTTGTGATACTCAATTAGAGTATCATATTTTTATTTCTACTATTATATTCGCAATAATTATAAAAAACCCCTAAAAAAAGAAACTTTTTTAAAGTTTCTTTTAATTTTCTGTACATTCAATAGTTTCAGTTTTAACACATTTACTATCTTCTTCGGTATATCCTTCAGGACACCAAGAACCTGATTCAAAGCCTACTTCCTTAGCGCAATATCTTTCACAGCCCATTCCCCAGCAAATGTCCCATTGATATGTTCCTGATGGACATAGACCATCATCTCCAGAACTCCATGGATCAAATTTATTTGCAGTATCTAAACAATGGCCTTCTATTACTTCATAAGGATCAATACATTCAGCACTATGTTCCATATCTCTCACATCTTTTTTAGTACATGTTTTTCCATCTTCACTTGGAGTACAATTTTCTGGACATACATATTCAACCCATTTAGCTTTTAAAGTCATAGCTTTTGTTACTATGGAATTTTCATCTAATAACTTACCTTCTTCATCAAGCCATCCTTTAAATATTTTATTACCATTTGGTTCTTCAGGTGTTCTAAATATATATTTATTTCCTATAGGTACTTTTACATCATCTAATTTTTCATTTGTTCCTGTATCAAATGATATTGATACTACTTCTTTAGATGTTCCTCCTGCTCCTGGCTTCCACCAATATGCATATACAGTTAAATCTTCATATAAAGGTGTCCCTATAAGTACTATATATTCATTCTTATCAACCCAATACAAGAACTTCCAATCTTCATAATTAACTGGTTTAACTGGAAGTATTATTCCACTTCCTTTTTCGATTAATATTGGTTCAATTTTTTCATCTGTTCCTGTTTCAAAAGATATTGTTACTTTTTCTTTCATTGGGTCCCCAATAATAGGTTTAATACCTGTATCTCTATCTATTGGTACTCCTGGTCTAACTGCTTCTCCATCATCATTTACCCATGCAACTAGGTATTCACTTTTAGTTAACTCTACTTCTGGTAATTCTTTAATTTCATTTTCTTCTACTACTATATTTTTAATTAATTTCTTACCACCAGTATTAACTGTTACTTTATATGTTGGTTTTAAGATAAATAATATTAAAAATACAATTGCAGCTACTAATAATAAAGCTCCACCTATAATAAGCCCTATTATTAACCCCTTCTTGCTTTTCTTTTCTTGTTTTTCAACAATTTTCTTTTCTTCCATATAATCTCCTATCTTAATTTGATTATATCATTCAAAATAAAAAAGTGTATATTTTTGTATATACACTTTACGATTACTTTATCAATTTCTTAAATGATGTAGGCATCTCAGTCTTAAACATTATCTTCTTATTATTTCTAGGATCAATTAACTCTATCTTATATTGATGAAGAGCCATTCTTTTTATTAGAGATTTACCATCCCCATATTTTTTATCTCCGACTATTGGATTACCTAGTTCTTTAAAACTAACTCTTATTTGATTTTTTCTACCAGTTTTAATATTAATATCTAATAAAGAGTAATCTTTATTTTCTTTTAATACTTTATAATCTGTAATAGAAAGTTTACCTTCATTCTTATTCTTAGTAGAATATACCATAAATGATTTATCATTTTCTACTAAATAATTTTTAATAGTACCTGCTTTGTCTTTTAAAGTACCATTAACTACTGCATAATATTTTCTTTCTCTAACAATTGTATCCCAATTATTTTGGAACATATTCTTTGTTTTTTGATTCTTAGCAAATATAACTATACCACTAGTATCTTTATCTAATCTATGAATAATAAATACTTTATTATTCTTATTTTTTTCTTTTAAATAACTAGATACAAAATGATATAAAGTATATTCTTTTTCTTCCTTAGTAGCTATAGATAATAAACCATATGGTTTATTAACTACTATTAAATCTTCATCTTCATATATTATATTTAAATCATTCTTTATCTTAGATACTTTTATCTTAGTTTCTCTAATCTCAATAGTATCTGTTTTATGAACTAAATAATCATATCTAGTTTGTACTTTATTATTTACTAATACCATTTCTTTAGTTAAAAAAGATTTAATGTTGTTCTTAGAATATTTCTTTAAATTATTTCTAAGTACATTTATTAATATATCTTCTTCATTACTAATAAACTTTTCCATATTAAAGCCTACTTAAACTATCTAAAACATATTGTTTTTCATCAAATGGATATTTAGTATGACCAATAATTTGATATGATTCATGCCCTTTACCAGCAAGAACTACTATATCTCCTTTTTTAGCCATTTTAACTGCATAATCAATTGCTTCTATTCTATCAACAATAACTATATATTGATCAGTTACACCTATAATACCTGCTTCTATATCTTTAACTATTGCTTCTGGTTCTTCAGTTCTTGGATTATCTGATGTAATAATAGTGAAATCTGCTAATTCACCAGATACTTTAGCCATTTTAGGTCTCTTTCTAGCATCTCTATCTCCACCACATCCAAATAAGCATATAACTCTTCCTTTAGTATATGCTTTAACTGCAGATAATATATTTCTTAAGCTTTCTTCTGAATGTGCATAATCAAGCATTATAGTTAGTCCCTTATCATTATCTATAAGTTCACTTCTTCCAGGAACTCTAACTTTTTTAAGACCGCTTATTATATATTTAGATTCAACACCTAATTCTTCACAAATAGATATAGCTCCTAAAGAATTATAAACAGTAAATTCTCCTGGTATACTAATTTGTATTAATTCATCATTACCATTAATATTTACATTATATGTAGTTAATTCATTAGTAATATTAACATTAGTAGCTTTATTTTCAGAATCATTATAAATACTATATGTAATAAAATTACAATTAGGTTTCATTTCTACTAATTCTTGTCCCTTTTCATCATCTACATTAACTACACCTGTCTTAACCATATCAAACAATTTACATTTACATTCAAAATAATCTCTCATACTAGAATGTTCATGAGGAGATATATGATCTTCAGATAAGTTAGTAAATAAACCTATATTAAAATTACATCCATCTACTCTACCTAATTTTAAACTTTGAGAAGATACTTCCATAACAACATATTCACATCCAGCATCAGCCATTTCACGAAACATTTCTTGTAAATCTAATGCTTCTGGAGTTGTTCTATCAGAATCCATTAACTTTTTATTACCTATGTAACATGCTACTGTTCCAACTAAGCCTACCTTTTTACCAGACTCTTCAAGTATTTTCTTTACCATGAAACTTGTTGTGGTTTTACCTTTAGTTCCTGTAATACCAACTAATTTAAATTCTTTAGATGGATCATTATAGAAATTACATGCTATTTTACCAAGTAATTCTCTAGTATTTAGAGTAGTTAATATAACTACATCTAAATCTTTAAACTCATCATATCTTTCTTCATTAATAAGTATTGCAGCAGCACCTTTTTCAACAGCTGCTTCTATATAAGCATGACCATCTAATTCAAAACCACATATTGCTACAAACAAATAATCTTTTTCTACCTTTCTAGAATCTGATGTTATATATTTAATATCTATATCTTTAGTTACTTTAACCCCTGTATCCTTAAATATTTTACTTAATAACATAAATACATCTCCTCTTTAAGTATATTCATTATACACTAATTATATCATAAATCAAACAAAAAAAGAGTTAAAATTCTATAACTCTTTCTCCTTCTGTAAATGATGATATAACTGCTTTAGCATTTTTAAAATATAAAACTATAGTATTATCATCATTTTCATTATACATTCCTCTTAAACTAGGATTCTTATCTAACATATCTTTTTTAGCTTCTACTCTATCATCAGGTACTAATTCTCCTGATAATCTAATCCATTTCCCATCTTTAAATGCACATAATTCTACATTAGGATTATCTAATATTTGTTTATAAACATTCTTACTTTTACCAGTTTGAATATATAATTTATCTTCAAATATTTCTATAGTACCAAAAGGTCTAACTTTTGGCTTATTATTTTCTACTGTAGCTAGATAATATACTCCAGCATCTTTTAAAAATTCTTGTACTTCTTTCATAGTTTTATTTCTCCATTCTTTATTTTATCTATTATTACTTTTGCTCTTGATTCTAATTCAGGTAGATTATCTAATGAGAAGAATTCTAATCTTTTACTTTCTCCATCATTTATATTTAAACTACCTGTATAGTTCTTAACTTGATACAATGTAATAACACAATCCACTTCATCATCATTAGGATATTTATAATAATAATCTTTTCCTGATAATACTGTAACTAATTCTAAATCACTAGTATCTAAATTAGTTTCTTCTTTTAATTCACGAATAGCACATTCTTCAAGTGTTTCATTAATTTCTTTTCCACCACCAGGAATACCCCAGTCATTAGAATCACTTCTTAAGTTCAGTAGCAATTCATTTTTATTATTAAAAACAAGTACAGTAGAACCTACGCTTATTATTGGTTCATGGCCAATTCTTGTTCTTAAATTACTAATATATCCCATATTGCTTTCTCCTTAGACTTCTTAAATAATCTTTATGTTCATCTGTTATTCTATAACTTTCAACAGACTTTTGAATAGTTTTATTATGTATCCATATATCTAATTTATTATTTTCAATATATGGAATAGTACTATCATATTGTTTAGCAAGCGCTGTCGCAAAATACCATGCTATCATCATATTAACATAATATTCTTTTGACTTAATATTAGATACTAATTCTAAATATTCTGGTTTAAAATCTTTATCCAAATAATTTCTCATTAGCATTCCTATACCAAATCTAATAGTATAAGTATGTTTAGATTTAATCCATTTCTTTATTTCTTTTAATAATTTATCTTTATTTACATTTTTATTAAATACTTTTGGAGATTGTTGATCACATGTTGCCCAGTTATCAACATATGGTAAAAATTTATTAAATGCTTCTAAACATTCATCATAATCTTTTATACCAGATATAACAAAAGCATGTAATTGATTTTCATCAAAGTATTTATGAGGTAAATCATTAATAAATGATTTATAATCTCCTTTTAATAATTCTTTAGCTAATCTTCTTAAATCTGGAGTTCTTACTCCGATTATTGTATCTGGATTAACTGTAGGAATTATCTTTATCTGCATGTCTCTATATTTTTTATCTTGTAATTCAAATAATCTATCTTGTATCATAATCTCTCCTAAAAAAATTATAACACAAAAAAAACTAGGTTTACCCTAGTTTTTATTTTATATACAAAAAATTACTTTAATTCCATTTTTAATTTTTTTATTGAGTTCTTTCTACCATGTGTTAAACTTAATAGTTCAACTTCTGGAGCATAAATAGAATTTAATTTATTCTTAACAAATGCTCTACTAATTGCCCTTGATGCATTAGGAGAAGCTGATTTAGCGACTTTAGTTACTCCTCCACTAATTAAAGCAGCATTTCTTTTATCAACTACTAATCCATATGCATAGTCTGGAAGAACTGATGCATGAGGTCCTACAAGACCTACACCATATTTATCACTTCTTAATAACTTTGGTACTAATCCTGCATGCATATGTCCTGAAAGAATAAGATTAAATCCTTTTAAACAATCTATATCTTTACATACAAGACCATTTTTTACTAAGTTTCTTGGTGTATGACATAATAAAATATTATATTTCTTTTTATTAGTAATAGAATCTTTCATTACTTCTAATTGTTCTAAAAAATCTTTTCTTGTTTCATTATTTAAATAATAATCTATCGGAAAGTTTAATGCAGTTATATCTATATCTTTATCAAAATACCATTTAGTAACAGTAGCTTCCTCTACTGGAAGTTCTGATACATACACATTGTGCATTGAACTTATTTCATTCCAATATTTAATATCATTAGACTTAACTTCCGATCTAGCACCATCTAATGCTTTTATATAACTTAAAAATTCATGATTACCAAATCCAATGTATACTTTCATCACTTTAGATAATTCTTGTACTAATTCTTTAAATTTAGCCTTAGCCTTATAATCTTTAGTACTATCAAATATATCTCCACCAAAGAATACAGCAACGACTCCAAGTCTCTTTAAAGTTTGTACGGTTTCTTCTAGTTTATCACTATGGAAATCACTTGCATAAGCAAATTTTTTATCACTAGCTATTTTAGGATTTGTGATCAAATATTGATTAACTATGATCTTTCCCATAGCAATATCACTCCTTTGTTAGTGCAATACTATATCACTTTTTTATTCTTTTGTAAAATTTAATATTTCTATTTCAGGTGGATATATCCTATATAAAAAATCTCTAAATCTTTTACTAGGCATTGTTGTTTCAGAAAATTTACTTACTCCACCAGATATTAAAACTGTTGTTTTTTCATCCTTCATTAATCCATAAGAATATTTAGGGAATAATCTATTGTATGGTGCTACTAAACCTCCACCAATTTTTTTTCTAAACCTTTTAGATACTAACCCTGCATGCATATGTCCACATAGTATTAAGTCATATTGTTTTAATTCATCAATTACTTTTTTATTTTCTATTATATTAATTGGAGAATGTAATAACAATATATTATATTTATTAGGATTAACTTTATCTAACAGTTTTAAATGTTCTTTTAAATCTTCTTTTCTTTCTTTATCCCAATAATATTCAATTGGTAAATTTAATGTACTAATATCTATATCTTTTAAAGTCCATTTATTAAATGTTGCTTTCTTACTTGGATATTCAGATACTTTTATATCTTTAAATTCTTCCCAATATTTTGCATCATTTAATTTAAATTCTTTAAGCCTTTTATAATATACTAATTCATGGTTACCTAGTCCAACATATATATCTATCTTTTTAGAATAATCTTTTAATAATTCTCTTATTATATTTTTTTCGAAATTGTCTTTATTACTATTTAACAAATCTCCACCGATCAAAAGAATATTTACTTTTGAATTAGTTATCTCTTCAAGGATAGATTTAAATTTGTCTATATCACTATGAATATCACTTATATAACATATTTTTATATCTTTAGATATTTTATTACTTTTAATAGTATATTCCATGTTAACCTCATACTATATAATTATAACACAAAAGAAGAGTATTAATTACTCTTCTTACCTTCTTCATCTAATGCCATTACTATTTGTAATAATTTTTCATTACCTAGTTTTGTATTATCAAACGCAACATCTGAATCTTCATCATAATAAGATGTTCCATATTCATAGGACTCTTTAATTTCAAATTCAGAAAAATCTATTTCTAATGATCTTCTACAATCACCATACGCATATCCTACTAATTTTTCATGTCCCTGTATTAATAATCTATAGTTTTGATTACGTAATACTGTATTATCTCCTGATTCAATTTTTAGATTATTATCTTGACTATATAATACTGCTATTCTTTTAGCTAATGTACTATATAATTCAAGTAAATTTGATTTTATTGAGGTTACTCCAATTATAGGGGCTAAATCCATTTCAAATAAATATTTATTAATATCTGTACATTGACTAGGCCATCTTTTCCATTCTATCTCTCTAGCAATATCACTTAACCATATTTCTTTTATCATTTTAGCAGCAATATATTTTCCTATTTTTAATTTTTCTTCAGATACTGAAATACTTTCATCAATAGTCCTTTTTGGTTCATCTGCTAAAAATTCATCCATTACCACTTTAATACTTTCAACAGGTTTTTTATCCCAATGCATACTATATGACCCTTCATGGATACATAGATGATTACCTGCTTTAATAACATAATCGTTTTCTTCTTCACTAAATTCCATAGTTATTTTAGGCCATTCTTTTTTACCTCGAAGTGGATCACTTCTTGTATAATCAATATACCCTATATAACTAGAATATTTTTCTTTTTCATCTCTTCTTTCAAAGAATCCCTTAAATAATTCTAATCCAGTAGCTGGTATAACCTCTATTTCTAATTTAGTTTTAAGAAGATCTAAAAACTTCATAAATTCTGTAACAGTAAATTTTGGTTCATAATTTTCTCTGACTCTATAAATCATAAATTCATTTACTAACTCATCTACTGTTAAACGACATTTTTCCATGTTTCCCTCCTTTATTGTAATAATATATCAAACAACTGTTCGCGTCAATTAAAATTTGTTTAATATACAAAATTTTATATTTCGAGGGAGATTATTAATTTGAATAATTATTTTTGTTCTATTAATTCAGGATATCTTTTTAATTCTATTTTATTAATATCTATTTTTAATTCATTTAATAAATTCATTAATAAATCTAATTCTCTATCAAAATCATATTCATATTTTTTTAATTCTATTTCTATATATGTGCCAAGATCTTCTACATCATCAAAAGAGAATTCATATTTATCTTTATATAAATAAGATATACGATGTTTAATAACTTTTGATGATTCTTTTAAATCTAAAAACTTTAAAATAGTTTTTAGATTTTCTACATTATCAATAGTTACATTATATTCATTAACAACATCTTTTTCTTTTCTTTTATAATTAAGAACATAATTATTATCTTCTTTTCTAATTCTTAACCATTCATTATTCATATCTCTATAATTAGTTTTATAATATATTGCTTCTTGATCTTCATCTTTTAATAATAAAGAGTTATTCTTTATTAGATTTAATACTCTATCTTGTTCTCTTTCAGATGCCTTTATTTTTAATTCTAATTCAGTATTATTATTTTTACTATCAAATACTAGAGATAAGAAACTACAATCTAATGCTTTAGCTACATCAGATATTATATTAATATCTGGCTCAGTTCTATTACTTTCCCAACTAGATACTGTTTTATCAGACACATATAATTTATCTGCTAATTCTTGTTGAGTCATTTTCTTTTTAATTCTCATTTCTCTTATATTATTACCTATATTAATCATAAAGCCTCCGAATAACTTTATTTTAACATATTAAAGCTTTTATGAGTAATATTTTTTATAGAACTATATCATAGTCATAACACATATTTTGAAAGCTTAATACTAATGCTCTTCTTTGTTTAGAGGAAATAAATTCTTTATATAATTCCTTTCCTATTGCTTCTAAGTTTTTTTGTCTTTCACATGATTCAATGTAGTCTCTTACAACCTCATTTTCTGCTAGAGCTTCTATCTTTCTAGATAGTTCCTCACTTTCTTTTAAAACCTTTTCATAATCCATATTCAAATTTTCCATAATAATCTCTCCTTCCAACTTCATAGTAGCATATAATAGCTACCATTGTTCTCTATAATTTGTAGAGTTCATATTCATTAATATTAATCTTTTTTTAGGAAGTGTTTTTTTCTTTTTTGCTCCCATCATATTGAGTGTTCTATCTACTACATTTTCACTCATCATTACTTCTAAAACATTCATATCATATATATGTGATGGTATTAAATCTCCTATGTTAATTTCCTTATTTTCGTCTCTGTAAAATATTCCTCCACAATCTCTAAAAAACTTAAATATCTCTTCTCTACTCAGCACTAATTTAAATTTTAAATTTTTCTTTTTAGCTTCCTCCAAAAGTATTTTTTCAAATTCAGACAATTGATGAAGTGTAACTTTCCTAATCTTACTATTATTCTCATTTAAAATAGTAAATAGATTAGTAGCTAAATCATTTAATCCTAAAGAGTATTCTCCATCCACAATATCCCTCCCAACTTCATAGTAACATGTATATATGCTCTTTGTTCTCTATGATTTGTAGAGTCAAAAAAAAAGATATCTTTCAGATATCTATTTTTTTATACTAATAGTCCAAATAGTATGGTGTCCATTATTTTTAAACATTCTTTTAAAACTAAAATTTAAATCTATTACAAGAAGTATAAAAATGAATACAATTATAAACATTGGGATCTTCTTTGATTCTTTTTTAACAAATTTCTGTAATGGAATAAATGCAAAAGTCATGAACAAAGTTATAACAAGTGCAAATCCAGTTGATGTTGGTATAGAAGTATACCTAGTGAAATTCAAAGGAATATTTTCATAATTCCAATAATAAAACCCACCCCTCCATTCCATATATGTACCAAGTAATATTTCTCCAATTGAAACAAGCAAGAAACATATAAATAAATATATAAAATATTTAGAAGGAGAATTTATTTCATATTTATTAAATAATTTATTTGGTAATCCTACAAAGTGATAAAGTCCCACAACAAATAAACCATATCCTAAAAGAAATGGCAAAGTCATATTACGATTATCCACTAGAGAATATCTTAATAACATCCACATATTCTCAAAACAAAAACCAATAAATGATATTATTATAACCATAATAATATCTTCTTTAAGTTTAAGTTTCTTCACGCTATCACCCTATTTTAATTATATCATAAATAAAAAAAAAGCAAATGTTATAACATTTGCTTTACATCAAATAATAAATTCTATTCTTATACCCAATTTTTAGTTCTTGATTCAAGATAAGTTTCTCTATCAAGATAACCATCTTCATCAAATATTAATTTTTTATTATTTTTTATTTTTATTATATCTTATTAGTCTTACTATTGATAAAGTTACGGATAGTAATACTAGTGATCCGAATACTATTATTAATACTATACCATTATAGTTTTTAATTGCTGATACAACTATTAAACCTAGTATTATTGGTAAAGTTATATATAGTATTAATCCTATTATAGTTTTTAATTTGTTGTTCATATTTCCACCTTGATTTATCATTATAAATGGAATAAATAATATAAAAATAGCTACAACAGTAATAATTGAATATAAAATTATTTTATTCATATAAATTTTTCCTTTCAAAAGTCATTAGTTTATTAGTTATCTTACCAAAATTCTCATCTTCGCCAAATTCTTCAACAGTTATCCATTTAAAATTTGATGATTCACTAAGATCTATCTTTACTTCTTCAATACTATCAACAGTAAATAAATATCTAAAATCATAATGATAATGTTCTGGCAAATCTAATCTTTCATTATAAGGTATTAATTGAGTATCCATATCTATAGGAATCAATTCATTATCAGTTACTAATACTTCTTTAATATCTGTAATACCTGTTTCTTCTTTTACTTCTCTTTTAGCAGCTTCTAATGGATTTTTATCGCAAGAATCGATATGTCCTCCCGGATATACATACATTTTCATATCATTATGATAAATTACTAAAAATTTTTGTTCTTTTTTAGCATAAACAAATCCACTTGCTACTACATGCCCTTCAAAATTATTCCAATCTATCATTTGCTCATCACTATGATTTTTTACATACTCAATAAATCTCGATTGTCTTTCTTTTTCATCTGGGAACAATTCTAAATAATCTGTAATTATTCTTAAAAATAAATCTTTCATATTATTTCCTTTCTAAAACCATAAAACTTTCGATGTGCCTAGTATGCGGTGAACGAACATATCGTTAAACCATGTATTTGGTCAACGAACATATCAATCCATACTCACTATTACCTATATGTATGCGGATTAAGAACATGTCAGTTTATTTTTTTGATTTCTGTATACATTCTTGAATGATATCCTTGCTTATTATAAAAATCTATTCCTTTTTTATTATAAGCAAATACATCTACTAATATATATTCACATCCAACTGATTTAAAATATTCTTCCATTTTATTCATTAGTTCTTGTCCAATTCCATTACTTCTTATTTTATTAGTAACAATTAATTCAGTAATTTCTCCTTCTTTCGGGCACTTATAATCTAAATAATCATTCTCATCAAACTTTTTAATAATGCCCATTATTAAACCAACTGCTTTATCATTTTCTATAGCTAAATAACACTTACCATTATTTCCATTTACTTCTTGCAAATCTAATAATGACATTTTATCTCTATAATCTGGATGAAGTTGATCAAGATTATCTTCATCAATAGATAGAATATATTCTTCTAATTCAACAAGTAAATCTTTTACATCTTCCAAATACTTTTCTTCATATTCTATTATTTGCATATTTTAACCTCATTTAAATAAATATTATTTTCATACATATAAATAATTATATCATAAAAGAACAGTCGATTGACTGCTCTTTTATAATAATTCTATTCTAATGCCTAATACACCATATTGTTCTTGTTTTTCTTTCGTATAAAATTGTTCAAGAACAGCTATTAACTCATTTTTAGTCATTGATTTATCTGATAAAATAGAAATATCAAAATCGTTAAACATATCTTCGAAACTGTTGTATCTTAATAATCCAACCACTTTTGCTTCAAAAGATTCATTTAATTCAGGTTCCTTTAAGAATTTGATTGTATCTCCTATTTTAATTTGTTGTCTTTTTTCATCAAATAGTCTAATTTCTATTCTTTTAGTACCATTAAGTATAAAATTGTAATACTCAGGTTGTAATTTCATTTCGTGTTCCATATTAATTTCTTCCTTTCATTCTTGCTTTTTGCAATATCATTTGCTTTGTTTTTGCAGGATTATCACATAAATTTCCATCTAAACTAAATGCTTCGTCCCATTGTTTAATAACTTCATATAGTGGATCGTTATCATAAATGAATTTTATATATTGTGGCATATCAGCATTTTTTGAAATACTCCTCATATCTCTTAATGATAAATACTCTTCAAATTCTGTTACATCATATAAGTGTAATGCGAAACAGTTTGGATTGTTCTTTCCATAATAATCTACAATTTCGTGGCCATCTTTTCTTTTGTCATAACCAGTAGCTTTTAAAATTTCATCAGTATTCCCATTTAAAATATCACTTACTTTAAAATATCCTATAATAGCCTTATCCTCTTTTGCTGAATAAACATAGATTTTTTTATTTAGTAATTCATTTTTTAAAGGTGATTTTCTAAATTCATATAATTTAGTTTCATCAAAAATTTGTCTTGCATAGTAAGTCATTATTGAGATAATAGCAATTCTGTCTCTACGACTTTTTTCCATAGTATCCCTCCTGCGAATGTATTATACCATAAATTGACAAAGTAAGCAAAAAGTGATAATATAAACGGCAATTAAAAGAAGGGGGTTTTGTCAATGATTAGAATCGAGAGTCTAAAAGATTATTTAGATATTTTAGATAAAGAAGATTTTGAAAAACTTTCAACGAAAATCTATATGATAACAGACTTTATATGTGAAGATTATCCAAAACATAAAGAATGGTATTTTACAAAACAATTACCAGAGACTATTAGTACTGATGAGAGAAATATTTTGTTTGTAAGAAATCCTGAAAATGAAAATGAGATAGTCTCAATGGCCTGTTTAAAAAAGGATGAAGAAGAACAAAAGATATGTACTTTATTTGTTTCTGATAAATGTAGAGGTCTTGGTATAGGCTCTGCAATTATAGAAGAATCAATGAAATGGTTAGGAACAACAAAGCCATTAATTACACTAGCTGATTATAAATTAGAAATGTTTAGACCTATTATAGAAAAATATGATTGGGAATTAACTGAAATTGTTTCTGGTCTTTATAATGATAGATCTCAAGAATTGTGTTTTAATGGAACACTTACTAAAGACAATACTGAAACAATTAAAACACAACTTTATAAAAGATTAGTTTATGCTATAAGCTATAGAATTCAAAATAATAAATAATTATAAAAAGATACTTCAAAATGTATCTTTTTTTATGTCTTATATAGTAAGGATAGATATGTCCCCTCAGGGAACAAAGTCATGCTTAACTTAAACAACTGGGTTGTCGAAGTTCCTAATTATTGACTTCCGGACCCAAGGTCCAGAAGTTTACCTACTTGTGCACCCCAGTTGCACAAGTTTTTAGTCAAAAATGTAACATTTTTTTAAACCAATATGGTATGTGGAAACATGTCATACTCACACTATATATGAAAAATTTACGATGAATTTTTGCTATTTTTTGCATTTTTTATTATTTTTAAATTTTTTTAGCCAACTAAAAACCCTTATATTTAAAGGGTTTTACGCTCAAGAACCATAACTGTTTCCACATGATAAGTATTTGGAAACATATCAAATAGAGTTATCTCTTTTATGTTATATTTTTCTTGTAAAGTATTATAATCTCTTGCTAGTGTAACTGGATTACAAGAAATATATATTATTTGTTTTGGTTCTATTTCTAGAATAGAAGCTAAACTCTTTTTATCACTACCACTTCTTGGTGGATCCATAATAATATTATCTATTTTTTTATCTTTTAATTCATCTATTTTATTTTCTACCTTATCACATATAAAAGATACATTCTTTATATTATTTAATTCTAAATTATTATTAGCATCTTTAACTGCATCTTTTACTACCTCTATACCTATTACTTCTTTAGAGGATTTAGATGCTAACATTGATATAGTACCTGTTCCAGAATACAAATCTAAAGTAGTTCCTCCATCAATATAACTAATTGCTTTTTCATACATCTTAATCATTATATTTTTATTAACTTGGAAGAATGATTTTGGAGATATATTAAATTCTAATCCGTTAATTTTTTCTTTTAAGAATTCTTCTCCATATACTAATTTATTGTTTATATAAATACTATCTATATGGCTAAAATTATCTAAGAAACTATCTCTTACTTCTTTATTAATAGTATCTAAAGAAAACATAATTTTATCATTAATAGATCTAATCATTAATTCATTAATATTATTATTTATATATTTATGAACAAATAATTCTAATTTAATTAATTCATCATTAATCTTATCATCTATTATTAAACATTTGTCTACAGAAATAATATCATTAGTCTTTTCTCTATATAAACCAATCTTATTACCTTTAACTTTTAATACAACTTTATTTCTATAGTTGTATTCTTTATCATAAATAATATCTTTTATATCAATATCTATATTAGATACTTTTTTAAATATAGATTTTACTTTATCTTTTTTAAAACTTATTTGTGATTCATAATTCATATGCATTAGATTACATCCACCACATTTTTCATAATAAGGACATTCTGGTACTCTTCTATCAGATGATGTTTCTACATAACTAGTTACAACTGCTTTAGCATAATTTTCATTAACTTCAGTTATTCTTATTTTAACTAATTCATTTGGTAATGAATTAGATACAAATACTACAAATTTATTAACTAAAGCTACTCCAAGCCCTTCATTATTAAGTCTTATAATTTTTACTTCATATGTATCATCTATATGCATATAATCACCTACATAAATTATAACACAAAAAAACAAAGATTAATCTTTGTTTCTTTTATAATTAAACATATATTGAATAACTAATCCCGTATATTCTTTATATCTTTCTAAACAAAACTCTTTAATGCCTTTAATAGTAGTAATATTATGTTCATCTTTCATATATTTCTTAACCCAAGTATCAATTGGATAAACATCAAATCTATGAAAACCAAAAAGTAATATACACGATGCTACTTTTTCTCCAATACCCTTCATAGACATTAATAAATCTAATGCTTCTTTTGATGATAATTTACCTATTTTATTTACATCAAAATCACTATGAATAAATTCATATAAATATCTATCTCTAAAACCACATTTAAGTCTTCTAAAGTCTTCTACACTAGCTAGTTTTAACTTTTCTAAACTAGGAAATAAGTAATACTTTCTATTATTAAATTCTATCTCTTCACCGTACTCTTTAGATATGTTATCTAGAGATTTTTTAATTTGTGGTACCCTATTATTTTGAGATAATATATAGCTTATTATTACTTCTAATTTAGGTTCATTAATCATCTTTAATCCATTAGAATAATTAATTATATCTTTTAATTCAGGATTATTATTTATTAACATATTATTAATACTCTCATAATCATAATTTAAATCAAAATAATTAATAACTACTTCTTCAAGATTATCCAATTTATTGGAATCAAAATATATATAATCATCTTTTTGATAAATATTAATTACTCTATCAGATAATATTACATCATATGAATTATCACTTAATATTTCATATCTAAATATTTGCCCACATGTAATAGTATCTTTTAAATTGAAATTATTAACTTTTAACTTCATATGACCACCAAAATAATTATAACATAAAAAAAGAAGAACTTAGTTCTTCTTTTATTTTTCTATTATTGCTGTTACTTCGATTTCTATTTTAGAACCAGATCTAACAAAGCCATTCACTCCTACCATTGTAGATACTGGCATAGAGTTTTTAAAATACTTTGCTCTTATTGGTGATACTATACTAAAATCATTAATATCCTTTAAATAAATAACTGCTTTAACAACATTATCTAATGAAGCCCCCGCTTTATTTAAAATCATTTCTATTTCTTGGAATACTAATTCTGTTTGTTCTCCTATATCTTCAGTACATACTTCATTAACATCACCTGCTGGTGCTTGTACACCAGATACAAATATTAAATATTTATCTCCTAAATCAATCTTTTTAGCCGGAGTATAAACACCTTTCATTACATATCCTTCTGGAATTATATTTTCTATCATAATTACACCTCATTATATTATTTTAATAATATTCCACCATTAACATTTATATTTTCACCAGTTATATATTCTGCTTCATCTGAGCATAAAAACATAACTGTATTTGATACATCTTCTAATTTACCAAGTCTTCCTGATGGATTGTTCTTTCCTATTTCTTCTGCCTGGTCATCATTATAAAATTCATAATATGATCCAGTATTTGTAGTAAGTGATGGACTTACTGCATTAACTTTTATATTATCTTTTGCCCATTCTAAAGCTAAATTCTTTGTAAACATTACTATTCCTGCTTCAGCAGTAGTAAGAGGAATTGCTCCAGATAATGGTCTTGTTGCAAATCTAGACGCTATATTTATTACTCTTGGACTATTTGATTTTATTAATAATGGGTATGAACATTTACATGCAATCATTTTACCAAATAATAAAGTATCAAAAACTTCTTTAATCTTATCCATTGGTAATTTAATAAATTCATCTTCATTACTTATACCTGCAGAGTTTATTAAATAATCTAATTTATCTATTTGTTTAAAAACTTCTTTCATAGATTCTTCATTAGATACATCTACTTTAATCGTTTTAAAATCTCCAATTTTACTTAATTCGTCTGTAACCTTTTCTGCTTTTTTATCATTACTTTTATAAAAAGCAATAACTGATGCTCCTGCGTTTATAAAAGCTTTAGATATCCCATAACCAATACCACTAGTACCACCAGTTACTATAACTTGTTTTCCACTAAAATCAAATTTCATTATTATCACTCCTAAAAATATTATACCATATTTATGCTTTAGTTTTTTTTATATCTTTTATATAACCAATTGTTGAGAATATAATTATTACTAACTCTAATAATATACCTACTACTGATAATATATAAATATTATAGGCCAACCATAATACTCCTGTTACAATTCCTAAAAATTTATATCTCCTTACGTTTTTCTGCCATATAGCAAATGTTGAAACTAATGATGCAAAAACTGATAATAAACTAAATAAACCGTTATAAGTAATTACAGTTAATCCTATTGTTAAAGCAGTCACCATAATTAGCAATATTATATGCATTCTTTCACTACTCTTTTTTTCATTTTGAATATATAAAGCAGTATCCCTAAATATTGAAATAAGCCCCATAGCAGATCCAGTATAACCATTTAATAAATACATAGCAATTGATTGTAATAAATCTACTAATATATTTAGTATTAATACTTTCCTTCTATCTTTTTGAAGAAAACTAATGCCTAAAATACCATAATACAAAAAAGTAATTATTTGAGATACAATATATAAATCCATAACTAATCACCAAGATAATTATAACATAAAAAAAGGAAGATTACTTTCTTCCTTTTAATTCTATTGCTTTTGAAACAACTGTTTCTATTTGATCTTTTGAGAATGGTTTTAATAAAATAGCAGATACTGGATAAGTTTTAACTTTACCTATTATTTCAGGTGCATCTTCTCCAGTTACTATACATACTGGTATTTTATCAAATATATCTTTTTCTCTAAAATAATCAAGTACATCAAATCCATCTACTTCAGGCATATTTAAATCTAGCAATATAGCCATAATAGAATCAGTCATAACATCTACTATATCCATAGCACCTTGACCATTACTAGCCATCATTACTTTATATTTATCTTTATATATATGTTCAATTAAACCTCTAGTTATAGATGAATCATCTACTACTAAAATTATTTTTTCGTCCATTATTGGATTAAATTCATTAGTCATACTTACCTCCCTAAATACTCCTTAACAACTTTAACAATTCTATTTATTTCTTCAACAAATGAATCATAATTTTTATCTATAAAATCTTTATCTGATCCTTTACCAGCCATTTCATGAGATAAAGCTATTTCTGCTAAATCCATAAAACCTAAGTATTTAGAATCACTCTTTATTGAATGAGATAATATTCCATAATTTTCAAAATCATCTTTATTTTTAAATTCTTCTAATTTCTTTAAATTATCTTCTATACCATCATAGAAAGTACCTAATGTTTCATTATAGAAATCCATATCTCCAAGTAATTCTAAACCATGATCTACATCAATTTTATTATCTGTTAATATTTTAACATCCATATTACCCTCCGTTTAATATTCCTATTATCTATCTTTAATTATATAACAATATATATATTTATTCAATAAAAAAAAGAAGAATTAATCTTCTTTGTCATCCTCAAAATAGTAGTCATCATCCTCTAATTCTTCCTCTTCAAAACCAGTCGGATCATAATTACCTTTATTCATTTCTTCTTTTTGTTCTTTTGTTAATTCTTCACTATCTTTTAATAATTCTTTTAACATAACAACTCCTATAGACCTACACTAAATCCATCTTTCTTTATTTGATTATACAAATCCATAGTATTAACATGCATTAATACTAATTTGTCTTTAGATAAATCTTTAATATCATCATATTTAATGTGTACATCAAATGTTTCTGTTGCTACTTCACAATATATAGTTTTAACTGAATCATCATTGCATAATTCTCTAACATATTTAACATCATTAGAGTCACCAGTATAATAATATTTTCCTTTATTATCACTAAACATAAATCCAAAGCATTGTAATTCAGGAGCATGCATAGTCTTTTTAAATTCTATAGTCAAACCATCCATATTAAAATCACTATCTTTTATTAAATTAAAGTGTTTTTTATTTACACCAGTTATCTTCAATAGTTTCTTTAAATTGCATTTATATCTAAAAGTCTTATATATTATTGTAGGTTTAATCTTATATACAAAATTAGCATACCATATTAATATTCCTAACCCTGCAACATGATCATAATGTGTATGTGTAATAGCAATATAAATATTCTTAACACCTTTAAATGCATCTTCTTCAACTAATTTTTTAGTAGCATCTTCACATGCATCTATTACTAGCAAGTTATCTCCATCTTTTAGATAGCAACAATTACCTCCAAGTTCAAGATTCATTGCTCCACCTACTCCAATAAATTTTAATTTTTTCATATTAATCACCTAAATAAATTATATCACAACAAAATTAAAAAGATAGATTAATCTATCTTTTTAATTATTTAACTAGTCCGTCTTTACTAATTGCAAATATACCATTTTTATCAGTATCAGCACCTGCATTATATTTAGCAGTACCGAAACCTAATATTGGATAACCAATAAATGGTAAGAATGTAAGTAATAATGCAAATCCGTTAGATTTTCCAAATTTCTTAGCTATATTGAAGTTGTAATTGAATGAAACTAGAATTACAGCTACACCAGCAACAAATTCTAATGTAGCAATTTCAGTTAATGCTGAAACTACTAAGAATATTGGTAACCACCACCAAGCAAGACCAGCAATTTTAGCTTGAATCCAAGAATTATAAACTGGGATAAAAACTTTCCACCACTTTTCTCCTGCTTTAGTGAACACTTTGCATTCTGCAATAATTGTAATTATTGCTGCAGCTAAAACAATAAGCCCTAAGAAAACCCATAGAATTATTGCTCCAACTGTTAGTCCTCCAAAAAATGCATCTAAACTAGTTGTAGTTGTACTTGGAGTGATTAAATTAGTGTCATAACTATACATTCGGCTTCCTCCTTTACCTTCATTATATCATATTTTTTATAAATTCAAGTATAATATTTATAAAAAAAATCGGCTACCTTTCGGTAGCCATCAGGGGGTTTGGTTTGCACTTCCACATATATACAGTAAAAGTGCTACGTAACATTGTGTTACGCTACTATAATAGTATTATATTTTAGGTTGTTTGTCAATTAATTTTTTGTAATTAATTATATTAATAATTAATTCAATTAATGTCATTGAAATTAGAATAATACTTACTATTAAAAACTTGTGTTCCAATATACTAAATACTAAACATATACATCCAATTATTATTGAAATTATATTTAAATATATAGAATATAATGCATAATTCTTACCCATAATTTTCTCCTAATCTTTATTAATTGAATCATCTAAAATCCTCTTTAACTCTGGATATTTATCTATATTTTTTAATATATTATCTGAGTCTTCTTTAGCCTTTAATAATATATCAAAATCCCTAGTTAAATTAGCTATTTTAAAATTCATATCTCCACTTTGTTTAGTTCCAAATAGATCTCCAGATCCTCTTAATTTAAAATCTTCTTCAGCTAGTTTAAAACCATCTGTAGTTTCTTCCATAATTTGTAATCTTTTAGTATCTCTATCAGATACTAATATACATTTAGATTCTAAATCATTTCTTCCTACTCTTCCTCTTAACTGATGAAGTGTAGCAAGTCCAAATTTATAGGCATCATATATTATTATTAAAGTAGCATTTTTAACATCTACGCCTACTTCTATAACAGTAGTACTAATTAATATATTTATTTTACCTTTTTGGAACTCTTCCATTATACCATCTTTTTCTTTAGAAGTCATCTTACCATGCAAGATACCTATAGTATAATCTTTAAATGCTTTTGAATAATTATCATATATTTTCTTAATATCTGCTTCTTCATCTTCACTCTCTATTAATGGAGAAACTATATATACTTGATGATTATTATCAAGTTCTTTTTTTATTGTAACAAGTAGTCTTTTAGTATCTTCTGTGTTATTAGTTATGTTAATAGTTTTAACTGGTTTTCTTCCACTAGGCATAGTCTTAATAATAGATATATCCATATCACCATAAATAGTTAAAGCATATGTTCTTGGAATTGGTGTAGCACTTAAATAAAGTACATCTACTAGGTTGCCTTTATTTCTTAAATTACTTCTTTGATTAACACCAAATCTATGTTGCTCATCCGTAATAATTAATCCTAAATTATTAAAACTAATATCATCTTGTAATAAAGCATGTGTACCAATAATTATATCTATTTTTCCACTAGCTAATTCTTCTTTTATTAATTCTTTTTCTTTCTTTGATGTAGAGCCTAATATTTCTTTGATGTTTAGTTCATACCCATCAAATAGTTTTACCATATTAAGATAATGCTGATGAGCAAGTATTTCTGTTGGTGCCATTAATGCACTTTGATATTTATCTAAACTTAGAGCATACATTGCTAAGAATGCTACTATGGTTTTACCGGATCCAACATCACCTTGAACTAATCTATTCATCCTTTTAGGTGAACTAAGATCGGTGAAGATTTCATCTAATACATTTAATTGATCTTTAGTTAATTCAAATGGTAAAGATGAAATAAATTCATTTATTTTGTCTTTATCTATACTTCTTTTATAACCAATATTATTCTTACTATTTTTATTTTTTAGTTCATTCATTTTTAAAGAAAATAAAAATAGTTCTTCATACTTACATCTTTTAATAGCATTGTTTAGATCTTTGCTAGGATTATGTATTATTTTTAATGATTCTTTTTTATCTAAGAAATTATATTTTTCTTTTAATACTTCTGGTATATAGTCATTTATTAGTACACTATCTATTGCTAAATTTATATATTTATTTAAATTATTATTAGTTAATCCTTTTACTAAATGATATATAGGATTAATCTCTACTCTATTACCTAAATCATATAGTTTTATATCACTTGCAGTAAATAGATTAGTCTTAGGATCATATTTACCTATTAAAGTAATAGTTTTAGATATAGTTAAATTCTTTTTTAAGAAACCTCTATTGTATATAACAACATTTATTATTCTATTATCATATAATATTTTAAATCTTAAACTATTCTTTTTACCAAAGTAATATATATTTACAGAACTACTTATTACTCCAGATATAATTGATGTTTCTGCATCTAGATTAGTCTTTTTTAAGATCTCATATCTATACGGATAATAGTCTATTAAATCATCAATATTATATATATCTAGTTTATTTAATTTATTAATTGTAGAAGGCCCAATACCCTTTAGATATGTTAAATCACTCATAAACTAATCCTTTCATAAAATAATTATAACATATTTTGTAAAACTGCTTGACAAAAAGAAAAAAATAAGTAATATATATGGTACCAATTCCCAAATGGCGAATTGGCTGCTAGTATCACACTAGCCAACCCCTTTTTATTCTTTTTTATGAAGCAGTTCTTCAGGGGGGCTGCTTCTATTTTTTTACATTTAAAAATTAAAAAATCAGGATATTCCTGATTTTTTTATTTTTCTTTGTTTACATATACTAAAGTTTTTGGTTTGCCATCATTGTTAACTAATTTTTCATATTGTTCTTCTGATATTTCACTAGATTTAGTTTCTTCATCAAAAGTATCATAATCAACACAATCTGATAAACATACTTTTTTATATCCAGCCCAATCTTCATAACCATCTATAGCAATTTCATCGCCTGTCTTAATATCAACAAATACACATGGTTCATGTACCTTTTTGGAAGTTCTTATTACAGTATCACCTTGCCTAGTTTCCTTTTCAATAGTATACCAGCTATTACGGCGAAATTCACGATCGCATAAATGTGTCTCTTCATCTGAAACTAATAAATATGTAAAGTTTACCCAATGTGATTCACCATCATATATAACTTTTGAATTTCGTGCATTAGGTATTTTATTCTTAGCTTCTGCTTCCTTATATTTATTATGTTCATGAAAAGCAAATACTGTAGCACAACCTGCTATAGCAAGACAGCAACCTGATGCTGTAGCAACGCGTATTTTATCTTTACTACTTAATTCCTTATAACATTTACTAATTTTTTTCATATTAATCCACCCTCTTTTGAAATTACATTTATATTATCAAAATTCTTTAAAAAAATCAATTAAAAAAGACTCATATGAGTCTTTTTATTTTAAATATTCCTCTGCTTGTTTTAATAAATCACTTAAAGTATATATTGGTAATGAATATAAATCACCATTATTAGATATTATAACTTTATCTTTATCTACTATAGCAAGTCCTTTTATGTGCCCTACTTTATTATAATCTTTATCTAATATATAAGCATCCGATACAGTACCAATATATGTTCTTCCATATTTATCTATTCCATAATAATGATCTGGTCTACTAATACCTGAAATAGTATTTAATAATTCTTTTGTTTTTACATCATATACTGCAAAAGAATCATCTGCATAGCTAACAAATAGTTTTATTTTCTTTTCATCATAGAACATATTTGATACTAAGTTTTTATTTTTAACACTATATTTTTCTTTTAATTCTTTAACATCAGAATCATATAAAGAATCTGTTTTTACATAATCAAATTCTATATCTACTTTCTTAGCATCTTTATTTGAATTAGCTTCATAGAATACTACTCTATTTTCATTCTTAGGTACTAATAAGTATCCTCTTTTATTCTTAGTAGCTAGAGTATATTTTTCTAAATTAAATTCATATTGCCCTTTAACAATTACATTCTTCCCTGTTTCAATATTTATATAATTAGCAGTTCCATCTTCATTAATTGTTAAATATAAATTTGTACTTTCATATGAATATACTTCAATAATATCACTAGACACATCATAACTAGTCTTCATGCTTCCAGTAGAAGCATCTAATACATCCAATTTATTTCCATGAATAACTGTTACATCATTAGTTCCTTCTTTATATGATCTAGTTAATAATTTACCCCAAATATCATTAGTAGTATAACTCCAATTAAGATTATTATCTTTGTAGTTATAAGCTGCTACTAACATATTAAATTCAGCCCCATATGTTCTATTGAAAAGCATATAAACATTATCTCCAATAGTAAACATTTTAGATATATAACTAGCATTTAATTCTATACTATTTATTTCTGTACAATTACTTGTATCAATTACATGTACTGTTATATATTGTTCTTCAGTTACAGAAAATTGATTTTTAATAGAACTAACAAACAAATATTTTCCATCTTCAGAATAATACATTTGTCTAACTAAAGGATCTTCTGATTCATAAGTACCTATTACTTTATCTTCAAGTACACTATATATAGTTAATTTATGATTATCAATATAAGATAAATACTTAGTATCAAAATGACCTCTTACTGATATATAAGATAATTCTTCTTTTTTGATTTCTTTTATCTTATCACCATTTTTAGTAATATTAATATTTATATTCCCATCTTTATTGATATATGCAAAATAATCATCTCCAATAAAAGTATAATCATTATCATCAAAGCTATATCCTGATACATCAGAATATGTCTTTACTTTTTTAAGAGTATCTGCATTCCATAAAGTTAATTCCTCCGATTCATCATAAGTAGCTAAATAATTTTCTTCATAACTAGTCTTTATATAATCTACTATACCTTTTGTTTTTATTTCGTCAGTCGCCTTAAATGATGATCCTACATCATATACTCCTAAAGCCTCAGATAAAGCATATTCTGCATCTGTAGTATATGGCATTTTAACTCCATCAAACTTAGTTAAAGCTTCATAAGCATATTTAATACCATCATATCTACTATCTCTATTTAAAGAAGATATAGATTTTTCTGATAAAGTTAATGCTTGATGATTTTTAAGTATCTTTTGTTGACTATTAATTTTAATTAACATAATTGATGTATATAAAGCAAATAATAAGAATGCTCCTGCTGCTATTGTAGCTATTGTTAATTTTCTCTTTTGTTCTTGTGCTTTATGTCTTTGTTTTAGATCATCATAATCTAAGTTATACATTGGAGCAATTAATCTTAATTTTTCAGATTTAATTTTCTTTAATACTTCTTTCTTTGTTGTTCCTCTAACATCTGCAGCTAAAGGTTCTACCAATGTCTTTCCGTCATCATCAGTTAGAACTGCTTCAGGGAATGATTCACTAGGTTCACCTTCGATTAATACACAGAATATATTTTTTCTACCTCTAATCTTTTTAAAAGTTTCTATTTCTTTTTTACACCACATAGAATCTTTTAATCTTGGAGAACAAATAACTATTAAATATTTAGTATTATTTAAAGCATCTACTATTGGATCTTCTAGATTACTAGATAATGGTAATTCATCTTGATCTCTAAATACTCTTCTAATAGTTCTTCCAGTAATACCTAACTTTTCTTTTATATTTTTAGGTAATTCATATTTTTCTAATATTTTATGTAAATTTTCTGCTACAAACTTATCTAAATCACAATGTCTATAGCTTATAAAAGCATCATATTTATATTCTTTATTCTTTTCCATATATGTACCTCTTCTCTAATTATATCACATTACTCATGTTATTTTTAAAAGTACCTGGATATACTATGTTAATAAATTGTTCAAGTGATTTTGCATCACATGCAAATGGGATAAATGGTACTCCTCTTTTTTCTTCTATTTTTTTTAAAAAAGCATTCAAATCATAAACTTTACCGGGTGCCAAATCGTTCTCACCTTCAAAAAAACCAAATACCATTTGTTCTTTAGTAATAACATATCTACAAATACTTTTCATTCTTTTTGCGCAAGCTAATAAACGATCTGCATATAATGGTATATTATTTTTTGGTTTTTTATTTTCTTCTTGCTGACTTAAAACTGTTTGTAAGAATCTTAAATAATTATTCTTATCTTCCTCACCCAATATATGAACATAAAAAGTACTATATTCTTTTTCATTATTGCAAAAATTTATCATCATATTTCCATCTTGTTCATATAAATATTCACAAGTTGATTGTATTACATCTCTACTCTTATCATCTATTATAAGAGCAAGATATGAAGCTTCTCCTTTATGTCCCTTACAACATGCATTTGTTTTAACTCCTTTAGCCCATAATCCTAATAATGCTTCTTTTAATAGTGGATCTCCTTCAGAAAAATCTTCTGCTATTTCATCATATTTTTCTGTTTGACCATAAAAGTCTAAATGAACATGTCCATCATTATAACTCATGCTATCACCTAATATAATTATACCATAAAAAATCACTTGATTATTTATCAAGTGATTTATAATATTCAAATCTTTCTTTAGAA
>CAMYZX010000008.1 GCA_947304025.1 uncultured Bacillota bacterium
AGCTCCCATTCTTTTTAATCTTATTTTAACAGCCATAATGTCCTCCTTTAATACACATATATATTACTATAAACAAAAATAAATGTCAACCTATTTAGTTGACATTTATTTAATTACTTTAATGTACAAGTATAACCTTGTGCTTCAAGTGCTGATTTAGTAGCAGCTGGAGATCCAGTTAAATCTGAACTCTTCATGTTAGTTAAATCAATTCCTGATGTTACTACCATTACTTTGTTTTCAATTGTTTGTTTACATCCAACTAAAGTAAATTGGCTCATAGCACTAGCTACTGTAGAACAATAATCTTGTTTTCCAATTGCAGCTACAACAGTATCAGAATATTTTGATAAATCCATTGTATATTTCATGTCCATAGCAGTTACTTTTTTACCAATAAAGTTAGCTGTTAATTCAACATCAACTGTACTAACTTTTTGAGTACAAGTAAGTGTACTTGGTTTATTTCCACATCCTGCTAAGCATAATACTGCTCCTAATACTAATACTAAAGATAAAATCTTTTTCATAATATAACTCCTCCTAATAATATAATAACAAATTTTAGATTAAACCTCAATTAAAAAAATAGTCAATTGACTATTTTTTATATAAAAAACTAATGACTATATAGTCATTAGTTCTTCTTCTTTATCACTTAATACATCTTCAACTATTTTATTATATTTATTTATTAAATCTTGAACTTCTTTTTCTGCTCTTTTTTCTTCATCTTCAGATAGTTCTAATTTTTTAACATCACTCATAGCATCTTGTCTAATATTTCTTAATGCTACTTTTGCTTCTTCAGACATACCTTTAGCTTGTTTAACTAATTCTTTTCTTCTATCTTCAGTTAATTCTGGAATAGATATAAATATCATATCTCCAGTATTATTTGGTGTTAAACCTAAATCTGCTTCATATATAGCTTTTTCTATATCACTTAAGATTGATTTATCATATGGTTTAACTTGTAATTTTCTTGCTTCTGGTACTGAAATATTTGCTATTTGATTAAGTGGTGTATCAGTTCCATAGTAACTAACTTTAACAGGATCTAACATACTTGGGTTAGCTCTACCTGCTCTTATATTTGTAAATCTATCTTTTAAATTATTGATAGTTTTTTCCATTGTTTCTTCTGTCATTAATAAAATATCATCCATTTACATCATTCCCTTCTAATAGTTGATATCTGCATTAATTATATCACATCTAATTGCAAAAAAAAAGATAAGAATTATGCAGTATACTCTAATTTCTTCTTCTCTGCTTTTTTCATAACTCTTTTTACTTCTCTATCTGCAAGTATCTTTTCTTTGTAGTATCTAAAGAATCCTATATTATGTCTTTTACAAATCTTTTCTCTATTTTCTTTATAAAGAGTTTCGTCATAAAAAGTAGGACCAGATATTCTTCTTGGTAAAAAAGTATACACTATATCTTTTTGTATTTCATTAAATTTACCTTGAGATAATGGATAATGTTCATTAAATGGATCTACTTTTCTTATAGCTCGTTGAGTAGCTTGATATGCGGAATTAGCCATAATTACATCTCCACCCTTTTTACCTCTCCAGTCCATTAAATCTTTTGTCATATCACACCATATTTTAGAAAGTGCTACTGCTTCTGTCTCTTCATCAAAATACAATAACAAATTTTTTATTATAGTATCTATATGACAATTAAAATTTTCTCTTAGCTTAAATCTATCTCCACTCAATACAGTAGTCAAATAAGGATAATTTTTAATAGTTACTTCTTTCATATAATTCTCGTTCATAATTCACCTCAGCATGTGTAGATATTTTAACATATTGAGATATCAATGTAAACAAAAAAAATAAGCTTTTAAAGCTTATTTCATTTGTTCCATAACTTCGTTAACGAAATCATCTTTTCTCTTTTCAATTCCTTCGCCAACTTCAAATCTAATCATATCAACTAATTCACAATTGTTATTCTTTAGATAAGTTCCTACAGTTACATCAGGATTTTTAACAAATTCTTGTTCAGTTATAACTATATCTTTATAGAATTTATTGATTCTTCCAGCAACCATCTTTTCAGCTATTTCTTCAGGTTTTCCTTCATTCATAGCTTGTTCTTTAATGATTTTACTTTCTTCTTCAATATCAGATGCAGGAACTACATCTCTTGAAACATATTTAGGATTCATAGCAGCTAAATGCATAGCAACATCATTAGCTACTTCTTGATTATCTCCATTAATTAAAGTTAATGTAGATATTTTTCCACCCATATGTATATAACTACCAAAAGTTTGACTATCAGTCTTAGTTAATTTATTAAATCTTCTAAAACTAATTTTTTCTCCAATAGTAGCAGTCATATTAATAACATCGTCATTAATAGTTGTTCCATCTTCTTCTTTTAATTTTAATGCATCTTCCATAGTAGTTGCATCTCCATTAATTAAAGTCTTACATAATCTATCAACAAATGCATTAAATTTTTCATTTTTAGCAACGAAGTCTGTTTCACAGTTAACTTCAATAATAACTGCATTATTTCCTTCAACTAATGTTTTAGATGTTCCTTCAGCAGCTATTCTATCTTGTTTCTTAGCAGCTTTAGAAATACCTTTTTCTCTTAACCATTTAATTGCTTCATCAATATTTTCATTGTTTTCTTCTAATGCTTTTTTACAATCCATTAATCCAGCATTAGTCATATCTTTTAATTTTTTAATTAAACTTGCATCCATCTTAAAAACCCTTTCTATTATTTTAAAGCTTCAATTAATTCAGCTTTTTTTAATTTAGTATATCCTTCGATACCTTTAGCTTTTGCTAATTCTTTTAATTCAGCAACAGTTTTAGTACTTAGATCTTCTTTTTCTTCTTTTTTAGTTTCTTTCTTAGCTGGTTTTTCTTCTTTAACAGCTTTTTTAGTTTCTTTTTTAGCTGGTTTTTCTTCAGCAACTACTTCTTCAACTTTTTCTTCTTTCTTAGATGCTTTCTTTTCTTCTTTAACTACTTCTTTAGTTTCTTCAACTGAATCATCTTCAGTAATATAATCAACCATTTCTTTTCCAGTTGCTTCTGCAATAGCGTTAGCTAATACACCAAATACTAAGTTAATAGCTCTAACTGCATCATCATTTCCTGGGATTGGATAAGTTAAATCATCTGGATCAGCATTAGTATCAACAATACCAAATACTGGAATATTTAATTTGTGTGCTTCTCTAATAGCATTGTATTCTTTCTTAGGATCAACGATTACCATTGCATCTGGTATTTTTTTCATTTCTCTAATACCTTCGAAATATACTAATAACTTATCATATTCCTTGTTAATTTTTAGAACTTCTTTCTTAGGAAGAACTTCCATTGTTCCATTTTCTCTCATCTTTTCGATTTGTTCTAATCTAGAAATTCTCTTTCTAATTGTTCTAAAGTTAGTTAATGTTCCACCTAACCATCTTTCAGTTACATAGTAACTATCTGTTCTAGTTGCTGCTTCTTTAGCTGCTTCTTGTGCTTGTTTCTTTGTTCCTACAAAGACAACCTTTCCACCATTTGCTGCAATATCTTTTAAAGCTGCATAAGCTTCTTCGATTTTTTCTGCAGTCTTATTTAAATCGATGATATAAATATCATCTCTTGAAGTATAGATATACTCCTTCATTTTTGGGTTCCATCTCTTAGTTTGATGACCAAAATGTACCCCAGCTTCTAATAAATAACTCATTGAAACTACTGACATAAAATTTCCTCCTTTTGTTTCACTTCCAAATATCTCTTCTTTAATCCCCACCATAATGGCACTAGGTTCATAAATCAATATTTGTGTCTTTTTTTAAAAAGCAAATATATTGTATCACAAGAATATTATGTTTACAAGGTTTTTGCTTTATTTTACATTAAAAAAAGAAGGTTTTAAACCTTCTATTTATTTACTCTAATATCTCCAACTCTAGATGTAATTGTTAAAACAACATCACTTTTTCTATCATTATTATTTATTCTGGTATCTCCAATATTAGTTTTAGCATCTATATAACAACCAGTTGTATTACTAATTCTAACATCTCCTGTACCACTTTTAATACTAGAATTTGCTTTTAAATTAGCATCAGTAATTCTAACATCTCCAGTAGTAGAAGTTATTTTTAAAGAATTATTAATCTCTTTTATTGTAATATCTCCTGTTGTTAATTTAACTTTTACTACATCAATATTATTAATATCAACATCTCCAGTAGTAGAAGTTATATCTGCTTTAGATACTTTATTTAATTCAACATCTCCTGTTGTTAATGAAATAGTCATTTCATTAGCATTACTAGTTTTAACATCTCCTGTTGTTAGGGAAATATCAAAATTAGAATTAGGTAATTCACCAATAGTAATATCACCTGTTCTATTAACTATAACAGCATCTTTATCATAAGTAGTAGGCACATAAATCTTTATTCTACTTGAATTAGAACCAAATATAGTTACTGCCATTTTATCTTTTAATACTACTTTTATTTCATTATCTTTTTCTGTTATTTCATATTCTTCTGCAAAGTCAGAATATAATTCAACTTTAATAGAAGTTAATTCTTCTTTTGTTTCAATTAATACATCTGCTCTATTAGCTTCAATATTTAAATTTTTAATATTATATATTTCTTTTTCATCTACTAATGTTTTACTTCCTCCAAAAGCAAAATTAAATCCATTAAAATTATAATTACCTTTAAATAAGAAAACCATTATTCCTATTACAAAAGCTAGTAAGATAGATAATAGTATTATTAAAGTTATTGTTAATCCCTTATTCTTCATCTTCATCTTCCTCTACTTCTTCTTTAGTATCATTTTTTAATCCAAAGATTAATCTAACTATAGCATTTAATAAACCAATTGCTATAAAGATAATCCATGTAATATGCCATGCACCAGTTAAGAAACTTACTAATAAATAAGTAATAACTCCTGCTATACCTATTATTTCTGTAATACCTTTTACTACTACATTTTTAGGTTCTTTTTCTTCTTTTACTTTTTCTTTTTCAGTTTTTCCATATACTATAGATGAATAAATAATTATTCCTGTAGCTATAGCTATTATTGTAAAGAATAATGATACTCCTATAATAGGTTGTTCAAACAATGCTGCACATAATATTATTGCAACTAATGATAAAATATAAAGTCCTACAGAAATTGCTAAGTTTCTAGCAAATTTTGCTTTCTTATCTTCTTTCTTAGCTTCAATAATGTTTTGTTTTCCTGATAATAATTCATCAGATGTTATTCCAAAGTATTCACACAATGGACATATCTTATTAAAGTCTGGAGTTGATTCACCAGTCTCCCATTTAGATATTGTTTGTCTTGATACATCAAGAGCATTTGCAAGTTCTTCTTGCGAAATATTTTTTTCCTTTCTTAAATTATACAATCTGTTTCCGATTGCCATATTTTTCACCTCTTTCATGATCAATTCTACCCTTTCTGTCAGTTGCGTTCAATACAGTTGCCTTGGAAATTTGTCACCTGACATTAACATTTTAGCATAAAAAACACAGATTTTTGTTAAATCTGTGTTATTTTTACTTTTTTTATTACTTTTGACAGTAATAAGTATTTTGTGTATTGTAGAACATTATTATTGCTTCATCATAATCATTTATGAATTCAATTTCGAAGTCTAAATTCTTTCCTTCGATACTTTGATTAACTCCATCTATTACAAACTCAGTAACTGGAGCAGTAACTTTCATGAATTTTCTATCTGTATATTTTTCATTCTTATCATATTCTGATTCATATGTGAATGTTCCTGCATAATAGTTATTAGATAATTTATCAGATGGTCCATAAACATATTTTCCTGTATATTTTAAATCTAATGTTGTTTCATCATGATTAGTATAATCTGCTTCTGGATATGGAGTACATGTCCATTCACCATATACTGATGCATATTTATAATCGTCTAAATAATCATCATAATAGTCTTCAATTTTTTCTTCATAGTCATCAAGTATATCGTCATAATAACCGTTTGTATAGCTATTATATACAGATGATAATGCTCCAAAGAATAATATTGCTATAAGTGTTACGATTAATTGAAGTACAAATCCAACTATACTTGTAATTAAACCTGCAATTTTAAATCCGCTTTTACTCTTTGAGCAAAGTGCAAATATAAATCCTAGTATTGGGAATATCATTACCCATAATCCACACCAGCAAAGTAGTATACCTACAATACCTAATACCATAGAAGCAATAGCTAATCCTTTGCTTCCTTGATTTTGTGCTGGAACTTTAGTAACTGTTGCTTGTTTTACTTCAGTTTTCTTTTCTTCAGCTTCTACTTTTGTTCCACAATATTGACAGAAAACATCTGTCTTTTTAATTTCTTTTCCACATTTTGTACATTTCATATTTTTTTACCTCTCTTTTAATATATTTTAACACATTTAATTACATTTATATAGGATTTATATCAAATTCAACATGAATTTTACTATTATTTTATCTAAAAAAGATGAGATTAAATCTCATCTTTTTTATCAGCTAAATTTTTAAGTAAAAGCATTTGGTACTTTTGTTGTTTAATTCTTATCATCAATATTAATATAATTATTACTAATAATAATATGAATAATATTATTTTTAATATATTTAATGGGTTTCTGATAATCAATTTAGCTATACTAGTCTTAACACCATTAGAATTATCTTCTTTAGTATATTCTCTAACATTACCAAATATCTTACCACTAGAATTAATACCAAATTCTAATTCTTTTTTATCTGAACTAACTAACTTATAATTACCTATTCCTAAACCATTTAAGTATAGTCTACCTTTTATAGGTCTTAATGAAGTTGTATCTCCACCATAACTATAATAACCAAGTTCATTTTCATTAAATTTAACTAATTCATTATTCTTATATAGTTTATATGTCTTAGTTGTATCTAGTTCAATATTATTTTCCATTTCATAAACTAATATATTCTTTTCCTTAACATTAATATCAAAAGTATCTGCAAGGAATTTATATAATGATCCAGAAACAGATGGTCCATTATTTTGACTACTTGTATCTAAATCAGATGAAATAATAGTAAATGGATTATCAGCTGTTCCAGTACCACCATTAATATAAACATCATCATTTAAGAATATAACTGGTCTAATATTTTCTGGTGCTGCAGCATAATAAGACCACATAAGTCTACTTGTATTTACATGATTAACACCCGCACTATAATAACCTTTTGGAGTTATTCCCCAATACACTGTATTATTAAATATCCAGTTATTATCAATACAATCATCATAATCGATCCAAGTCTGCATTTTCTTACTTAAACAACTACTTCTAGATGTTGTAGAACCACCAGCTGTTGCAAAACCATAATCAGATAGATATATTAATCCAACTTTTCCTTTCCATGTTGATGTTCTTCTAACAATATCCCCTGGGAATGCTCTTGAGTCGCCATCAAGATAATAAGTATATTGATGAGCCCAAGAAACATTATCCCATTGATCTGTTCCTCTTTCAGAGGTATAGAATGTACTTGGAGTAGAATCGGATTCATCAGGATACATAATTGATCCAGTATTCCAAATAGCATCACTAATCAGACTTTGAGAATCTAAATTAAGTACATTTGATATATCAAATTCTGCAGTTTTACTATCACCGACTCCATCATACCAATATGGATTAGATGTTAATGTAGTATCTAAATAATCTCCATTTAATTCTTGCATTATATCGGCACCTGGATATGGATTATTATTAGTATCAGTTGATGGACCCCATTCATTAATACCATATCCACCAGCAATGGATGTATCACTTGTATCCCATGAATATTCACCAAGTGATTCATCTCTAATTAATTTATATCTATATACTCCACTACCACTTGTATTAGCAGTAGTAGAACCTTGCATAATTCCAATTATTCTCCATTTTTCACATGTAGTGTCTGATGGATTATTATAATCTTGACAATTGAAATATACATAGTTATTAGGATTAGCACCAATATATCTTAAATTATTTCCGCTTGTTCCATCACAAGCTAATTCTGTTCCTGAAATTTGATTTGTACTATTACATGTATACTCATTCATAAATTCAGATGCAGTCCTACTCCAGTTAGCTCTATATGTTCTATTTCCATAAGAACCTGTTGGAATAACCACATTTGTAGATAAACCATCTATTCCTGTTCCACTCCATCCAAGGAATGTTTGACCAGATTTAGTAGGATTAATTAATGTTATTGAATTTGAATCTACTTGATATGTTGTTTCATTAGGTTCAGATACTGTGCCACCTGCTAAGTCATATGTAATTGTGTATGTATCTTTAGACCAAGTAGCAGTTAATAATGTATCCTCTGTAGAAATGTAAACTGTATTTTCAGTTACAGAATCACCTTCTTCATCTATCCAACCAGTAAATGTATAACCATTTCTTTTTGGTATTGGAAGTTCCCCAATAACTTCTCGTTTAGAAGCATATTTATATAAATAACTAATTCTTGCATATCCATTTCCATCTTTAGCATACTTACTAATTGGTTCAGTTGAGTAATTAGTTGTAGAAATAGTCTTAGTATCAACATCATTAGTTCCTTCACAATTATAACAGTACATTGCTTTATTTATAAGATTACTGTTTTCGATGTATCCAGATCCTCCACCGGCACTATAAGCTGATGCATATCCTCCATAGAATCCACCGCCGCCGCCAGAAACATAAGAACTTTGTCCAACTCCGAACGAAGCATTATTTTCACTAGATCCACCTAAGCCAGTAGCAGACCAAGAATTTTCTCTATAAGTTCCTCCGTTATTACCTTTATATCCGCCTCCGGATCCACCATCGACATACATGACAGCTGCATTTCCAGCTCCTCCACCGCCGCCTCCGGCAACGATTAGGATATCATCTACATCATTTGAAAGTGATGACAATTGTCCAGATTTTAAAGCTATATGAGTTGCTCCTCCTCCAGAGCCTTGTCTTGTATTTCCATCAGCATTGGATGTGGCATTTCCACCACCATTATATCCTCCGGCTCTATATTGATGAGTACCATCACCTAATCCTTGTCCACCAAGGTTAATATAAAGAGTTGTATTTTTATCTAATGTAATTGTTCCTTCTGAATATCCACCTAATCCTTTTCTCATTCTACTAGATGTAATATCATTTCCGCCTCCAGATGCTCCCCATACTTCTAATTTATATGTTCCTTTATATGGGGTAGTTAGCATTTTTTCTTTTCTAGAATCAGTATATTCAAAATCATATGTATAGTAATTACCATCTTCAACATAACCACCATTTAAGTCATAAGTAATTATGTAATAAGTTCTTTCCCAGGTTGCTGTTAAAGTAATATTATCAGTGTATGTATAAATTGTTTCAGCATCAACTGGATTACCTTCTTCATCTATCCAACCAGTAAATACATAATTATCTCTAGTTGGTTCTGGAAGATCACCAATTTGGTCTAAATAATAAACATTTTTATAATATTCTAAATTAATTATTCTTGCATATCCATTTCCAATTTTTGCACATTGCTCTTTTGGATCAGTAGAACGACAAGTAGTTGTTGTAGTTCTAATATCTTCTGTTGTAGTTTCAAGGCAGTTATAGCAGTACATTTCTTTATTTGTAAGATTACTATTTCCGATGTATCCAGAGCCTCCAGCTCCTCCTCCAGCATTGCTATTAGTTGCAAAACCGCCATAGTAACCACCACCGGCTCCTCCTGAATCATTTCTTACAGTAGGAGTTTGTCCTTGTCCAAATGCATAACCATTTGATTGAGTTGCTTGCGTTGATAATGTTTCTGTACCATTGATAAATCCACCTTGTGATATATAACCACCTGCAGATCCACCAGAACCATCATCACCATAATTATCATCAGAACCACCGCCGCCTCCGGCAACAATAATAATTGAATTTTGATCATTTTCAAAAGCAGATAATTCACCAAGTTTTGTAGCAATATGTGTAGCTCCTCCTCCAGAACCGGAAGGACTAGAACCACTATTACCACCACCATTATATCCACCTGGAGCACTAGTTCCATAGGAACCTTCGCCTCCAATATTGATATATAAATTATCTCCTTTATTTAAAGTAATTTCTCCTTCTGAATATCCACCTAATCCTTTTCTACTTGAACTAGAAGTAATATCAGCTCCTCCTCCAGATGCTCCCCATACTTCCAATTTGTATGTTGAATCTGTTGGAGCAGTGAATTTATAAGATAATCCAGTATATTTTGCATTGATAAAATCTTCTTTTAATTCTTCTGCTGTCTTTGTACTAAATGCCACAAAGTAAACATCACCATAATTATCTGAACCATACTGACTAACATAGAATTTAGTATCTTTTCTAGATTCAGTCGAAAGATCACCAATGTAAATATTATTATCTACTTTAGTAATGGATTTTACTCTTCCAGATTCTCCTTCTCCATTAAACACACTAGGATATTGGGCAAAACCAACTCTTGTGTTATTATAATTTGTCTTGTAGAAGATAAATGAATAATATTTTGTTAAATCTATATTTGATCTTGTGTAGAATACATGATATGAATCTGCTGGTAAATTAATATGATCATCATATGTATTTACATGTGTATTATATGAATTGCCATCAGTCATACCATTATTATATCCAAACGAATAAGCTATAAAATCATCATTGCCAATAATTGATTCTAAAACTTCTTTTTTATCATAATCACTAATGAAATCAAAATCAGTAGTTTCATATGTTGAATTTGTAAAACTTCCACCTGCTAAATCATATGTTATTTTCATTCCTTCAACATGCCAGTTAGCAGTATATTCTCTATTTCCAATACTTCCAATTGGAAGAACTAAATCCTTAGTAGGTTCTGATAGACCAGTACCTGTCCAACCAATGAATTCATATCCTTCCTTTGTAGGATTATTTATAACTACTCTTTCAATTGATGTATATATAATTGGATTATCAGCAGTTCCACCATCTAAATCATAAGTTATTATATAAGGAATTGGTTCCCATACAGCATAATATGTTGAATCTCTACCAATATTATATATTGTTTCAGAATCTACAGAATTACCGCTTTCATCAACCCATCCTATAAATGTATAACCATCTGCAGTTGGAGTTGGAAGTGTTCCTACAGCATTACCATAAGTAACTTCTTTAACTGCATCAGATAAAGTTATTCTTGCATAACCATCTCCACGTTTAGCATAATTGCTTGTTGCATTATCAGTCACAATACTAGTTAATTCAGTATATGTAGATTCAACGTTTGATTCATATGTAGGATCTACAGAATATGTAACCATCTTCTTATTAGTTAAATCTGGATAAGCAATATAACCTGATCCTCCTGCACCAGAATATGCACAGAAACTTGCACTTCCTCCTGATGCACCACCATAGTAACCACCACCTCCGGCAGCACCATAAGTAGCTAAGAATGATGCACCTAAACCAAATGACCCGTCAGACGAATAGTTATTATAATGTGTTCCTCCAGAAATTTGTGTTCCACCAGTTGGAGGAGTACAATTTTCATATCTTTGATAAATTTTTATTGGGCTTTGTCCAATATATCCTCCACCATTTCCTCCAGAACTTATACCATTAGAGTGATAGTGAACTCCTCCACCACCACCTGAAACCATAACGATTGATTCAGTATCATTTTCTAGAGTTGATAGAAGTCCAGATGAAGTAGCAACTGATGTTGCACCTCCTCCAGAGCATGCATAGGTAGAGTCATTATTAATTAATATAGTAGATCCACCACCATTATATCCACCTGGTGAAGGTTCAGCATAATTACAACTACCTTGTCCACCAACATTAATATATAATGTATCTCCTTCATTTAATAAAATATCACCTACAGAGTATCCACCATATCCACCATGATAATTAACTTCATCAAATGTACCACCGGATGCTCCCCAAGTTTCAATTCTATATGTTGTAGTTTTAGGAGCTACAAATACTTGTTCAGAACCTTCGTCATTGAAATTACCATTATGATCAAATTCTGTCTTTGTTTGAACATCCTTATATAAATCTTCAAGATAAATATTAAATTTAATCTCTCCAAAATTAGCTTTGTATAATCTATCTCCAACACTTCCAGTTGGAATAACTACATTTGTAGATGGAGCATCTAAATCTGTTCCTGTCCATCCTGTGAATGTATATCCTGATTTAGTAGGATTAATTAATGTTATAGTATCTGATTCAGCATCATACGTAGTTGGATTTCTTCCACTTACTGTACCACCTGCTAAATCATATTGAATAGTATATGTTTTCTTAGACCAATGAGCAGTAAATTCTTTGTTGCCATAACTACCCTTTTCAATAATTACAGTTTCAGTTATATCCTCAATATCTGTTCCTGTCCATCCTGTGAATGTATATCCTTCTCTTTCTGGTTCAGATAATGTAAATGTATCTGATTCAAAATTATATGTTAAAGGATTAGTAGTAGTTCCACCATTTCCTAAATTATATGTAATATCATATTCTATTGGCTCCCAAACTGCAGTTATTGTTGAATCTGCTTCAAGAGAATAAATCGTATCAGATGTTACTGGGTTATTATTTTCATCAACCCAATATAAGAAAATATATCTATTTGATGTTGGAGTTGGTAAATCACCAATTGCTTCATCATATCTAACTGATTTAGTACCAGATATCAATGTTATTCTCGCATAACCATTTCCTTTTTTAGCATAATCAGCTGTTGGAATATTTGAGATATCATTATAAAGATTCTTATTATAAACATGAGTAGATGTAGCAATAGTTTTAATACTTTCATCATCGATTACATTACAATTATAACAAGCCATATGTTTATTAGTAAGTAATGAACTACCAATATATCCAGTACCGCCATTTGCAGAGTGTCCATAGTATCCACCAAAGAAACCACCACCGCCTCCGGCATTACCTTCATCAGATGATGATACAGTAGCATCTTCACCTCTACCAAATCTATAACCTGCATTTTGACTTACAGAATTAGTAACCTTATATCCTCCACCAGATGTACCATAAGAATTCCATGTACTACCACCGCCTCCACCTGAAGCGATTAATATAGTTTTTGAATCATATGTTTTTATATCAGTATTATTTTCTTCTAATATTGGAGTACCTTTATAATCTTCTAGTGTAGATAATAATCCGGATTTTAATGCAATATGAGTTGCTCCTCCTCCAGAGCCTCCTCCATCATCATCTCTTTGATCTCCATAACCATTACCTCCACCATTATATCCACCTGCAGCAGAATTATGTCCGTATGTTTCTTCTCCTTTTCCACCTACGTTAATATAAAGATTTTGATTTTTTAATAAATTAATTTCACCTACTGAATATCCACCATATCCTCCTGGTGTTCTTTTAACACCATCAGCATATGAATATCCACCAGATGCTCCCCAAGTTTCTAGTTTATATGTTCCAGTTGCTTCTGTTAAATATGTATCTTCACTACCTTGATAATCAAAGTCATTAACTGCATTATAATTTAATGTTAACTTATATGTTCCTGCCCAGTTAGCAATATAACTTCTATTCCCAGTTGAACCAGTTTCAATAGTTACATTTTCAGTAATATCTGTTAAATCTGTTCCTGTCCATCCTGCAAATGTATATCCTTCTCTTGTAGGATTATTTAATGTTATATCACTACTTTCGATATTATAAGTACTAGGATTATCAGCAGTACCTCCATCTAAATCATAATTAATAGTAAATTCTTCTTTTATCCAGTTAGCAGTATAAGTTCTATTTCCAGTACTTCTAGCTGGAATAACTACATCATCAGCAGCATTTTCTAGGTCTGTTCCTGTCCATCCTGCAAATAAATAACCTTCTCTTGTTGGATTTTGTAATTTAAATGTAGCATCTTCTACTGTATATGCTTCTCTATTAATAGCATATCCACCATTTAATTCATAAGTAATCGTATATGTATTAATATCCCAATATGCTGTATATGATCTATTACCAATAGTTCCAGGAACTATATTTACATTAAAGGTATTAGTGCTTAAATCTGTACCTAACCATCCTGCGAATGTATAACCAAGTCTAGTTGGATTATTTAATGTAATATTATCTTCTACTGTATAAGTTGTTGGATTTGAAGCAGTTCCTCCATTCAAATTATAGGAAATACTATATGTATTAATATTATAATTTGCATCAAATTCTTTATCACCATGATTATCATGATTAATTATAATATTCTTTCTAGGTTCAGGATACGCATCATTACTCCAACCAATAAATGTATAACCTGTCTTAACTGCATCAGTTAATACAAATTTTTCTGATTCAGTTGTATATGTTTCTGGATTAGTTGTAACACCACCATCTGTATTATAAGTTATAGTAAATGTTTTTGGTTCCCAAGTAGCTGTATATGTAGAATTGCTTCTTACAAGATATCTTGCATTTGAATCAACAGGATTACCTTCTTCATCTACCCAACCTAAGAATGTATGAGTATTACTTGTTGGAATTGGTAAGTCTCCAATAACATCACCATAATTAATATGGTTGACAGTATTTAATAATGTGATTCTTGCTCTACCATCACCTTCATTACCAGTAGTACCACCAGCAGTCATAGTAGCATTATTAAATATCTTACCTGAATAGTGATATGAACAACTAATATCTGTAGCACTCTCACATTTTTGTGTTCTATCAGTGGCTGATGTAATGGCTATAGAACCTTCATAACCTGAAATATAGCATGATCCACCAGAACCAGGTCCACCAGAGCCGTTCATATTTGCAAGACCTCCGTAGTAGCCTCCGCCACCTCCTCCGGCACCATGTGTACTATAATTTACAGTATATTCACCACCGATACCAAATGCATAGCCTGTTGTTTGATTAACAGCTGGTTCCCATATTCCACCTTCCCAAAATCCTAAATATCCTTCTGTTGAAAGACCGATAGACATATCAGGGAATATAGTTCTATTGTTTCCATAGTTACCTCCAGCGTAACTATGTCCACCACCACCACCAGCAGCAACCATAATTCTACTATTTAAACTTTCTTCATTATTCCAAGTGCCATTAGTGACTCTTATATCAGTGGCACCACCACCACCAGCAGCAATATCATCACCACCACCAGCAGTTCCTCGTCCACCGCCGTTATATCCGCCTGACACAAAGTCATATTGATTTTGTGCTACTGGAGAATATCCTTCTCCACCAACACTGACATATAATTTTTCATTAGCTTCAAGGTCTATTTCACCAGTTGTATATGAACCAAGTCCACCAAGTTCTGTACCAGCATTATAATTAAATAATCCTGCCCCACCTGATGCACCCCAAGCTTCAATTCTATATGTTCCACTTACAGGCGCAGTAAACGTTTCAGTTGTTCTAGTTAAATCAAATGAGTTTCTAGCATTATTTTGTAATATTATTCTATAACTTTCTGCAGACCAAGTTGCAGTATAAGTTTTATTACCTGTAGAACCAGTTACTATTGTTACATCAATTGTTGGTTCTGCTAAACCTGTTCCTGTCCATCCTGCAAATGAATATCCTTCTTTTACTGGATAACTTAATGTAAAATTAGGAGTATCTATATCATATGTACTTGGATTAGTAACATTTTCTGGCATAGATCCACCCGCTAAATCATATGTTATTGTATAAGTATCTTTAGTCCAAGTAGCTGTATAACTTCTATTTCCATAAGAACCAGTTGGAATTGTTAAATTAGTTGAACCAATTTCTACATCAGTTCCAACCCATCCTGTAAATGTATATCCAAGTCTAGTTGGATTATTTAATGTTATAGGATCACTTTCGATATTATATGTACTTGGATTATTTTCACTTAGTACACCACTAGCTAAATCATATGTTATTGAATAATTATGTGGATTATAATTTGCTGTATATTCTCTATCTCCTATTGCATTAATTAATCTAACATTATTAGCAATACCAGATATACCTGTTCCACTCCATCCAATAAAATCATAATGTTCTTTAGTTGGATTATTAAGTGTTATATCATCTTCTACTGTATATGTAGAAACATTATTTGCAGTTCCACCATTATAATTAAATGCTAATGTATAATCGATTACTTCATAATTTGCAGTATAAACTCTATCTCCAGTAGATCCAGTTGGAATAACTACATTTGTAGATAAACCTTCTATTCCTGTTCCACTCCATCCTGTAAATGTATATCCACGTTTACTTGGATTATTTAAAGTTATTTCATCACTTGTAATACTATATGCAAGTGGATTAGTTCCTTGAATAGAACCACCATCAAGATTATATGTAATACTATAATCACTTTCTATCCAGTTAGCAGTATATTCTCTATTTCCATAACTTCCTACTGGTATAGTAACATTCTTAGTTATTTCAGTTAAACCTGTTCCTGTCCATCCTAAGAATAAATATCCTACTCTTGATGGATTATATAACCTAAATGTATCTTCAATTGCATAAACAACTGGATTTTCATTTGTAAATGTAGTATCTTGTAAACCTTTATAAGTAATAGAGTATTCAATTAAACTCCAATTAGCTGTATATACTCTATCTCCATAACTTCCTGCTGGTATAGTAACATTTGTAGATAAACCATCTATTCCTGTTCCACTCCATCCTGTAAATGTATATCCTGTTCTTGATGGATTAGTAAGTGTAATTTCATTATCAGCAGTATAAGAAACTGGATTATTTGTTGTTGCACCATTTAAATTATTATAAGTAATACTATATGTAATAGGTGACCAATTAGCAGTATATTCTCTATCACCTGTATTACCTTGATTTATAGTAACGTTTTTAGTCTTAGTAGTTAAACCTGTTCCTGTCCATCCTTCAAATATATAACCATCTCTTGTAGGTTGGTTTAAAGTAAATGAAGGAGTCTCAACAGTATATGATGTTTCATTAGAAGCATTACCTCCAGCTAAATTATAAGTAATATTATATGTATTTATTTCATAATTTGCTGTTAAAGTATCATCTGTATCATCAAAAGTATAAATGTCACTTAAATAATCTTCATTATTTTGATCAGTCCATTTAGTAAATGTATATCCAGTTTTTACTGGAGTTGATAATGAAATAACAGTACCATAATTTGCTGATATGATAGTATTATCCATTGAATCATTATATTTACCATAATTAGGATCAATAGTAAGTGTAGAACTATTAATAGTATAATTTGCAGTAAAAGATTTATCTCCTGTAGAACCAGAAGGTATAGATGCATTTAAAGTTAACTCACTATAATCAGTACCTGTCCATCCTAGGAATGTATATCCTGTCTTAGTAGGATTCTCTAAAATGATATTATCAAGTATTGTATAAGAAGTTGGAATACTATCTAAAGTAGTTCCTCCATCTAAATCAATATTAATATTATAATGAATTATTTCAAAGTGAGCAGTATATCTTCTATTTAATCTACTACCTCTTCTAATAATTACATTTGAACTTAATTCTACTTGATTACCAGTAGTTCCTGGATTACCATCTCCACCTATTACTCCTCCTGTCCATCCTGTAAATGTATAACCTGGTTTTGACGGATTAGCTAGTGTAATATCATTAGTTGTTTTCTTATAAGTTGATGGATTAGATTTATTATTATCTAAAACACCACCATTTAAATCATAAGTTATTGTATATGTATCGTATTCAACATCAATATAATTTGCTCTAAAGTTTCTATCCCCAACATTACCTTTTTCAATAGTAACACCTGTTGATGGATTATCGCCATTAGATCCTGTCCATCCTATAAATGCTTCTGTTACATCATTATCACTATCTTTTATATCCATTGGATTTGTTAGTGTAAATGTATCTGTTTCTACTGTATATGTTAATGGATTTAATTCATTTAAATAATCAGTTGTAATACTAGATGTACCTGTTTCATATGTAATTGTATAAGTAATTATTTCATAAGAAGCAGTATATTCTCTATCTCCAGTAGATCCTGCAGGTATAGTAACATTCATAGTTAATTCTGATAAATCTGTACCTGTCCATCCTAGGAATCTATATCCAGGTCTACTAGGATAAGATAAAACTATATCACCAGTTGTTACATCATATCTAGTTGGATTAGTTGTAGTACCACCACTAAGATTATATGTAATAATATATGCATCTTTTTCATAAATAGCAGTATAACTTCTATCTCCTGTCATATGATTAATTGTTACATCTCTAGTAGTTTCAGTTAAATCTGTTCCGCTCCATCCAAGGAATGTATAACCTTCTTTAGTCGGATTATTTAATACAAATGAATCATTTATAGTATATGTTGATGGATTTGCTAAACCTGTTCCTCCATCTAAATCATAAGTAATATTATATGTATCCAAAGTATAATTAGCTACTATAATTACATCTTTACTAATAAATGTATATTCATTATTTTCATATGGTTCATTATCAATTGTCCATCCTACAAATGTATATCCTTCTCTTACTGGAGTTTCTAAAGTATATGTATCATTATATGCCTTAGTTATTTCAGTATTAGAAGACGTGTTATTATATAATCCTCCATTTGGATTAATTGTTAATGTATAGTTATTTATAGAGTAATTTGCAGTATAAGTTCTATCGCCCATCATATGAGATATAGTTACATTCATAGATAAACCATCTATATCTGTTCCACTCCATCCAATAAATGTATATCCTTCTTTTATAGGGTTTTCAAGAGTAATAACATCATCAATAGTATATGTATTACTATATTCAACATTATCTGTTCCACCATCTAAATAGATAGTTAAATTATATAAATCAACACCATAATTAGCAGTTAATGTTTCATCTTCACCATTAAATGTATATTCTTCACTTAAATAATCTGTATTATTTAAAGTAATCCATTTCTTAAATGTATATCCTTCTTTACTTGGAGAAGATAACTGAATAGTTTCACCGTAATTTTTTGTAATAGTAATAACATCAGAACTATTATTATATAATCCTCCATTTGGATTAATTGTTAATGTAGAAGTCTTAATTGTATAGTTAGCTGTATAACTCTTATCACCAGTTGTATTAGATATAATAACATTCTTTGATAAGCCATCTATACCTGTTCCACTCCATCCTGTAAATGTATATCCTTCTTTGCTTGGATTATGTAGTGTAAATGTATCTTCTATTGTATATGTATCTCTATTTTCTTCCTCTAAAGATCCATCATCTAAATCATAAGTAATTGAATATGTAATTATTCTCCATGTAGCTTTTAAAGTTTTACTATCATTATCAAACGTATATGTATTTAAATTATATGGTTCATTATTTAATAACCAACCTGTAAATTCATATCCATTCTTAACAGGTTCATCAATTGTAATTGTTTCACCATAATTCTTTACAATAGTTTCGTTTGCTTCTCCATTTTCTCTTTCAATTGTTAATGAAGATGAATTTATAGAATAATTAGCTTTATAATTTTTATCCCCAGTTGTATTAGTTATAGTTATATTTAGTTCTGGTGTAGTACCATTAGATCCTGTCCATCCAAGGAATGTATATCCTTCTTTTGTAGGGTTTTCTAATGTAAATGTGTCATTAACATTATAAGTAGTTTTATATTCATTTTCAGATGTTCCACCATCTAAATCAATATTGATATTATAAGTATTTAAAGACCATGTAGATACTAAAGTAGCATCTTCTGTTCCAAATGTATATGCATTAGATTCATATGGTTCATTATTTAATAACCAACTAACAAAAGTATATCCTTCTCTTCTAGGTTCACTTAAAATTATAACTGTACCAAATTCTCTAGTTATAGTAGTAGTTCCACTTTGTCCTTCATAAGTTCCTGAAGATGGATCTATAGTTAATGTAGTACTATTTATAGAATAATTTGCAGTATAAGTTCTATCTCCAATTGAACCTTTAGGAATAATAACATTTGAAGACATATCATCTATATCAGTACCTGTCCATCCAAGGAATGTATATCCTGTTTTTGTAGGATTACTTAATGTTATATCATTAGTTTCAACTGTATATGAGTTTGGATTACTACTAGCTACTCCACCATCTAAATTATAATTTATTTCATAATTAATTATTTTCCAAGTAGCAGTTATTGATTCATCTTTATCTTTAAACACGTATTCATTATTATCTAAGATAGTATTATCGCTAGTCTTGTAGCCCTTAAATTCATAACCTCTTCTAGTTGGAGTATCAAGAGTTATTGTTTCACCATAATTTCTAATAATTTCTAGTGGTTCAGTAGAATTATCATCATAATTAATTGTTAAAGTATGAGCATTTATTTCATAATTAGCTTTATATTGTCTATCACCAATCATGTTTTCAACAGTTAAACTACTTACAGGTTCATCTATATCAGTACCTGTCCATCCAATAAATGTATAACCTGTTTTAGTTGGTGTTGGTAAATTATATGTATCTTCAACAGTATATGTTTCTTCTAATAATTCATTAACACTACCACCATCTAAATCAATATTTAAATTGTATGTAACTATGTTATAAATAGCTTTTAAAGATAAATTATCATTTCCAAATGTATATGTGCTTTTATCGTAAATAGCATTATTTTCATCATACCATGTATTAAATGCATAACCTCTTTTTTCAGGAGTACTTAAAGTAATAATAGTTCCATAATCTTTAGTTATATTAACTATATCAGTATATCCTTCATATGTTCCGCCATTTGGATCAATAGAAAGTGTCGATTCATTAGTAATATAATTAGCTTTATAATATCTATCACCTGTTTGATTAGAAAAACTAACATCCTTAGTAATTTCTGTTAACCCTGTTCCACTCCATCCAATAAAAGTATGTCCTTCTTTATTTGGATTATTTAAAGTAACAGTATCTTCTATTGTATAATTAGAAGCATTGTTAACTTCTCCACCATCTAAATCATAAGTAATTGAATATGTATTAATTTCATAATTAGCAACTAAAGTAGCATCATCTTCAGTAAATGTATATGTATTATTATCATATATAACATCATTTAATGTAAAATAAGTAAAAGTATAGCCTTCTTTTGTAGGAATAGATAAATCAATTATTGTTCCTACAGTTTCTTTAAACACTTTATTATCGGAACTACCTTCATACTTTCCACTATTAGGATTAATTGTTAATGTAGGTTTTTTTAGTTCATAATGAGCAGTATATTCTCTATTACCTATTTGATTAGAAAAGCTAACGTTTTTAGTAATTTCTGTTAACCCTGTTCCACTCCATCCAATAAATGTATAACCAACTTTAGTCGGATTATTTAAAGTAATAGTATCATCTACTGTATATGTAGTTAAATTATTTGCTGTTCCACCATCTAAATTATAATTAATTGAATAATTAATTACCTCCCAATTAGCAGTCAAAACAGAATCATTTTTACTAAATGTATATGAATTTAAACCATATATTTCATTATTAAGTGTCCAATTCTTAAAAGTATAACCCTTTCTTTCAGGAATTGATAAGTTAATAATTGTTCCTAGTTCTTCTTCGATATATGTATTTTTAGAATTATTATTGTATTTTCCACCATTAGGATTAATTGTTAATGTAGATTTATTTATTCTAATATTAGTGTTCGAATTAATATTTATATTAGTATTTGGATTTGATATTGTACCATTATTACCTATTTTTTTACTTGTTTTACCATATAAAATAATATTTTTATCTAATCCATTATTAAAATTATATTTATTAGTAAAATTCTTATCAGTATACCAATCAACTGATGAAGTGCCTGCAACACTAATCTTATCTAATTTTTCTCCCTCAATAACAGATTGTGTCTTATAAATTTGCCCATCTATCATAAAAATAGCATCTTTATAAACATCGCTCTTTACTGTTGCTTCATTTATATAAGTTAATGCCTCTTTAGTTTTAACTATATCTAAAACCAATTTAACATTTACAGTCTCATTTGCTTTTATAGATTGTCCTTCAATTTCTCTATAATACAAATTATTATCTTTTTCTTCCCAGCCTTTATTTTTATTTGCATCAAATGATAATCCTTCAGGTAATTTATCTTTTAGTATAGAAATAACTCCAGTTTCTTCACCATTATTTTTAATAGAAATATTATAAGTAATACTACCTTCTACTTCTTTAACATTTTCTAAAGCTTTCGCAATATCATCTTTTTTATCATAAGTATAGTTTTCTTTTTTACCATTAATAATCAATTCTAAATCAGATATAGTTTTATTAATACTTATTTTAAATGGATCTGTTTTAGAAACTATAATATTTAATCCTCTTTTTTCACCTGTAGAAGTTTCGTTTAAATTTATGATTTTATATGTATCTTCACTAATACCTATTGTATATTCTTTATCGTCATCTAGAGAGAATGAATAATAACCATCGCTATTAGAGTAAGTACTTTTTACCTTCTCATTATTGCTTAGTAATACTACCTCAATGTTACTTAATCTTTTATCAGAATCATCTTTAATATAACCATCTATACTCTTAGTATTAACAGTTATTTTACTTGCTTCTAATATTTCTTCTTTTGTATTATCAATAGCAGTTATCTTTGGGTTAATACTAACTCCATATGGTGCATTATTTAAAATTATTGGAATAATAACAGTATTATTTTTTTTAGGAGTTGCTTTAACAGTAACTTCTATTCTATTTCCTTCTTCATTAACTTTACTATTTTCTATTTGTTTGAATCTAGCATATCTATTTTCATTTTCCGATAAAGTTGCAACAATAACAACTTGTTTTTCTTTCTTATCATCTATTTCAAAATCAATTTTATAATTTAATGTATCTGTACCTGTAGAATAAGCACTACTATTAATACCAGTTACTGATGCAGATAGAGGACTTGCACTAGTACTAATATTTGTAATATGAGCAAATTTATTTTTTTTGTTATTTCCAAGCAAGCAAAAAATTCCTATTGCAAGAACTAACAATAAGACTAGAGCTATATATTTTTTAGTTTTAAGTTTTGATATCTTATTTCTCATATTCTATACTCTCTATTATTATATATATAATTATATAATGTTAAGAAAAAAAATACAATATTTTTCCAAGAAAAAAACCCTAAAAATCATTAGGGTTTAAATCAAATTCTATTTTTATTTTAGAATTACTTTCTGTAAGTAATTTTACTTCATTTAATAATCTAATCATATGAGTTTTATCTTTATATTTTATTATTATTTCAAAATAATAAATATTATTTATTCTAGATAAAGATGCTACTGATGGACCTAGTACTGTTTCTTTGTCTACTTTTCTTCTTATGTATTCACCTATCTTATTAGCTTCTTTGATCGTAGTATTAAAATCTCTTCCCCCTACTTTTACCAATGATATAAATGTAAATGGAGGATATATTAATTTCTTTCTAATAGCCATTTCTTCATTATAAAACTCTTCATAATTATGATTTTTAGATAGTTTAATTGCATAATTATCAGGATTAAATGTTTGAATAATTACTTTGCCTTTTAAATCAGATCTTCCTGCTCTACCTGATACTTGGCTTAATAAATCATAAGTCTTTTCATTTGCTCTAAAATCAGGCAAATTAAGGATAGTATCAGCTTGTATTACTCCTACTAAGGTTACTAACGGAAAATCTAGTCCTTTAGCTATCATTTGGGTTCCTAAAAGGCAATCTGCTTCATGATTCATAAACTTCTCTATTATCTCTTTATGAGAACCTTTTTTACTAGTAGTATCCATATCCATACGAAGTACTCTCATACTAGGAAATAACTTATGTAATTCTTCTTCAACTTTCTCTGTACCATATCCCATTAACTTCATAGATTCTTTATGACATTCAGGACATACATTAGAATTACTTTCAGCATATCCACAGTAATGGCATCTATTCATATTACTTGTTTTATGATAAGTAAGAGTAATATCACAATTAGGACACTTTCTAACTTCCCCACAATTTTGACAAGTTAAATAACTAGAATATCCTCTTTTATTTAATAAAAGCATTATTTGTTCATTCTTATTTAATCTATCTTCTATATTAAGAAGTAATTCCTTAGAAAACATAGGATTATTCTTTTTAAACTCTTTAGACATATCTACTATATTTACTATAGGCAAACTAGCATCGTTTGCTCTTTTTTCTAATTTGACTAATTCATAATAACCATGTTTAGCTCTAGCATAACTTTCAATTGTTGGTGTTGCAGATCCAAGTATTACTTTAGCATTATTATGTTTTCCACGAAGGAATGCTACTTCTTTAGCATCATATCTAGGATTACTTTCTTGTTTATAAGTATCACTATGTTCTTCATCAATAATTATTATTCCAAGATTAGTAAATGGTGCAAATATAGCAGATCTTGCTCCTACTACTATTTTTACTTCTTTACGTAATATTTTCTTATATTCATCAAACTTTTCTCCATCAGATAATCCACTATGAAGAATAGCTATATCTTCATTAAAATGGGCCTTAAATCTAGCTATTATTTGAGGAGTTAAACTTATTTCAGGAACAAGCATAATTGCTTCTTTACCAGCCTTTATTTGGTCATCTATTAATGACATGTAGATTTCGGTTTTACCGGATCCTGTTACTCCATTTAATACTATGATATCCTTTGTGGAATTATTTATTTGATTATATGCTTCTTTTTGATATTTATTTAATTCATATACTTTAGCAGTAGTATATTCTTCTTTTAATCTATATTCTTCTACTTCATATTTTTCTATTAAACCTTTATCAATTAATATCTTAATATTACTACTTAATCCTATAGTAGTTTTTTCATCTTTAATAAGTAATTTTTCTATTATTTCTTTTTGTTTAGAACTTCTACTTTCTTTAAGAAATTCATTAGCTTTAACTCTATCTATTATTCTTACATAAGATACTTTTTTATCTTTAATAGTTTCTTTAGCTTTTGCTTTATATCCTCTAGGTAACATTGCTTGATATACAGATACTAAATTACATACATTAGCATCACTTATTTCTTTACCTAATTCTAATAATTCTTTATTAAGTATTTCTTCTTTATCTATAACTTTAATTATATCCTTTAATTCATAATCAGGTTTAGTACTATGTATCTTTAATATAAAACCCTCTAAAGTTTGTTTACCAAAAGGAACTAATACTCTTTTACCTAATTTAATTTCTGATTCTAATTCTTTAGGTACACTATATGAAAAAGTTTTATCTTTTTTATTAATATTAACTTCTACTAAAACATCTATTATCATAATTAGCTCCTTTCTATATATTTTTATCTATATTCTTTTGGAATATATTTATTATACTTTTCTTCATTAAATTCTAAATTTAATTTATCTAATAATATTTTATTATATTTATCTGTTTTTAGATTATATGATAAACTCCATAATAACCATGAATAATCATACCATTTATCTCCAAACCCCATGTTTTCTAAATCTATAAAACCCGCAAATTCATAATTTTCATCAACATAAATATTAGGCAAGCATAGATCTCCATGTACAAAATCATCACCTATATTATCAGTAGATTTAAATGGGCAATTGCTATTATCTAAACTTCTTAATACTTTTATAACTTTTACTAATATATCTATTAGTAATTCTTGATCATTTATAATCTTCTTATCTACTAAACTATATCCTTTTAAGTAAGTCATTAAATTATATGCTTTATCATTATCTTCAAGGAATAATATACATTTAATACCTGGTATATTACATTTATTTAGATAATCCATCTTCTCTTTTTCTCTTCTTAATCTTTCTTTATTATCTGATATCTTTAACACATATTTATCTTCAAATATATATACAGTGTCTCCACTTCTTCCAGTTGTATCTTTTTTATAATTAATATTACCCACTATGTCTTTTATTTCTTTTGGAAAATCCATATTAATCACCTATATAAATTATAACACAAAAAAATAAGGAATTATTAAATTCCTTATTTTTGAA
>CAMYZX010000009.1 GCA_947304025.1 uncultured Bacillota bacterium
CTGGTATTCTTATACCCCACCATAATTGTCTAGATATACACCAGTCATAACATTCATTAGCTTTTTGAATAATAGTCTTTTCATATCTTTTTGGATAGAAATTAACTTTCTTATCTTTATCACCTTGCATATCAATAAGATTTTTAGAAAGTCCATCCATTTTAACAAACCATTGCTCTGATAGATATGGTTCAACCATAGCATCAGTTCTTTCTGAATATCCAACTGAGTGAGTTATGTCTTCAATTTTAATTAATAAATCTTTTTCTCTTAATTCATTAACTAGGGCTTCTCTACATTCAAATCTATCATAACCTTTATATTTACCTGTTTCTTCATTCATATGAGCAGTTTCATCCATAACTACTATTCTTTCTAAGTTATGTCTATTACCTACTTCAAAGTCATTAGGATCATGTGCTGGAGTTATTTTAACAACACCAGTACCTTTTTCCATATCAGCATAATCATCACCAACAATAGGTACTACTCTATTAACTATAGGCACTATTACTTTTCGACCTATTAAATCTTTATATCTATCATCTTTAGGATTAACTGCTACTGCAGTATCTCCAAATAGAGTTTCTGGTCTAGTAGTAGCAACATCTAAGTATTTATCTGTTCCTACTAACATATATTTAATATGATAAAAAGCACCTTTAGTATCTTTATAATTAACTTCTTCATTAGATAAAGCTGTCTTAGCTTCTGGATCCCAGTTAATAATTCTTTTGCCTTTATAGATAAGTCCTCTGTTAAACATTTCTATAAATACTTTATTAACTGCATTTACTGAGTATTCATCAAGAGTAAATCTTTCTTTAGTATAGTCTAAAGAACATCCCATATTAGCCCATTCTTTTCTAATATTACCGCCATATTCTCTAGTCCAATCCCAACATGCTTCTAAGAACTTTTCTCTTCCTAATTCGTATTTATTTATCCCTTCAGACTTAAGTTTCTTAACAACTTTAGCTTCAGTAGCAATAGCAGCATGGTCAGTTCCAGGTAACCAAAGTACATCGTAACCATCCATTCTTTTATATCTTGCTACTATATCTTGAAGTGATACATCCCATGCATGTCCTAAATGTAATTTACCTGTTACATTTGGAGGTGGAAGTATTATTGTAAATGGATCTTTATTGCTTTCTGGATCACAATTAAAATATCCTTTTTCTTTCCATATATTATATTTATTTTTTTCTACTTCTAAATGATTATATCTAGTTTCTAACATTCTATATCAAACCTTTCTTTTATATATTCTTTTAACTTTTCTTCTATATAATTTACTAACACTTTGTTATTATCATTTCTAATTAATTCTAACTTTTTATTCAAATAGTCATGCTCTAATAATATTTCTATTGATTTCTTAAAATTAATATCAAATATAAATGCAAGAGGTGCTATAGCTTCTTCAAAATCAGTATCTTTATCTTTATTATCTAATAATTTATGTTCTTTAAATAACTCTACAGTTGAATAATCTGGAAGTAAATCTTTATCAATCTTTTCATTCATAAAAAAGATCATTATATCTAATTTGTCTGCATCTCTAACTAATTTACAATGTAAATTTGTCAATTCATCAAAACTAGGCACATCTTTTTTATTATGATATTTGACAGCTGTTTTGACTATATCATCATTATAATTAAGTTCTCCTAAAACTTCATATCCTTTATCACCATGATCAATAGATTCTATATCAGAATAAGTATTAAATTCTCTCAATTGAGGAAATCTACCTATATCATGAAATAATGCACATACACAAGCTCTATTATATTCTTCTTCAGGCAAACCTAAAGATTCTGCTACTTGTTTAGCATATGAGACGACCCTATATGTATGTTTATATTTGTAATCTATTTTAGGATTACTTCTATCAAAATCTTTTACATAATCTTCAAACATTCTAATTTCTCTGTCCATTTTTACCTCCTAAAAACAAAAAAATATCTATGATGTAAGGGCTCTAACGAGTGGTACCACCTTACTTCATAGATATTTCTATGCACTTAAATACTTAACGCGTATCACGGATAATTCTGCTTAGTACGCAACCTTCAAATAAAATTATTATCTATTTTCACCATCCATAGACTCTCTATAAATAATTATTATTTTACTCCTCGCACTTATAACGCATTTATTAGATTATACATTAAATCTTATTAAAAATCAATATGTTATTCAGTTACTTCTTCAGTAGACATTTCTTCTTTTGGTAACATTTCATCAACATTTATAGATTCTCTTTCTTTCTTTTCTTTTCTTTCTTCTTCTAATTTTTCTTTTTCTTTTTCAAGTATTTCATCATTATATTCTTTAAATTCATCCATTATATTATCTTTACCTTTAATAAAGAAAGAATATTCTCTATCAGTTACTTTTAATAAAGTATCTTCTGCTATTACAAAACCAGTTTCATTTCCTTCAAATATAGGTTTATTATCTTCTTTAGATAAATCTACATAATAAATCTTATAATCATTTTTTAATATATTATTTAAGTATTTATAATATGTACTTTTCTTTTTCTTTTTAAAGAATAATACATAATATTCTTTTTCTTCTTTATTAAATATATCTCTATAATTTATTTCTGAAAAAGTATCTTTCTCTATTAATTTTTCTGCATATACAGTTCTAGAATTCATAAGAGTATTTTTTCTTAAATTAAATAAATCAACGTTGCTAACATATAATACAAGTACTACAAATGCAAGTACTGTTATTATTGAGAAAAATCCTAATATTTTTGAAAAACTAAATATTCTTCTTAATATATTCGGTTTCTTTTCTTCAACTTTTTCTTCTTGAACTACTTTAGTTTCTTTTTCTTCAACTTTAGGAACTTCAACATCTTTTAATAATTTATTAACTATCTTTTCATAGTCATCATCATATTTAGCTATTCTTAAAGTAGTTAATTCTTTTTCTATAAGTGATGGATCTATATCTTTATTATATCCCCCACTTATACCTATATAAGTAGTCTCCCCTTTTTCTATTAATTCCTTATCTATTTTTATATTTTTTAATAGATAATCAGTTGCTGGGTCAATTACTTCTTCTTTATAATTATATGGTGTCTTAAATTCATAAATATAATACTTATAATTATCAATTATTCGTTCTTCTAATAGTTTAAAATCGTATGGTACTTTAGAATAACCATTTTGTATGGAATAATTAATATATAAATCAGATAAAGACAATGCTTTGTTATTAGCATATTTCTTTGGCATTAATGATACTGCATTATTAAATGTTAAGAATGTAAATAATGGGTATCTGCTTAAATTATCTCTTGCTATAGAATTTATATTATATTTAGATAAATTCTTATCTTTTCTAGCATAATTTTCTAATACAAATAGTTTTAATTGATTATCTTTAGTTTTAAATAATTTGTCTAATTCTTTTTGGGTATCCTTATTGGAAATATAGTATTCAATATTAATTGCTACTTCTGCGAATATTCTTAAATCTATATATTCTTTTTCTCCCATAAAATTGGTTTTAGAATCAATTTTATATTTAGAAGTTTCTTTAAATATATTTATAATTATTTTTTGTAAAGATGTTTTATATTTCTTTAAATGATTTATTGGTACTACTCCATAATTAATAAAATCATTTAAAAGTAATAATATATTATTTCTAGATTTTTTAGTTTTAAAAGTTTCGTATAATTCTGGAAATAATAATGAATAGTTATCTTTATTAGCAGATATATTTCCTATTGGAAAACTATCTAATTCTTTATAATAATTACTTATTAATCTTCTATAAAGAATTAATTCAGTTGGTTCATCTGAAGTAGATAATAAGTTTAAAAGTTCATATTTAGTGTTGGTGTTTAATTTTTTATATATTTCAAATAAATGATCAGAGTAAGAATCATAGTAATTCTTAAATAATAAAGTTAATAAAGAAATCTCTATATTAAAATCATCAATAGTCCCTTTTTCTAAGGAAGATACTTTATCAATGATAATATGTCCTGATTCTTCATCAAGTTTCTTTTTTCTTAATTTATTATAAGCATCTACTTTCTTCTTAAAATCTCCAGTTTCAATGACTTCTAATAAGTAAGATATTTTATTGAGTTTTATATCATTTAAAATATTTTTAAACACCGTCATTCACCTACACTTTAATTATTATAACATATAAAAAAAGAAATTAATCAAAAAATTCTTTTAAAAGACTAGATAATAATTTCTTTGACCATTTCTTTAAATATCCTAAAAAAGTTTCTTCTAATTCCTCTTGATATTCTTTAGTACTATATATACCTAAAAAGTTATCTTTTGCATAATTATTAGCTTCTTCTAACTTCTTAGTATATTTATAATTATTCTTACTATATTTTAGATCTGCAAGACCATTATATAGTAATTTTTCTTGAAGTAATTCTCCATCTACAAAGACATATGCTAGGTATCTATCATATTTATCTTTCTTTTCAGAATTCTCTTCAAATTCTATTTCAATTTTCTTAGCATTTTTTAATGCATTACACGTATATTCACTTGCTTCTTTACCATATGGTTCTACTGTAGTAGTACTTTCTGGCGTATCTATAGATAAAAATCTAAATTTGACTGTTTCTTTTTTATAAATAAATGATGCAGTATCACCATCAATACATTTATCTAATTTTACTTTATCTAAAGCAAATACATTCAAGGGTATTAATAAAAGAAAAAATAATGATATTTTCTTAATCATTATTTATCCTTATTGTGTAATTAATCTCATATGCTTTAGATAAATCTTCAGTACTTTCAATTGTTATTTCTTTTTTTGATTTATTATCAATATCACCAATATACCCTGTTAATGTTCCAATTCTTTCACCATTTTTATCATATATAACTGCATCAAAGTCTTTTACTTTCACTGATTCTTTTTCAGTAGTAACAGTTACATAAAATATATACTTATCAGATAATTTATCAATTTTAGCATCACTAAATTTAATATCTGATACTACCTTAGTTTTATTAATTAAATCTTTTGGTTTATTTAATACATTTATTAGTACTATTATTCCTATTATAAATACTAATACTACTCCAATAAATATCCATGTTTTCTTATTCATATATCATCCCTCTAGTATTAATATTAACATATTTTAGTATTAAAAACAATATAAAGGAAGTTCTATTTTGAACTTCCTTTAAATAATTCTTTATATATATCTTTATAGTTATCTACTAAATAAATTTTTATATTATCTTTAACTTCTTTTGGCAATTCTTCTAGATCTTTTTCATTAGCTTTTGGTATAAAAATTTTCTTAACATTAGAGTTATAAGCTCCAATTGTTTTTTCCTTTAAACCACCAATTTCTAATACATTCCCCATTAAAGTTATTTCTCCAGTCATAGCTATTTCACTAGAAATAGTTTTACTCTTTAATGAAGAAATAATTGCTGTAGTTAAAGCTACACCTGCAGATGGGCCTTCTTTCTTAATCGCAGCTTGTGTTGCATTAATATGAATATCATGCTTTTCAAAGAAGTCTTCTTTAATTCCAAGATCTTTAAGAATAGTCTTAACATATCCAATAGATATATTAGCACTTTCTTTCATTACTTCTCCAAGGCCACCAGTAAGTATTATATTGCCATTTCCTTTATAGAAACATACTTCAATCGGAAGAGTTGTTCCTCCAAACGGAGTATATGCTAATCCATTAACTACTCCTGGTAATTTATTATTATTTTTAATATTAGAATATTTTTCTTTTCCAATAAATTCAGATAAATTATCTTTATCTATAGTAATATCTTTTATTTCTTTATTTAATATTTTAACTGCTAGTTTTCTTAAGATTTTACTAATTAATCTTTCTAATTCTCTTACCCCAGCTTCTTTAGAATAGTTTTCTATAATAGAATTAATTGCATCATCAGTAAAATTAATCTTATATTTATCTAATCCATGTTTCTTTAATAAATTAGGCAACATATATTCTTTAACTATATCTAATTTTTCAAATCTAGTATAACTAGATAATTCAATTATTTCTAATCTATCTAATAATGGATCTGGAATACATGATATATCATTAGCAGTTAATACAAACATTACTTTAGATAAATCATATTTTTCTTCTAAGAAGTTATCTGTAAAGAACTTATTTTGTTCTCTATCAAGAACTTCTAACATAGCAGATTCTGGGTCTCCATTAAATCCTTTAGTCATCTTATCTATTTCATCAATTAAGAATAATGGATTAGATGATTTAGCTTTAATCATACCATTAATAATTCTACCTGGTTCAGCACCTACATAAGTTCTTCTATGGCCTACTATTTCAGCTTGATCAGAAACACCACCAACAGATATCTTAACAAAATTTTTATTTAAAGCTTTTGCTATAGAAAATGCAAGTGTAGTCTTACCTACTCCAGGAGGGCCAACTAAACAAAGTATTGGTGCATTTTCTTCATTAGATAATTTTTTAACTGCTATATATTCAAGTATTCTTGTTTTTATATCACTAAGTCCATAATGAGATTCATTTAGAACTCTTTCTATCTTATCTAGATTAGTCTCATCTTTAGTTAGAATATTCCAAGGTAAAGATAACATAGTATCTAGATAATTCTTACATATAGTCAATTCTGGAGAAGATATAGGAGTATTTTCATACTTCTTAACTTCTTTATATAATCTTTCTTTTATATCATTATCTATCTTTAAAGATGCGATTTTTTTATTTAAAGCATCTATTTCATCTTCTTTAGAAGTATCTTCATGTAATTCTCTCTTTATTACTTTTAATTTTTCTCTTAATACATATTCTTTTTGTGATTCATCTAGATTAATCTTTAATTTAGCTTCTAAATCATTTTCTAAAGAAGAAATATTTCTTTCTTTTTGAAGTAAAGATATTAAATAATCTGCTCTAGAATTACAATTAGAGTCTTCTAAAAACTTATATTTTTCTTCAAAAGATATTGGTAATAAATTTATTATAGAATCTGTTATACTTTCTAGAGATTTTTCTTCATTAACCTTATTAACATAATAATTAGATATAGAAGGCATAACTGCTACATATTTAGAAAATTCTTCTTTAATTAATCTTAATTTAGCTTTAGTTATATCTGTATCTTCAGGTTCTACTTTTTGTGGACCAATTATTGCGTCTTTAACTAAATCTCCATCTTGAATATAATCATAAATAGATGCCCTATTTATACCTGTTATACTTAATCTTATATTTGTATTAGGTAATTCAAAATTACTTGTTATTTTACCTATTATACCTATCTTAGGGAGATCTTCTTTAGTAAGCATATCGTTAGTAGCGTATTTAGGAGATACAAGTAATACATAACCATTATGCTCATTAATTGCATTATAAATAATTTCTTTATCAAGTACTTCTTGAACTTCAAGTTTAATCTCACCAAGAGGTAATAAGACTATGTTTCTTAAAACTATAACTGGTAATTTAGTCTTTAACATAATCCACCTCCTGATGTTTAATAAAAACGATATTTATTATAATTAAAAAAAAGAAATAGTCAATTGTTTTTAATTAAAAAAGAACTATTTCTAGTTCTTTTTTTAATTACATATAAATCCCTTCGATTGAATAATAGATTTAATCTCTTCTTTAGTACCAGGGTCACTTCCAAAATTATTTCTAAATGCTTCATCATAACCTTTAGTTACTTTAAATAATATAGTATAAGTATCTCCAGTATCATAAGTCTTTATTCTAACATTTTTAAGCATTTGTTTATACTTAACTCTTATACCAAGCATTAGTGCATTAACTGTATTTTTAGCTATCTTAAATGCAGGGTCTTTTGGATCATAATTCTTAATACGAATTGAACCTTTTATATACATTTCATTTAATTTCCCTTCATCATCTAAACCATACTTTACTTGATATACAGTCTTAAATAAATCATTGTCTTCAACTTGATAACATGTATTTTCTTCTAAAGGAAGATTATTATCTTTTTCTTTCTTTAAGCCATCTGGAGTAATAGTTGGCTCTTTATCAGATGTACTTAAAATAGCTCCTTCATATGTATTAGTTCCTTCGACAGATGAATCTACTATTGCTAAAGCAATTTGATCATAACTAGTCCATTGCTTTGGTTCAATAACAAATTCTTTGTCTAGATCTTGTTTATAAACTTTATAATATTTATTATTTCTCTTAACAAAGAATATTACTGATACATCCTTAGAACTTGATTTTAAATATACTGAATTATTTAAATCTGGATAATCTCCTGGATTTAAATAAACATATTGCATACTTGAATGATTAATAGTAAAAGTCTTATTTTCAAAGAAATGAGGGTTACCTACTTCATTCTTAAACCAATAATTTCTTGGATAAACTATTGTTCCATCTTTATTAGTTGGAAGTACTAATTTATTATCATAATCAAGTGTTAAGAATTTTTCTGCAGTTGTTTCCATAACTTCTTTATACTTACCATTTGATTGTTCACTTAAATACTTGATAGAATTTTCATATTTCATTGCTTGGAACATTTTATTTGCACCATTTTTTACTATTTTTTCATAGTTAACTGCAAATGGGAATTCTGCATAACCAAGATTACCTTTATGTTTTGATTCTTCTAGGCTTATATCAGTTTTTTTAGCATATCTATAAGACCAAGTATTTAAGAATGTACCTGTCTCATTTTTGCCAGCTGTTCTAACTGCAGTTTCTTGTGCAGTTATTTCAGTAATAAATTTAGTCCCTGCACATGTTTCATATTTGCCGTCACCACATATATAGCATTGATAGTGGTGGAATAATTCGTGTGATCCAATAAGATCTGTTCCTGTTGAATCAGCAGCTGAGTTTATTACAAAATATGGGAATGTATAAGTAGTAGCCATAGTAGTAGTTTGAGTAGATAATGTTGGATCAAAGAATTCCTTACCTGTTGGTATTGTCATATTTATTTCTGCAAAGACTTGGAACGTAGCTAATGTCCAAGGATTATAATATCCTAATACACCACCAGTATCTTCTAAATCAATAACATATATTGGCATAGCAGTATCTAAATACTTTGTATCAATATCATTTTTCTCAAGAAGTTTTTCAAGTAAATTTGAATGACCTAGGGCACGTATTTTCCAAGGGTCTTGTGCCTCAAATTTATATTTTAATCCATATTCTTTCTTTAATCTATCTACAACATCTTCTAGATGATTACTAATTTGTTCCGCACGTTCTTCAGTAATAGCATTTTTTCCTTTTTTTGAATAATAAACTAAGAAGTTTCCATTTCTTGATAATTTAACTTCACTTAAGTAATTTGGATCAGCAGCAGGAGTATACACAACTTTATTTACTTTATAATTATATAAAGAGTTACTACTAGTTTCATTTAAATCTCCAAAATCCCATTTAGTATTATATAAAGTAGAATAATACTCTGCTATATTTTGTAAAGTTTCTGGTGATAAATCTTTCATTATTGGTTCTAGTTCACTAAACAAATATGTTGGTGTAACTTGTTCTAATCCTAAATAACCATATTCAGGGCTAACTTTACCTTGATCATATGTAAGATATAATAATTCTGTTGCATATTGATCTGCAGTAATAACTTTATTTTTATAATCTAACTCTAGTTGCCCTAAAGAAGAATAAGAATTATCTTCTTCAGCATATATTGCATTTCTTAAGTTATCTTCTCCGATTGAATCAATATCTTCAAATGGATCATCAACATAAGTTAAATGCTTATATAATTTAATACCTCCATATATTAAACCACCAATTATTAATACTATTATTAAGAATATTATTAGTCCTTTTAATCCTTTTCTCTTTTTCTTAGGCGGTTCAGTATAAGTTTGTACTGGTTCTGGAATAGTATTACTTGTAGGTAATTCTTCCATATTGTTTTGAACGTTCTGTTCTAAATTCGAATTAATATTATCATTCATATTTTTATCTCCTATTATTTTAATAATAGCATAAAAAAAGAAATAAATATATATTTATTTCTAATAGTCAATGTCAGTTGGTGTAGAGTGTCTAATTGGTCTATTTGTTAATAACTTTGAATGTTGGTCAAATACTCTGCCAAATATTTCTTCACCATCTTTTTTGCTTAATCTTGGATTAGGCACAATTTCTAAAGATTCTTTTGGTTCTATAAATAATTCTTCATTACTAACAATAAATAGAATATAATGTTTTTGTTTAGCTACTGGTTCTATTTCGTTAGTATCTGTTAAACATTTACCTTCTTCTTCTTGTTCTTCTAATTCATGAGTAGACATTTCTGTATTTAATTGTTTTTGATTATCTATTATTTTTGAATTATATAAGACAGTTAATCTTGTTTTTAAAGCTTGAGTAAATGTCATATAAGGCATAGTATAATCATAATGATCTATAAATTCACAAAGTAATACTATTCCTTCAGATATTAAATCCTCTCTTAATCCAGTAGTATCTGTACATGTATCATGAACTACTTTTAAATTACATTTAAATATTATATCTTTATAAGTTCTATCACCAGTTGTTTTATATAGTTTAAATAATTCTTTTTCTTCAGGCATGGTCAAAGTAGGATAACTATGAACTAATTTATTTAAATAATTACCCCTTTGTTCTTCATAATTAACTTCTCTCTCACATTTTTCAATTTGTTTTAGTAATTTTTCAACCATACAAAACCCTCATATGCAAAAATAATAACACTTTAAATTAAAAAAATCAAATAAAAAAAATAACCCTAAGGTTATTTTTTTAATACATCAATTGCTTTACCAATTCTTAAATCATTTTTAAGAACTTCAATACCACCAACTTGAGCTATAAATTCTTCTTTAGATACATTATATCTCTTAGCTAGTTTTTCTGCTTCTTCTTTAGCTTCTTTATCAGATATTTCTATTTTTTCTAAATTAGCTATTTCATCAAGCATAAATCTATATTTAACTCTTGTTTCAGCATCATTTCTCATTTGTTCTCTTAAAGCATTTTCATCACTATTAGTATATTTAAAGAACATATCTAAACTAATTCCTTGATGTTCTAAGTTATGAGCATATTCATGAATCATATGATCAATTTCTTCTTCAACTAATTCATTTGGAATATCTACTGTAGTATTCTTAGCAACTGCTGCTAATAATTCATCTACATATTTATTTTCTATGTCATATTCTTTTCTAGCTTTAATTTGGTCTTCAGTTACTTTTTCTAAATCTTTTTTAGTTTTAACATCAGCCATTTCTAGATCTAAAAAGAAATCTTCATTAAGTTCTGGAAGAACTTTAGTTTTAACTTCATGAATCTTAACTTTAAATACTGCTTTTTGACCCTTTAATTCTTCAGATTGATAATCTTTAGGGAATGTTACTTTAACATCAACATCTTCACCAGATTTATGACCTATTAAAGCATCTTCAAATCCAGGTATAAAAGTATTACTTCCGATAGTTAAAGAATAATTTTCTCCTTTACCACCTTCGAAAGCTACTCCATCTTTAAATCCTTCAAAATCTATAACAGCTATATCTCCAGATTCAATCTTACCTTCTTTTATTTCTAAATCAGCATATCTCATTCTTAGATTTTCTATTTCATTAGCTATTTCTTCTTTAGTTACTTTAACTTCTTCTTTTTTAACACCTAAAGATTTATACTTTTTAATCTTAACTTCAGGCTTAGTAGTTACAGTAAATTTAACTCTACATAAATCATCATTAACGTCTAATATTTCAATCTTAGGATCAATTATTGGTTCTAATTTATTATCTTTTAATGCTTTAGAATACATTTCTGGTAATTTAGCATTAATAGCATCATAGAAAAGAGATACTTTACCATATTTCTTTTCAAATACTGATCTAGGTGCTTTACCTTGTCTAAAACCATCAATCTTAGCAGTTTTAATAGCTTTATTAAATGCTTCATCAACAGATGATGTCCATTCTTTACCTTTTAATTCAACTTCTATTTCATGTATATTCTTACTCATATTAACCTCCTACTTTAAAGATACTATTTCTATATCATAATTTCCATTAGGGCTTTCAATAGTAACAACAGCTCCCTTTTTCTTACCCATAATACCTTTAGCAATTGGTGATTCATTAGAAATCTTATTCTCAAATGGATCAGCTTCAGTAGAACCTACTATATAATAAGTTTCTACTTCATTATCAGCTATATATCTAATTTCTACAGTTGATCCAACTTGTACTGTATTAGACTTCTTATCTTCATCAATCATAGTAGCATTATCTATTAAATACTCTAATTCCTTTATTCTAGCTTCAACTTGACCTTGTCTATCTCTAGCAGCATGATATTCTGCATTTTCAGATAAGTCTCCTTGAGCTCTAGCTTCTTTAATTTGTCCTATAACTTCTGGTCTAACATTTTGTTTTAAATCATCAAGTTCTTCTTGTAATTCTGCAAGACCTTCCTTTGTTAAAAATATTTCTTTTTTTTCATTTTTCATATTGGTCACCTCGACACTCAACGATTAAAATGATACTAAAAAAAGTTAATTTTGTCAACAAAAAGCAAATAATATTTTATATAAAAACTAGTGATATACTCACTAGTTATTCTGCTATCCATAAACAATATAAAGTTTCTGATAATTCTATATCTTCTGGTGTAAAAGTATTTACTATAGTTTGTGCTGCCCCTTTACCTGCAGCTCTATCTGCATACATTATATCTGATCCATATATTGCATTAGACACATATTCTGTAGTAAATGGTTTAAAATCAACCTTTTCACAATACTTTAGAATTTTACCCGAAGCATCTGCAATAGCTCTAGCTTGCAATTCTGCATCTTGATATGCTTTTGCTAATATTGCTCTTTTACATCCTTTTTCATCCTTAACTCCAAAACTAATTTGGCATTCAGGTGAATTAGCAAGGCTTGATAAAGAAGCCATTATTCTAGCAATTAATTCTTTATTGTAATCAAATTTTAATCTAGCACTTTGATTATAAGAAAATCCATCTTTATACCATTGCATAGTTGCTTGATTATATTTTTGTTCTTCTTTTATAACAAAGCTTCTTGTTTTCATATCTTCGGGCTTAAATCCATTTGGTAATAAAATTTGATCAATAAATACTTGAACGCTATTAATTCCTGTTCTTAAAACTTCTTCATAGCTTAACCCTTTAGTATAAAAATGAATATCTAGAATTGCTTCATCTGGGGTAAAGTATTCTACTCCACTTCCTTGTACAATTATTTCCATATAATCCTCCTAATATAATTATAGCATAAAAAATAGATAGTATAACTATCTATTTAAAAAACTAACTCTAATTAAATCATATTTAGATACTTCTATGTCTGATGGTATCCTAATTATCTCTTGTGCATGTCTTGCAGCATCCACTAATTCACCATCTTCATTCTTAATATATTTAACTTCTAAATTAAATGATTTTTTATTAGGGCCAAATATATTTATAGTATCCCCAACCTTGAAGAAATTCCTTTGTTCGATAACTATTTCTTTATTCGTAGAATCGTATTCAAGAACTACGCCAAGAAAGTCTTGATTAGAGTTTTCTTCTCTACCAATATAATATTGTTCATTGACACCTGGTTTTTTATCAAAATATTGAGGAAGAGAATCCCTATTTGCTACTCTTTCTAAGATTAATTCATCTTCTTTATTATATTCATAATTACCAGCATAATAATCATCAATTACTTTTCTATATACTGAAAGTAAAGTAGCTAGATAATAAATTGATTTCATTCTACCTTCAATTTTTAAAGATGTTACTCCTATTTCTATTAGATCAGGAATAAATTTAAGCATTGATAAATCTTTTGGTGAAAAAGAAAAATCAGTTTTATCATTTATCTTTTCTTTTTCATCATATAGATCAAATACCCATCTACATATTTGAGCACATGCTCCTCTATTAGAATCTCTATTAGTCATATAATTAGATAAAGCACATCTACCAGAATATCCCATACACATTGCTCCATGTATAAATACTTCTGTATCTATACCAGTAGATTTAATTATATCTACTATATCATTCTTAGAACATTCTCTAGCTAGTACTACTCTTTTTACTCCTTCTTTTTTAAAGAATGAAGCTGATTCTTTATTTAAACAAGAACTTTGAGTACTTAAATGAAATTCTAAATTAATATTATTTTCTTTTAATAAATCTAATATAAACATATCTGATGCGATTATTGCATCTACTTTATATTCTTCTAATTTCTTTAAATAATCAACTAGATCTTCTATATCATCTTCATGAAATACTATATTTACTGTTACATATACTTTTTTATTTAAATTATGAGCAAATTCTACTCCTTCTTTTATTTCATCTAGTGTAAAATTCTTAGCCATACTTCTTAAAGAGAATTTTTCTCCTCCTAGATATACAGCATCTGCACCATATCTAAAAGCCCATTTTAATCTTTCTAAATCTCCAGCTGGAGCAAGTAATTCTATCTTATTCATAGTCTTCCACCTTATATACAGTTTTCTTATCTAAGAATCCAGTATATTCATCACCTGTAACAGTATTATTTTTAAATGAATCTAATACATTTAAGAATTCATTGGTATCTATCATATAATCATCTAAATATATAAAGTCTATTATATTTTTTAATTCATTATAATATTTAATACCATTTAATATATCTTTAGTATAAAAATCAGAATTAAAACCTTCAGTAATAATATATTCTTTATCTTTTATTTTATCTTTAATAGTATATGTATCTTTTTCTTTAGATTTATTAATATAACTAAAATAATTAGTTAATAACTTTCTACTAGATGTAGCCATATTTAAATGACCATATAAAGTACAACCTATTATTTTATTAGAATTCTTTTTAATTTTTATTATTTCATCTTTAGTTATTTCATTTGATAATAAGAATAAATCTACATTTCTTTTAGATAAGAAATTAATAGTTTTAGAATTAGTACCTATATGATTAGAATACCAAAGAATATCTCCTTTGTATTCTAAATCATTTAATATATTTAATACTCCAATATCACTAAAAGATATTCCAGTTATATCTAATTCTATAATACTCTTTATTAAGGCTTTTAAGCCCTCTATTTCGCTGTTATAGTATAATCTATTAAAAGTAATAAATATCTCTTTATTTGACTCTTTAATTAAGTCTATATAGTCTTTTAATTCATTGATATCTATTATATTATTAAAACCATAACTATAATCTTTAATACCTATAAAAAATCCATCTACATAATTAAAAAAAAGATTTAAATCTTCTTTCTTTGGAAGAGGAACATATATTTTACTCATTTAATCCTCCTTAATAGAGACAGCTATACCATCTCCTACTTTATAAAACTTAGTTTTAAATTCTTTATTATCTTTTAGAAAATCTACATATTTTCGTATTTTACCTACTAATTGTCTTAAATTTCTACTTTCTATTCTTTCTTCTTGTTCTACATAACCATGAAAACTTAAATTATCAGATATTATTATTCCTTTAGGATTTAAGTTTTCTTTAAATTTATTAAAGAATTTAATATATTGACTCTTAGCAGCATCTATAAATATTAGATCATATTTATCTTCTAGATTAATATTTAATGCATCTGCAAATATTACATTAATTCTTTTATCTAATTTAGCTTTCTTAATATTCTTTAAAGCTAATATATATCTTTCTTCATCTCTCTCTACACTAGTAACTGTGATGGTTTCATTAACATTTGCCATTTTGATTGCAGAATACCCTATAGCAGTACCTATTTCAAGGATATTTTTTACTTCTCCTTTTTCAATTATTTTGCATAAAAAATCTATTCCTTTTTTTTGCATTATAGGAATATTTTTTTCTTCTGCATAGGTTTCCATTTCTTTAATTAAATTATCCATTTTTTTCTTTAGTAAGAGTATTTAATATACCCTCTACTAATTTCCATTCTTTATCTGTTTCTATTGGCATTAAATCACTAGTCTTTTTATTTGGATTATAACAAGATGCATATACTTTTATTAAACCATTATCATCTTTAGTATCATCAGTATAAACTATATAATTCTTACCTGTTTCTACTAAATCAAAAGTATATAAAACTCTCATCTTTTTTTCATTACCATCATTGTCTATTAATGTAAAATAATTTTCTTTCATTATTTACTCCTATCTAAGTATCTTTGAAGTATTATACTAGCTGCAACTGAGTCAACTTTCCCTTTTCTTTTCTTTCTAGACATATCTGAACTAATTAAAGCATTATTTGCTTCTACTGAAGATAATCTTTCATCTTCAAGTATAACTTCTACATCTAATTCTTTTTCTAATAATTCTTTAAAATTAATACTTCTTTCAGAAGCAAAACCTAAAGTATTATTCATATTTTTAGGTAAACCTAATACTATTTTATTAGTATCAAATTCATTCATTAAATCTTTTACTACTGGAACTAATGAAGAATAATCTTCATCTTTAAAAAAGTAAGTCTTATAAAAGGAAGCGATAATACCTAATTTATCGCTTACTGCTACTCCTAAAGTCTTAGTTCCTAAATCTAAGCCTATTATTCTCATATTACTTTCTACTCAAATAACTACGAAGTAATACTTCAATTATATCTGTTCTATCTATTTTAGATAATTTTTTTCTTGTTTCTTTATAATTAGAAATATATCCAGGATCTCCACTTATTAAATAACCAACTAATTGGTTAATAGAGTTATATCCTCTTTCTTCTAAGGATTCTACTGCTTCATTAAGAGTATCCTTTACTAATGTGTTATTTATGTCCTTTACATCAAAAATATTTGTTGCATTGTTATCCATAATTTCACCTCATTTAATATTATAACATATATTATAAAAGAAAAAAAGACCGATGGTCTTTTATTATATTTCAAACGGCAAATTTACATTACCATCATCTTCAAGAGGCATAGTTAATTCTAGTTTCTTAGCACCTTTAGTTTTTTTAGGAACCTTTTTAGGTATTTGAGAATTAATTTTCTTAATAGTTTCATCAATTGCTGCTTCTAGTTCTACATTTTTTAGTTTTCTTCCAGCCATGCCACCTGTTCTTTTACATTTCTTAACTGCAGCATCAAAATCTATTCCTTTAACAGTGCAGTTTTCTAAATGTTTAGCTAATTTTTGATTTGCTAAATATTCACTAACTATAACAGATATTGTTTTGTGAAAAGTTCCATGTGCTCCAGTTTGAATGTCTGCTCTTAATACTTTATCTTCGACTATTATTCTTGCTCCAGTATTAGATAAATTACAATTGCGAACACAAATACCATAACTATACTCAGTACCATTAATCATATCAATATGTTTATCACTTCTAAGATATCTACATACAAGTTTAGTATAGCTTAGATCTATACCACTTAAATTACAGTTTAAAAAATGGAATTGATTACCAGTTGTTTTTAAACCTGTATTTGATAAATCACAGCCTCTAAAATTGAATTCTAGTTCTTTTCCCTCGTCTTCATTCGCACTAGGAGCAACAATACTCTTTGATAAATCTACCCCAGAGAAATTAACATTTTCGATTGTATAACTTAAGTTATGAATACAATTTTTAAAATATGTAGTATTAAATACTATATTTATGTTTGTATTACTTAAATCTGTCATATCTTTAGAATCAAACATAGTTTTACTAAAATCAGCCTTACTTAAATCAATCTTGCATAATCCTTGCCCAGTATAAACAAAATGTTTATTACCGGCTTTATCATAATCAAATAGTAGTTGATCAATTTCTTTTGCTGACAATGTGAATCTCTTTTCTGGGTTAAATTCGCATTGTGCTAATTTAGCCTCAACTGCTTCTCTAAATATTTTTCTGTCTTGATTATTCATTTTTTTATTATTTAATTCCATATAATCCTCTTATTTCTTGTTTGGTGAATTAGGGTTAGGCACAGTTAATTCTTTCTTCTTTGTAGGTTTCGCTACTGGCGGAACATTACCACATCCATAGAAGCTGCCTACACCAGTGCACTCATCTTCTTTTGGGTCTTCAATAACAGGTACGTTATCACAGCCATAGAAACTACCAGCATTTTGTTCTGGTGTTGTAGCAAGTACTATCTTCTTAGATTCTTCTTTTTTTGATTGTGGTACTACTGCATCCTTAGCCATTCTACCACCAAAATTATAACCAGATAATTGTGCCTCAATTGTATCTAATAATCCATTGATTTTATCACTAGTATATCTACTATAATTTTGTTTCTTTCTCTTATCATTTTTCATTCCCATTGGTTTAATTTTTCTACCTTTAATAGTACAGCCCTTAAGGAATCCCTTTGCCATTAATCTTCCAAGATGTTTATCTGTTCTTACAGGATCATGAATAAGACTAACATCCCATGTAAATGTTCCTTTTTTCCAAGGTTTTATTATAGCTTTTGTATTAGATAAATTACATTGAACTATTTGGGTAGTACCAGTAATTAACCTATATTCATAACCTTTCTGAAAGCGGAATCCTACACAATGTAATTCTTGATCAGAGAAATCATTATCACTTAAATCACAATGTTTAAACCATAGATTTCTACCAATTTTAGATAATTTTATTCCTGTATTTTTCAACTCACAATTATCAAAAGTAATATTATGTCTAATTGGAAAATTCTTACTTAAATCCACATTATTAAAATTAATATTTCTAATTGAAATATTATATCCAGAATTCCATCTTCTTACTATGTTAAGGTCTACATCTAAATTTGTATCACTTAAATCTACTTTATGTTTACTTTCTAAGTTAACACCTTTAAGTGAAACTTCACTTAAATCTAGTTTGCATAGTCCTTCATAAAAGAATGCAAATTCTTTAGGTTTGTTTGGTTCTTTTTCAAATAATAAGTCTTCTAAATCTTCTAAACTTAATTTAATTCTATGATTAGGATCAAAATCAATATCCTTTAATTTCATAGCAATTCTTTCTCTTACAGCTTTTCTGCCTGCTTTAGTTAATTTTTCTTTCTTTTCCATACTATCACCTTTAGTTTTTTATAATACTATAATTTTATTATAAATGCAATAAAAAAATGACTGTAAGTCATTTTAATATGTATACCATAATCCTTCTTGAATTAATTGATTTATTATTTGTTGATGTTCTTCATTTGTTCTACTAAAATATATGTTATTTCTCTTATCTGCCACAAAGAAAAAGTAATCATTTGGATTATAATTTACTGCAGCATCAATAGACTCTCTTGATGGATTACAAATAGGTCCTACAGGTATCATACCACCTGCTTGTGGGCTTCTTGTATTATAGGCATTTACAGCATCTATTTCTGATTGATATAAGTCTCTTTCAGACATATCAACTCCTATAGCGTAATAAGTAGTTACGTCTGATCCTAAACTCATACCATTATTTAGTCTATTCATAAATACACCCATTATTTGTTTTCTATTATTCTCATTATTACCTTCAAGTTCTACTATAGAAGCTAATGTCATTATTTTATGAAGAGATAATTCACTCTTATCAATAGATGCTTTATATGTATCTAATATATCAGATTCTTGATCTAGCATCTTCTTAAATATATCTTCAATAGTAGCATCTTTCTTAAATTCATATGTATCTGGTGCTAAATATCCTTCTAATGGATAATAAATATTTGGATCTAATATTTCGTCTGTTAAGAACCAATAATCTTTTATTAAAGATTTAATATATTCTTGATCTTTTAATTTATTTAGTATTTCATCTTCAGTAATCTTAGTATTCTCAGTAATAGTACTAATAACACCTTTCATATTTCTTCCTTCTTTAAATGTAATAGTCATAGTTTCTTCTTTTACATTTTTAGAATCAGATATTTTTTCAAATATTTCTCTTAAACCCATATTTTCATAAAGAATATAAGTACCTGCTTCTACATCAAATTTATTTAATCTAACATAATAATAAGTAAAAGTTTCATTCTTAATAAGATTATCTTTCTTTAGGTCACTTATTAATGATTTCATACCATAACCATTTTCAAATCTTTTTACTTCAAATACTACTTTCTTATCACTTTTAGATACAGGACTAACTAAATATAAACATAATCCTACTAAAGCTCCCATTAATAATATAATTATAATTGGAATAATTATTTTTACTTTTTTCATATACACCTCGTAATATAAATATTATATCATAAAAAATAAAATAAAAAAGCAATTATTCAATAATTGCTTTTATTCTTCTAATTCCTGATGAAACACTTTCTTCTTTAGTTATTTTAAACTTGCCTATTTCTTTAGTATGAGATACATGTGGACCACCACATAATTCTTTAGAAACATTTCCAATACTATATACAGTAACCATATCTGGATATTTTTCTATAAACATACATTCTGCACCAGACTTAATTGCATCTTCTTTAGACATTTCTTCTTTTGTAACAACTAAATCTTCATCTATCCATTTATTAACTAAATCTTCAGTGTTTTTTATTTCTTCATCAGTTAATTTATGATCACAGTTAAAGTCAAATCTCATTCTTTCTTCATTAATATTTGATCCTCTTTGATGAACATCCTTTGAAACAGTAATTTTAAGGGCTGCATTAAGTAAATGTGTTGCAGTATGATATCTTGTTTCAATTTCAGAATTACCCGCTAAACCACCTTTAAATTTACCTTCAGAAGAGCTTCTAGATAACTCTTGATGTGCTTTAAATTTTGCTTTAAATCCTTCTTCATCAACTTTAAGCCCTTTATCATTAGCTAACTCTATAGTTAATTCAATTGGAAATCCAAATGTATCATATAAATGGAATGCAGTATCAGCATCAATATCTTTATTAGATACTTTTTCAAATTCTTTTAAACCTTTTTCAAGAGTTCTATTGAACTTAATCTTCTCATTAGTTAATACTTCATAAACTACAGATTCATTCTTAGATAATTCTTCATAATAAGATTTATATTTATCTATTATCATCTTAGCTATTTCTATATCATAATTACTATTTATATCAATACCTAATTCTTTAGCATATCTAATACTTCTTCTTATTAATCTTCTTAAAATATATCCTTGATCTTTATTACTTGGTTTAATACCAGCATTATCTGCAGATATAAATGTAGCAGTTCTAATATGATCTGCAATTATTCTAAATGCTTTTTCATTACCCTCATAAGGTTTACCTGATATTTCTTCAATTTTCTTAATAACATCTATCCATAGTGATGATGTATAGTTATCTGTTTTACCTTCTAAAACAGCTACTACTCTTTCTACACCCATACCAGTATCTATATTTTTTTTAGGAAGATATGAAATATTTCCTTCAGAATCTCTATTAAATTCCATAAATACGTTATTCCAGATTTCTACCCATCTATCATCCTCAGTATCAAATACTTCAGGTACTTCTTCTTCACTTCTAAAATAGAATATTTCAGTATCAGTACCACATGGGCCAGTTTCTCCAGCTGCCCAGAAGTTATCTTCTACTGTACTAGCAATATGCCCTTCACTAATACCTAGATTTACCCATAAATCATGTGCTTCTTGATCAAATGGGACTTTGTCATCTCCACCAAATACAGTAACACCTAATCTATTAACAGGTATTTCTAATACTTTAGTTAAAAATTCAAAACTCCAAGTAATACTTTCTTTCTTAAAATAAGCACCTAATGACCAGTTACCTAACATCTCAAAGAATGTATGATGTGTTTTATCACCAATTTCATCAAGATCTGTTGTTCTCATACATTTTTGATAATCACAAAGCATATCTCCTAAAGGATGCTTTTGCCCCATTAAATATGGTATTAAAGGTTGCATACCAGCAGTATTAAATAATACTGAAGGATCATTCTCTGGTACTATTGGAGCACTAGGAATTTGCACATGTCCTTTACTTACAAAAAATTCTATATATTTATCTTTTAAATTCATTATTCTTCACCTACTATTTTTAATATTTCATTTACTGATTCTTCTAATGTGTTCTTTCCATTATCTATATAATGTTGTTCAGGAGTTCTCTTTAATGCTCCTATTGTGTTTCTGTTCATGTCGTTATAGTCTCTTTCTTCAAGATTTTTCTTTACTTCTTCTAAAGTAGATTCTATACCTTTTTCTAAATTTTGTTTATATCTTCTTTCCGCTCTAATATCAATAGAAGCATCTATATAAAATTTATATTTAGCATCTGGGAATATATGAGTAGTTATATCTCTACCTTCCATAACTACGTCTGATTTAGTTGCCATTTCTCTTTGTTTATCTTTCATAACTAATCTAAGTGGAACTATATTAGCTACTTTAGGTACTCTGTCATTTATTTCTTCTGTTCTTATTTCAGTTGATACATCTCTACCATCTAAATATACTTTACCATCATTAGTTAATCTAATATCCATATTCTTTAAAAGGTTAACCATTTTATCTTCCTCATCAAGACTAATGTTATCTTCTAATGATTTTAATGCTACACATCTATACATAGCACCTGTATCTATATATGTGTAGTTAAGTCTTCTAGCTACTTCTTTAGCTATAGTCCCTTTTCCTGAACCTGATGTTCCATCAATTGCTATAATATTATACATAAATCCTCCTAAAACAAAACAAAAGGATAGTACACTAAGGAGCCCTAAGGGCGGTACCATCCTTTTTTTTACTTAATTATTTAACGGAAATTAATCCGGCATATAAATGCATCTAGAATGGTAGCTTTCAATAATCTATTTATCTTAGTATTTCACCATCACTAAGTCTCTATAATAAATACAATTATTTACTCTTCATTCGTTTGATTTTTATTAAACATTTGAGTTATTTTAAATTTTTCATTTATAAATAACCATATAGTTTTAATTATTGCAGTAAGCGGTGTTGCAATAACCATACCAATTATACCAAAGAAATGTCCAAATATCAATAATCCTAAAATAATTGTTACTGGATGTAATTTCATTGTCTTACTCATAACAATTGGATGTAATATATAACTTTCTATTAATTGAATTGCAATGACCACGATTGTAATAATAATACCTAATCTAACATCGGTAGCAAATGCTACTGCTATTATAGGGATACCACCAATATAAGGTCCAATATAAGGAATTATATTAGTGATAGCATTCCATAATGCAAAGAATATTGCTGCCTTTAAACCAGATATCCCAAAACATATTGCAGATGTAGCAAATACAAGTATTGCTATTAAACCTGTTCCTTTAACAAATGAAAATATTTGTTCAGAAATATTATTAAATAATTTATGAATGCTTGCTCTATGTTTTTTAGGAATAAACACATATAAGAAATCTGATGCCCTATCAAAATCTAAGCATAAATAGAATCCTATAATTAAACTTAATAGTAATGTTCCTGTCTTAGATACAAATGATCCTGCTAACGAGAATAATCTTGTTGGAGCATTACCCATATATGTATTTAAAGCAGTTGTCATTATATTCTTAACATTAAATGTATCAGATGCATTTAATTCACTTAAATTTAATTTAGTTAATAAATTACTTACTACACCATTAATTGAATCAAATACAGTTGGTAAGTATTTAATTAATTCATTAACTTCACTAATAACAAGTGGTATTAAATATTGTAATAATAAATATACTACTACTATAAATATTACAAATATTATTATAGTAGCTACTACTCTATTCAATTTCTTTTTAGCAGTCATCCTTGTAATTAATGGATTTAGTAAATATGCAATAAATATACCAATAAATAATGGAGATATTACTCTAATAAAACTACCTATAAATCCAAATATCTTCCATTCTTTATTAATTAATGTTAAAGCATAGATACCAGCTACTATTAAAAGAATATAAAGTATTTTTAATATTTTTTTACCAGTAGATGTAATCTCATTTACATCATCATAATTAATCTTATTATTTTTCATAAGTACACCTCAATAATTATTATAACATTATTTTATTCATTTATATTATTTTTTATAATGTTTTCTAATGATTTTACAGCATTATCTAAGTTATCATTTATTATTTTATAATCATAGAAAGTATTTTCTCTTATTTCTCTTTCTGCTATTTCTAATCTTTCATTAATTACTTCCAAAGAATCAGTCCCTCTATTAAGTAATCTTTCTCTTAAAGCTTCAATTGATGGTGGTAATACAAATATAAGTAATGCATCTTTACCAAGCATATTCTTAATATTTCTAGCACCTTGTACTTCTATAACAAGAATTACATTTATACCATCTTCTAATCTTTTGATTACTTCACTCTTTGGAGTACCATAATAATTACCATTATAAGTAGCATACTCTAATAAATTGCCATTAGCAACTTCTTCTTCAAAACCTTCTTTAGTTCTAAAATAATAATGTACTCCATCTATTTCATAATCCCTTTTTGGTCTACTAGTCATAGAAACAGATAATACATCTTCTGGATGTAATTTTAAATATTCTGATACAACAGTATCTTTACCTACACCACTAGGCCCAGATACAACAATTAATTTCCCTTTTTTCATATAATCTCCTATTTATATTAATTATATCTCATCTTGTCTAATTATTCTTTCTAATTTATATATTTTACTAACATTTGGCGCTATTTTTTTATCAGAATAATAATCTAAAAGTTCTAACATTACGTCTTGATAATCGCACCATTCCTCATATTGATCTGTAGAAGAATACTTGGCATCACATCTAGAATATTCGCAAATAATTCTATTAGGATTTGGTATTAATAATGCTCCTCCAGAAGGTCTTGTATAAAAATCAAGCATACAACCATTATCTGTATGAAGCATACATCTTCTTCCTCTTTTATCAGGATCTGTGACTACATTATCGTCATCTACTCCTCTAGGTCTAACATAATAAATTATATCTTCCCCTTGATATCTAAAAAATGTATCAATTACAAAGTATCCAGTATCAAGAATACTTTTCATATAATCTAAGTCATATATATCAATAAAATCCTCTGGTGAAAAAACGCATGGATAATTTCTACAGCATTTTCCTCCACATTTATGACATAATTCACCATTAGTCAAATTTTCCTCGTTATACCCTTCACTTTCTGTAAGTCTATTATATATTTCTAATTTTTTATTTTTATATTCCTCTGCAGTCATACTTTCCCCCTTTAAGTATGTTTTATATTATTTTAATAACAAAAAAAAGTCAATTATTTTGACTCTTTTTTAGTTGTTTTTTTAGCTTTAGTAGTTTTTTCTACCT